>NZ_JBEORY010000029.1:0-92264 GCF_040302665.1 Kitasatospora sp. NPDC097691 | reverse complement strand
TGTGGGTCTACCGTTCGATGCTCCTCTACCGGCGGCGGGTCGGCGAGAGCCTTCCGGTCACCTCGGCCGTCGACCTCGCGCGGCTCCTCAGGAAGTGCAGTGAGGCCGCCGCCGGGACGCTCCCGCTGCTGGAACTCGACCGGCACGTCCACCGCCACACCAACCGGCTGGGCTGGTTCGCCATGTACGGCGTCGACCGAGAGCAGCGGCGCAACGCCCTGCGTCCGCACATCGCCGGGGTGCAGCAGGCCCTGGAGCGGGAGATGTCGAATGCCCTGCGGGACGGGCCGCAGGCGGTGCCCGGGCTGGCCCGGCTGGTCGCCACCCTGCTCGACCGGTCGGTGCAGGGCCGGTGGATGGGATTGCTGGACGAGGCGGACCTCCCCGAGGTGCTGGCCGAGTTGGTCACCGCCCGGGAGGGCCGGCACGACCGCGCGGTCGTCCTGGCGGGCAGTGTCGCGGCGGTGGTCATTGTGGGCGTCGCGACGGCCGCCGACCTCCCCGCCTCGGTGACCGCGCCGGCCGCGCTCACCGCCCTCATCGGGCCTGCCGTGATGTGGGGAAGCGAGAAGCTCGGCACCCTGCGCGAGTACCACGGCATGGTGCGGGGCGGCCTCGGCGCCCCCGCCGCGGAGCCGCCCGCGCCCGCCGGCGAGCCGCCCGCGCCCGCCCCCTGACGGCTTCGGCGTCCGTCGGTCCGCCGTCGCGCAGGAAGTCGGCGGGGTCGACTTCCTGCGCAGCGCGGCCGGCCCCGGGCCGGCTGCCGGGAAGCCGGGAACGCAGAGAGACCGCCTCGGGCCACCGAAGGCCGGGCGGTCTCTGCTGTCCGGGCGGGCCCATGCGCCAACACGGCCCGTTGCCGATGTTCCCGAGATGTTGGAGTGAACAGCGCCCCCGGGTCCGGACCCGCAGGTCCGGGTGACGCCGCTGCACATCGTCACATCCGGCCAGGACGGCTTACAAGCGGACGCTGCACAAAGGCGCATCAACATTCGGTTTCGAATCACTGAACTGCCCCTTTCTGGTAGGGCGTTCCGAAGATTGCGGGCGGGGGCCGGGACCGCGGCGCATCAATCCGTGCGATGTTCACCGAACCGATTGGGAATCACCCGTATGCCTGACAGAGTGTTACGCCACCGGGCACCCGAGCGACGCCAACCGCGCGAAGTGCCCGTCCCTTGGAGTGAACAGTGATATGGGAGGTTCCTCGATGGCGAGGAAACGGAACAGCCGTGCCCGCATCCACTGCGCGACCGGCGCCCCGGAACCCGCGCGCCGCCCGCGCCTGCCCCGGCCGCCCGCGCTCGGCGAACCGGCCTCGGTCGTCGTCGTGGTCGTGGTGACGGTCGTCCTGGCGGCCGCGCTGGTCGCGACCGGCATGTCCGCCGGAGCGGCGCTCGAACTGGCCACCGGAGGCTGGCTGCTGGCCGCCGGACGGCGACGGGAGCGGGCCTAGCGGAAAGCGCCCGCCTGCGATGGGACGCCGAGAGAAACCGATCGAGGCGACCGAGCCGGCACTGGGCCGGCTGGCCGCATGGCTGCGCGAGCAGCGCGAACAAGCCGACCTGACGTACCGTCAGCTCGCCGGTCGGACCAACTACCACGCCACCACCCTGCAACGGGCCGCCGGCGGTCGCTCCGTACCGAGCTGGAAGGTCGTCGAGGCCGTCGCCCGCGAATGCGGCGGCGACCTCAAGACCGCCCGGCGCAAGTGGGCCCACGCCAACTACTGGGCCCACGTGCCCCGCCCCTCGGGAAGCCGGCGACCGCGGGCACCCCGACGGGTCGACCCCGAGCAGGTCGACTCCTTCGCCGACCTGCGCTCGGCCATGCACGAGATGCGGCGCAAGGCCGACTGGCCCTCCCTGCGGGAACTGGACCGCCGGGCCCGCGTCAAGGGCAGACGCCTGCCCGCCAGCACGCTGGCCCTCGTCCTCAAGGGCGAGGCCCCGCTGCACAAACCCGTGTTCCTCGCCTACATGGAGGCCTGCGAGGTCAGGGAGGTCCGCCGCGCGCTGTGGGCGGCGGCCTGGGAGCGGACGCACAACGCCCGCATGCCCGTCCCGGTCAACTCCCGCCTGCACCACAGCGAGTTCGCCCGGGCCATGCAGTCCTCCAGCGGCGGCACCTCGACGGAGATCCTGTTCCGGCTGTGGGTGACGCTGCGCAACAGCCTCGCCGCCGAACGGCCCGACGACCCAGGCCCCGGCCCTGGCCCCGGTCCTGGCCCTGGCCCTGGCTCCGGCCCGCGCGCCGCGGCGAGCCGCGAAGGCACCGACGACAACCCGCCGGTGCCCGTGTGACCGGGTCCGCGGACGGAGCGCACCCCGCGCCCCGTCCGCGGACCAGCACCCACCCGCGCCACCCCGGGACACCACCATGCCGACACCACCACGCAAACCGGCCGCCCCCGGACCGACCCTGGGCCTGTGGGCGCTGCACGACCTCCACCTGCGCCACTACCTCGACTACACCGCCCTGCTCCTGCCGGCCGCCGACGCCCGACTGGTCGTGCGCGACGCCTTCGAAGAACTCGGCGGCCACTGGCTCGACGCCCTGGCCACCGCGAGCCCGGCCGCCTGCGCCTGGCAGGCGGTGCGCCGCCGGGTCCGCACCCTGGCCGGGCCGCGGCCGTTCGGCCCGGTCGCCCACCTCACCGCCACGCAACAGGACGTCCTGCTGCTGCACCTGGTCCTCGACCTGACCGCCGCACAGGTCGCCGCCCTCACCGGCACCGAACCCGCCGCCGTCCACGTCCAGCTCCGCGCCCTGGCCGCCGCCGGCCGCTGACCGGGCGACGCGATCGGTGCGCGCGCGGATGAGCCGGCGGGCGCGCGGATGAGCCGGCGGGCGGCCCCGGGCCGTAGACGTGGACGGGCGCCGCCCGCCGGAGGGGGCGCCCGTCCGGCGTCAGGAGGCGGGCATGCTCAGGTACCACGGCGCATGGCGGATCACGGTGGTCGGGCGCAGCGCCGACTTCGACCAGCGGGCGGTCGTACGCGGCCCGCACGGCTCCCGGGTGCTGGCCGGGCGGGTCGGCGCGGCACTGCAGATGGACGGCGAGAGCTGGACGCTCGCCCTGGAACACCACCCGTCGGGGCGCGGCTGGCGGCCGAACCTGCGCACCACCCCCGGGCCGGTCACCGAACGCGACGGCGTCCGCAGCCAGTTGCTCACCAGCAACGACTGCCACTGGCCGGGCAAGCAGCTGGACTACGTCAACTTCGTACTGCGCCTGGAGCAGACCCTCGGCCCGCTGCCCGGCCCCGTGCCCGTGCGGCGGGTAGCGACGTGACCGCCGTCGGATGATCGGGCACGGCTAAAGTCCCAGGTGAGAACCCCGTCGCGCCCGAGGAGACCACGCCATGCCGACCGACCCCACCGCCGGAGCCCCCGCCCATCCGCAGGCCGCCCGTCCGCAGCCCGCGCGCCTGGGACTGGGCACCGCCGCCGTCGGCCGGCCCGGCTACATCACCCTCGGACGCGACGCGGACCTGCCCGCCGAACGCACCGTCGAGGCGCTGCGCGAGCGCACCCACGCCCTGCTCGACGCCGCGTACGCCGCCGGGGTGCGCTACCTCGACACCGCCCGCTCCTACGGCCGCGCCGAGGAGTTCCTCGCCCAGTGGCTGGACGAACACCCCGAGGCGGCGGCCGAGGTGACGGTCGGCAGCAAGTGGGGCTACACCTACACGGCGGGCTGGCAGGCCAGTGGGGTCGCCGCGCACGAGGTCAAGGAGCACTCGACGGCGGTGTTCGACCGCCAGGTCCGCGAGACCCGCGCCCTGCTCGGCGACCGCCTCGACGTCTACCTCGTCCACTCCGTCGTCCCCGGCAGCCCCGCCCTCACCGACCCCGCCCTGCACGAGCGGCTGGCCGCACTCGCCGCCGACGGCGTACGGGTGGGCCTGTCCACCAGCGGCCCCGCCCAGGGCGACACCATCCGCGAAGCCCTCGCCGTCACCGTGGCCGGCCGCCCGCTGTTCACCGCCGTCCAGGCCACCTGGAACCTGCTGGAAACCTCCGCCGCCCCCGCCCTCGCCGAAGCCCACGCGGCCGGCTGGCTCGTCGTGGTCAAGGAAGGCATGGCCAACGGCCGCCTCGCCGGGCGCAACGCCACCGGCCCCGACACCGCCGCCCTGCGCACCCTCGCCGACCGCACCGCCACCACCCCCGACGCCCTCGCCCTCGCCGCGGCCGCCGCCCAGCCCTGGGCCGACGTCGTCCTGTCCGGCGCCGCCACCCTCGACCAGCTCGCCTCCAACCTCACCGCCGCCGACGCCCGGCCGACCCCGCAGGACCTCGCGGCCCTCGACGGCATGGCCGAGCCGGCCGAGGCGTACTGGCGCACCCGCTCGGAACTGCCCTGGGCCTGAGCACGCGGCGTCCGGCGCCGCCTGATCGAGATGTGTGACGCCTGTTGCGTGCGGTACCTCGCGACGGCACAATATCGGCCGACTGGCGGAGAAGCACCGCCGGTCGGAACAGGGGGATTCCGCAATGAACATCAGGAAGCGCATCGGGGCGGTCATCGCGCTGGCGTTCGCCGCGACCACGCTCGCGGTCGTGTCGGCGTCGGCGCTGTCGCAGAGCCCGGCTTACAGCAGCCTCGCCGGCCTGGTCGGCAACTGCCCGTAACGGCAGCGCCTTTCGGTGTGCGTGATCGTGACCGAGTGGTCGCGGTCCGTGTCGGTTGTCACCCGGCGAGGAAGTATCGCCGGTTCGAACAGGGGGATCATCAGGATGAAGATCAGGAAGCGTATCGGCGCCGTGATTGCGCTGGCGTTCGCCGCGGCCACGCTCGCGGTCGTGTCGGCATCGGCGCTGTCGCAGAGCCCGGACTACAGCAGCCTCGCCGGCCTGGTCGGCAACTGCCCGTAACGGCAGCGCCTTTCGGTGTGCGTGATCGTGACCGAGTGGTCGCGGTCCGGCGCCCGGCGAGCGGAGGGCCGGCCTTCCTGTCCCAGGACGGGGAGGCCGGCCCTCCGCTTGGGGTGTCAGGCCTGCGGCTCGGCTGCCGTGCTTGCGCGCCACTCGTCGAGGTAGCGCAAGAACACGTCCAGGGGCGGCTCGTCCCCGGCGGAGCCCTCGATCGCCCGGGCCCCGCCCGGTCTGTCGGTGCCCGCTCCTACGGTGGGCGCCATGACGCCGCACCCGGACCTCGCCGCCGCCCTCGCCGACCTGACCGTCCCCCTGCCGCCCGGCCGCCTCGTCCACGCCGACGACGGCCGGGAGCCGCTGCTGTGGATCAGCGACGCCCCCGCCCCCGCCGGGCTGTGGGCGCAGCTGCACCGCGCGCACCCGCGAAGCGGGCTGTGGCCGCTGCTGCTCAGCCCGCTGGACCACAGCGACGCCGACTACCGGCCCTGGCTGACCGGCGAGCTGTACCCCACCGACGCCGCGATACCCGAGCTGTACGACCCCGCCGCGCTGCTGGGCAGCTGGTGGGAGACGGGAAGCGAGGACGGGGAGGACGACGGCTACGGGGACGACGAGGACCTGGCCGAGGCCCTGGCCCCGTACGGCCTCACCTGGCCCGGCACCGCCCCCGCCGCCGACGTGCCGGAGGGGGCGGCCGGCAGCGAGGCTCAAGAGCTGGCCGACGTGCTGCAGTGCGTCAAGGACGTCCGCCTGGGGCTCGTGCGGGCCGGCGGCGGCGCCGAGGCGCTGGCGGTGTGCGGCTGGAACGGCCCGACGAACCACGCCGACATCGCCAAGATCGCCGCCGTGCTCGCCGACTGGGAGCGCCGCTTCGGCGCCCGGGTCGTCGAAGCCGGCTTCGACACCCTGGAACTGAGCGTCCCCGTGCCGCCCGCCACGCTCGCCGAGGCGCTCCCGCTCGCCGCCGAGCACACCTCGCTCTGCCCCGACCTGGTCTTCCAGGGCACCGGCAGCCTCACCGATTACGCCGAGCAGCTGGTGGGCGCCCACCAGTGGTCCTTCTGGTGGGACTGACGGGCGGGGGGCGCGCCGCTGGGTTCAGTACTCGGCGCTGGGGGCCGCCGCGGTCGGCCCGAGGTCGGGCTGGTCGCGCAACTCCAGGGCCTCGCCGTGGCGTTCGAGCTCCAGCACGACCAGCTCGTTGCCGCCCGCCCGCCACAGCGGCGCCGGGGCGTAGAGGGTGCGCTGGGGGCCGGCGGCACTGTAGCGGCCGAGCAGGAAGCCGTTGAGCCACAGCAGTCCGCGCCCCCAGCCGGGCAGGGCGACGAACGCGTCGGCGGGGGAGGGCAGTTCGGCGGCGAAGCGATGGAACACCGGCTCGCCGTCCGGTGCGTCGCCGTCGGGGGTGAAGCGCAGCGCGGACAGGTCCGTCAGCGGCAGCGGCCGGATCAGCCAGCCGAACAGCCGCTGGCCGCCGTGCGAGACGCCGCGCGTGATGCCCTTGCGGTCGTCCATGTTCGGCCCGTAGTTCACCCGGCCCAGCGCCTCGACCAGGATGTCCAGGGTGACGCCGTCCTCCCCGGTGGCCAGCGCCAGCGTCGCGCCGGGGGAGTTGCGGTCGAGGACGCCCAGCGGGCGCCCGTCCGCGAAGACCTGCGCCCGGTCGGCCAACCCGTCGATGCGCAAAGGCAGTTCGGGGCGCGGACCGGGCACCCGGGTACGGTAGTGGATCAGGCCCAGGGACTGCCCGAGCAGCTCCATGGGCAGCGGCGCGGCCCGCTCCACCGGCTGCGACAGCGCGTCCAGCTCCGCCAGCAGCGCCGCCCGCCCCTGCGCCCGCTCCAGGCGCTGCGGCGCCACCCGGGGCGCGGGGGCGGGCAGTTCGCCGTCCGGCAGCCCGACGTGGCGGCCGATGACCTCCCGCAGCGCGTGGAACTTCTCCGTCAGCTCGCCGGCCTCGCCGATCGGCGCGTCGTAGTCGTAACTGGTGACCGTCGGCTCGTACCCGGCGTCCAGCGGGTGCGCGCCGGCGTGGTTGGCGCCCGACCACAGGCCGAAGTTGGTGCCGCCGTGCGCCATGTAGAGGCTGACGGAGGCGCCGGTGGCCAGCAGCTCGTCCAGCGAGGCCGCGGTCTCCTTGGCGTCGCGCACATGGTGGGGCAGACCCCACTGGTCGAACCAGCCGATCCAGAACTCCATGGCGGTCAGCGGCCCTTCGGGCTGGTGGCGGCGCAGCACCGCCAGGCGCTCGGGGGCGCGCGAACCGAAGGTCACGGTGGCCAGGTGCCCGGGCAGGGCGCCGCCCTGCTGCATGGTGTCGTGGGCGCCGTCGGTGGTGAACAGCAGGCAGTCCACGCCGCGCCCCACCAGTCCGTCGCGCAGGTGCCGCAGGTACGCGGTGTCGTCGCCGTAGCTGCCGTACTCGTTCTCCACCTGCACCGCCACCACCGGCCCTCCCCGGCTCGCCAGCAGTGGCAGCACCTCGGGCACCAGCGCGTCGAACCAGCCGTCCACCTCGGCCAGGTACGCCGGGTCCGCGCAGCGCAGCCGCAGCCCGTCCACCGCCAGCAGCCGGGCCGGCAGCCCGCCGAACTCCCACTCCGCGCAGATGTACGGGCCGGGGCGCAGGATCACGTCCAGCCCCATGCCGCCGGCCAGCCGCACGAACCGGGACACGTCGCGCCAGCCGGTGAAGTCCACCCGGCCGTCGGGCATTTCGTGGAAGTTCCACGGCACATAGGTGTCCACCGTGTTCACCCCCAGCGCCCGCACCCGCCGCAGCCGGTCCTCCCACAGATCGGGGTGGATACGGAAGTAGTGCACCGCCCCGGCCACCACCCGGTGCGCCACCCCGTCCCGCACGAACCCGTCCGCGTCGTACCCGAGCATGCGCACACCCGCTTCCCAGAAGGAGACCCCGCCGCGCCCGAGCCTAGCCGGGCACGGAGCCCCGACGCCGTCACTCCTGGTGCCCGGTTCCCATCGCGGCCTCCTACAGCTCCGCCGATCTCCAGGCGATGCTGGCGACCCAGCAGAACGTCGCCCCGACCGTCATCGCGGCCGCCTCCGGCCCCAGCCGGAGTCATCGCTCGCGAGTTCGGGGGAGCGGGACGGACGAGCGAAACCTGGCTCCGTGCTTCCAGAAGGGAACGAACACGGGGGCACTACGGAAGCTTCCGCGAGTTCGAGAAGCATGTTGGGGACGTCATGCGGGAGGGGCAGATCGTCGATTACACCCTCTACAACATGTCTGCCAGCACGATTCCCTACGGGTTCTCCCTGGCCGCATACAGCCAATTCCGGAAGGGCGTGCCTGACATGATGGAGTACACCTACGTGGACAATGCCCGCCTCAATGACCGAAATCAGGCAGTCAGCCTGGGAAACTGACCGCCTCGGACCATTGGATGGAACATGAGCATGGAACTTGAACGCCTGTCTCGGATGCTCGGTGAGCCGACGCAACGGCCGGCCGTAACGCCGTGGGAGCGGTCCGCCGGGGAGGTGGGATTCGCGTTCCCGTCTGACTACCGGGAGTTCGTGGATCGCTACGGAGGCGTGCGGATCAACGGCGAGCTCTCCGTTCCGGTGCCGACTCTGCGTTCCTATGGTGGTGGGTCGATCGTCGGCTTCCCGGGCTTCGTGCGTAGGACCACGGACGGGATCGCTGCAGAACTGGCCGCCGACGAGGACTGCCCGTATCCCGTCCACCCCGAGCCTGGCGGTCTGCTTTCCTGGGGGTCCAACCTCAACGCGGACCAGTTCTTCTGGCTGACCGAGGGCGATGACCCCGATGCCTGGCCGGTGGTGGCGTTCTACCGGAGCCTGGAGGAGTGGGACCGCTTCGACGGCGGATTCGCGGCCTTCCTCCTCGCCGTTCTCGACGGCACCTACGCCTATGCGGACGACGTCGCGCCGCGCAGTCCCGACGAGCCGCTATGGCGCTTCCAAGGTGACTGGAACTGGGTGGAATAGCCATGGGCCGCAGCCGCTATCGGCGACCTGCGGCAGTACACCCGTTGTGGACGCCACGATCGGCCACCCCGCTTCGTCCGCTGGCGCCCCGAGTAGCGGCGGACCCGGCTTTCCATCCCCGCCCGGCGTGCGCGCCGGGCGGGGACGGGGTGTTCAGGAGCCGTGGGTGGTGATGGTGATCGGGTGGGCGGTCCAGTCGGTCATGTCGCCGACGTAGAGGGTGGTGCTCCAGCTGCCGCCCCGGGCGAGGCAGCGGGCGACGCCCTGGCCGCCGCCGGGGCCGATGCAGATCCGGATGAAGTCCCGGTGGGGCCTCCCGGACGGGGAGTCTGCGGACGTGTTCCCACAGGACCGGCAGGGCGTGGTCGAGCCCGGGGAAGAGGGCGGGCGCCATGATGCCGGTGATTCCGGCCCGGACGACGGTGGTCACGCGGCGGCCCCCTCGGGGGTGATGTGGCACCAGACGAACTTGCCGACACCGCCCTCGCGCGGCGAACAGCCCCAGCTCCGGGCCGACTCGTGGACGAGGAGCAGGCCCCGGCCGGTCTCGGCGCAGACGGGCGCGTCGCGCAGCGCGGGCTTCTCGCTGTCGGCGTCGTGCACCTCGATGCGGAGGGTGCCGTCCGGGGCGAGGCGGAAGCGGACGTGGATCAGCCGGTCGCGCGGGACGCGGGTGTGCTGGACGGCGTTGGTGACCAGCTCGCTGACGAGCAACTCGCCGGTCGGGAGGAGGAGTTCCCCGACCGGGAAGGGGGCGAGGAAGTCGCGGAGCAGCTGACGGGCGACCCCGGGCGAGGTCGGGCGCCGGGGCAGCCGGCAGGCCTTCTCGGTGGGGGCGGGGGAGGGCGAGTCGGTTTCAGGCATGGCGGAGCCACCTCCGGAGTGTGCGGGGTGAAGACGGCCGAGGAAGGCATGGGAATGCCCGGGTGATGAGCCCGCCATGATCACTTTGTGTGGCAGTGCTCACTACGTTGAGTAGCATGCACCTGTATTGGCGCAACCTGCAAGCGAACAACTGCAACGATGCAGATACCGCTACGCTGGATTGACGAATCGTCACAAGGCAGACTGGGCACGTCAGGTGAGAGGACTTGCGCATGGCCGATGAACCGAAGCCGACCGTCCGCGCCCGCCGACTCGGGTCGGAGCTCCGCCGTCTCCGCGAAGCCGTGAACAAGGGGACGGATGACGCGGCGCAGGCCCTTGCCTGCTCCCGCGCCAAGATCAGCCGCATAGAGACCGGCGCGTCCGGCGTTCGCCGACTGGACCTCGGGATCCTGCTGGACCTGTACGGGGTGGCCGGCAAGGAGCGCGACGCTCTGGAGGGGCTGGCGAGGGACAGCAAGAAGCGCGGATGGTGGCACGACTACGGTGACACGATCCCCTCTGCCTACGTCGATGTTCTCGGGCTGGAAGACGACGCCCGGTACATCCGCATGTGGCAGACCATGGTGATCCCCGGCTTGTTGCAGACGAAGGGCTACGCCCGGGCGCTACTGGAAGCCAATCCGGCTGCGGTGCGACCGGAGCGCATCGATCAGTTGGTCGAGATCCGGATGGAGCGCAAGGAAGTCCTCGCGAAGCCGGATCCGGCCCGGTTCTGGGCGATCATCTGGGAGCCCGCGCTCAGGTGCCCGGTGGGAGGGACGGAGGTGCACCGGGAGCAGCTGCAGCACTTGACGGACATGGCGCAGCTGCCCAACGTCACCTTGCAAGTGGTGCCGTTGGACGTCGGCGCGACTGCCGGCGCGTGCGGCGCCTTCGTGATGTACGGCTTCTCCGACTCGCCTACCGCCGGAGCCGTGTTCCTGGAGACACTGACAAGCAGCCACTATCTGGAGCAGCAGGGCGAACTGGATGGCTATGGACTGGTCTTCGAGTATTTGCGATCAGCTGCTCTGAACCCCAAGGAGTCGCTGGATATGATCGCGGCCATCGCTGCGGCGACATGACGATGAGATCAGAAGAGGTGTGAACGCGTGACTGTGCCGGAGAGTGGCGCCCGGGGTTGGTACAAGAGCAGCTACAGCGCCCAGGCGAACGAGTGCGTGGAGACCGGCCGAGCGGTGCCGGGTGGAATGGCCGTCCGGGACTCGAAGGATCCGAGCGGTCCGACCCTCCGGTTCACCGCCGAGGCGTGGGCTGCCTTCGTCGGCGGTGTGAAGGCCGGCGAGCTCGCGGGCGGGTAGACGGGTCTCGGCAGGAATGTTCGGGTGCGGCGGTAGCTGTGCCGCCGTCGGCCATCGGAGGGTGGGGCATGCTCGCATCGGACTTCGGCAACGATTCGTGGCGCAGGAGCAGTTACAGCGGTCAGGGTGGTAACTGCGTCGAGATCGCCGCCTGTGTGCCGGTCCCCGGCCCGGAGATCAACTGGCGGAAGTCCTCGTTCTCTGGTGCACAGAGCGAATGTGTCGAGATCGCCAGTGGTGTGACCGGTGTCGTGCCGGTGCGTGACTCCAGGGACCCCGATGGTCCCGTCCTGCTCTTCCCCGCCGATGCCTGGTCCTCGCTCCTCGGGGTCAAGGGCGGCGAGTTCCCCGCCGGCTGACCTGACACCAGGGGTGCCCCGCCCGGCGATCGCGCCGGGCGGGGCACCCCTGGCTGTTCGGGGCGCGGACCGGGCGGTGCGGCCGAAGCTCTTCCGGCCGTGGGTGGTTCAGCGTGGTGTGGCGGGTGGGTTGGTCGGGCCGAGGGGGATGGCCGGGGGGAGCGGGTGGCAGCCGTCCCAGGAGGCGGCCTGTCCGGGCGGGCAGGAGGTGGGGACGGGCGGCAGGGTGGGCACCGGTCTGGGCGGGATGGTCCAGTCGGGTGAGGGTTTGGCGGCGGGGGCCGCCGGCTGCTTCCGGGTAGGTGATGCCGGGGCCGGGGTGGCCGTGGGGCGGGACCGGGTCGGCTGGGTGGTGGCTGGGGCCTCGGGCATGGCGGTGGCTTCGGCCCCGGCCCCGGGTCCGTCCGTCGCCGGTGCAGCCGCGGGCGTCTCGGCCGGTGCCGGTGCCGGTGCCGGTGCCGGTGCCTCGGCCGACGGGGAAGCGGAGGGGGAGGGGGTCGAGGTGGCCGCGGGGCCGGGCGTCGCCGGGGCCGGCGACCCTGTCAGCAGGAGTGTCCCGCCGATGCCGGCCGCGCCCAGTACGCACACCCCGGCCGCCACGGCGAGGGTTCGCCGACGCCGCGTCGTCTTGTCGTCCTCGGCTCTGTCTCCGGGGCAGCCGTCGGCCGTCTTCCGCATGCTTCCTCATCCGTCCGTATGGTCATCACGCCTTTGAGCTGCGCGGATGCTACACGAGGTGTCAGGACCGGCACCCCCGCCAGTACCCCTACCGATACGTGACTGATTCGGCCGGCACCGGCCGCGTCCTACTGTCGGAGACGTCAGCAGGAAACGCGGCCCGCAGCCGCGACGAACCCCTCAGGAGCAGTCATGACCGCCTACGCGATCGCCCAGGTCCACTCGGTCGAGTTCGGCCCCGACATCGTCGAGTACCTGGAGCGCATCGACGCCACCCTCGACCCCTTCGACGGGCGCTTCATCGTCCACGGCGGCGCGTACGAGACGGTGGAGGGCCGTTGGGGGACGGGCGGGACGATCGTCATCGAGTTCCCGGACCGGGAGCGGGCCCGCGCCTGGTGGCAGTCGCCCGCCTACCAGGAGATCCTGCCGCTGCGCACCCGGCACATGGTCGCCGACGCGATCCTGATCGACGGTGTGCCGGGCGGCTACCGCGGCGCCGACTCGCTCAAGCACTGACCGACCGTCAGGACCCCAGTCGCTCGCGCCACCACGACACGGTCGCCTCGACCTGCTCCTCCAGCGGCGTCGCCCGGACGGTGAAGTGCGCCTCGTAGTCGGCGGAGTCCATGACGAAGGGGCGGTCGAACTGGTAGCGGGTCTCGCGCAGTTCGCGCAGCAGGGGGGAGAACAGGCCGGCCGCGCCCAGCAGGACGGGGGACAGGCGGCGCACCGCGACGGGGGCGGTGCCGGCCTCGGCGGCCAGGTGTCCGGCCATCGCGCGCACCGACGCGGCGGGGGCGGTGGGCACGTGCCAGGCCCGGCCCCAGGCCCGTTCGTCGCCCGCGACCTCGGCCAACGCCCGTGCCACGTCCGGCAGGTAGGTCCAGCTGTGCGGGGCGTCCGGGTCGCCGAGGACGGCGACGGGGCGGCCCTTGAGCAGGCCCGGCATGGCGCGCGAGGCCAGGTGGCCGCCGTCGGTGACGCCGGGGCCGAAGAAGTCGGAGGCGCGGACCTCCACCGCCCGGATTCGCCCGGCCTCGTGCAGCGCCCGCGCCTGCTCCCAGGCGGCCGCCCGGACCCGCCCCTTGGGGCCGGTCGCGGCGAGCGGCAGGTCCTCGGTCAGGGGGCGGGTGGGGTCGGGCTGCGGCCCGTAGCCGTACAGGTTGCCGAGCATGACGAGCACCGCGCCGCTGTCCTCGGCCGCCTTGCACAGCGAGGCGGTGAGGGCGGGCCAGCGCGCGGCCCACTGTTGCAGCGGCGGCGCGGCGCAGCCGTGGATGGCGGCGGCGCCGTGCGCGGCCCGGGCGAGCGCGGCGGGGTCGCTCGCGTCGACGGCGAGGTGTTCGACGCCTTCGACGGGCGGGGCGGCGGCGCCTCCGGTGCGGGTGGCGACCCGGACCTCCTGGCCCTGTTCGGCGAGCAGGCGGGCGGTGGCGGCCCCGGCGGGCCCGTGTCCGACGACGAGATGGAAGCTCACCGGCCCACCCTATCCACGTCCCGGCGGGCGCGACGCGCGGGTGGAGGCAGGGCGACTGACGCTCCGCCCGCGGTCGGGCCGTACGGGCCGTACGGGCCGTACGGGCCGTCAGCCGTCAGCCGTCAGCCGTCAGTCCGTCGCGCCGCTCAGCCAGTCGGCGGGCGATCCGCTCGCGCTCCCGGGCCGCGTTGCTGCCGTCCAGCTGTCCCTCGAAGGCGCGCCGGGCCGCCGCGACCAGCTCCGGCGGCACGTCCGGGCGGGCGCACTCGATCGCCCACAGCGCGTCGCCGGTCTCCATGTCCAGGCCCAGGCAGTCCGGCACCCCCCGCCCGGCCAGGGTGGAGGCCAGCACCGCTTCGAACACGGCCCGCAGCCGCGCGTCGTCGTCCGCCATCGCCTCAGTCACCGCCGCCGCCGCTGTTGTTGTTCTTCCGGGGCCAGTTGCGCAGGAGGACGCGCAGCGCCTCCCCGGAGCGGACCGTGAGGGTCGCGACCACGCGCGTCCACGCCGGTCCGCCCCGGTCGGCCCACACCACGCACCCGCACCCGGCGACGACCAGCACCAGGATCCCGATCAGCACCGCACCGACCATCTCGGCCACCTGCCCTTCACTCCGTACGACCGTCGTACCCCTCCGATACGTCCCACGTGCGGATCCTTCCACCCGGTTCGGCCGCGAACCCCGAGGCTGTGCCAGGATGCCGTAGCCGGTCCCCCCGATCGCCCCACGCGTCCACCGCACCCGAGGAGTCACCCGTGGCCACCGCCCGCTTCGCCACCCTGCACACGACGGCGGGCCCGATCCGCCTGGAGCTGTTCCCGTTCCACGCGCCGAAGACGGTCCGCAACTTCGTCGAGCTGGCCGAGGGCACCCGCGAGTACACTGACCCGTGCACCGGCGAGCCGGGCAGCGGCCCGTACTACGACGGCACGCTCTTCCACCGGGTGATCGCGGGCTTCATGATCCAGGGCGGCGACCCGACCGGCACGGGCACCGGCGGTCCGGGCTACGCCTTCGCGGACGAGTTCCACCCGGAGCTGTTCTTCACCAAGCCGTACCTGCTGGCCATGGCCAACTCCGGACCGGGCACGAACGGTTCGCAGTTCTTCGTCACGGTGGGCACCCCCACCCACCTCAACCGCAAGCACACCATCTTCGGCCAGGTCGCCGACGCGGCGTCCAAGGCCGTGGTGGACGCGATCGCCACCGCCCCCACCGAGGGCGAGCGCCCGGTGCAGGACGTGGTGGTCGAGTCCGTCGAGATCACCTGGTCCTGACCCCGGTGGCCGCCGCAGCCGGGCCCTTCCCGTCGCACCCGATCCGCGGGGTGCAGGCCCGCTACGTCCGCCAGACCGGCTGCCCCTGCGACGTGGCCATCGTCACCGTGGACTTCGAGCCGTGGGAGGAGGGCGTACGCCTGGAGGTGGCGCCGGACGCCACGGTGCGCGGCGACTCCGACCCGCACTACCTGGCGCTGTTCCACGCGGCGCTGGCCGAGGGGGTGCGCGAGGAACTGGCCGAGCGGGCGCCGGGACGGACCGTGGCGCTGGCGGTGGTGGTGCACTTCACCGTCGTGCACGAGATCGACTCGCGCGAGCACTCCTTCCGGGTGGCCGGACGCCTGGCCGCGCGCGAGGCCCTGGCCCGGGAGGGCGGCGGTCCCGGGGAGGACGCGGACGGCCGCCGCCCGTAGTGCGGGCGGCGGCCGACGGAGGACGGGTGCGGGTCAGCTGCAGCTGGTGAACGTCGGGCTGGTGTTGGCGACGTAGAGGGTCGGCCCGGCGTTGGAGTCGGAGGTCACCGGGATGGTGATGGTGTCGTCGGCGGTCCACGGGATGCCGTGGGCGTCGAAGGTCCAGGAGCCGGTCACCTTGCGGGCGACCTCGGCGAGCGTCACCCAGCCGTACTGCTGGGTCGGGACGGTGACGTTGACGGCGTTGTTGACGCTGCGCGAGCCGTTCCAGACGTTGGTGAAGGTGATGGAGGACGTGACGGCCGCGGTGAACACGCCCGGGGTGCCGCCGGAGATGGTGGAGCTCAGCGTGCTGCCGATGGTGCTCGACCAGCCGCTGGTGTCGTTCACCGCGAAGGTCTGCTGGACGGTGCCGGCGGTGTTGTTGAACCAGACCGCGGAGGAGCACACCCGGGGCAGCGGCGCGGCCGGGGCCTCGCTCTGGACGGCCCAGGAGCAGGTGGAGGCGTCCTTCTGGCACTGCTTGGCGGCGTGGTCGACGGCCAGGGCGCGGGCGGCCTGCGGGAAGCCGGTGGCCCACTGCTGGTTGACGGTGCCGTTGCAGGCGTACTGGTCGGTCCAGGCGTCGTCGTACTGGGCGCCGCTGAGCAGGTCCAGGCAGGTGCTGTCGCCCGCGTGGCGGATGAAGAACGCGTCGCCGCCGCTGGGCGCGGGCTGCAGGAACCAGCGCTGGCTGGCCTGCCCGGCGCAGGTCTGCTGGCGCAGGACCGGGACGAACCAGGAGGCCAGGTCGATGCACTTGCCGGTGTCGTTGTTGACGATGGTGAAGGTGTAGTCGGAGGTGTCGACGTTCAGCCGCCAGGACTGGTGGTAGCCGGGCGCGGAGTTGGTGACGACGTAGACGCCGTCGCCGGTGTTGCCGTTCTGGACGTCGAGCTGGCGTCCGTTGCCGAGCGACTTGATGGTCAGGCACTGCTGCGGCGAGGCACAGGCGGCCGCCGCAGCCGGAGCGGCGGGGGCGGCGGCCGGAGCGGCGGCCGGGGCGGCGTGCGCGGGAGCGGCGGCCAGGCCCAGGGCGGCGCAGCAGGTCACCAGGAAGGCCGCGAGCAGGCGCAGCCAGGGCGCCGTACGGCCGGGGGTCGCGGTGGCGGGCAAGGAGGGTGTCCTTTCGTCAGGGGATGAGAAGGGAGTGGACGGGCCGGGGCTCAGGGCGCGGCGGCGAAGGCCGCCTCCAGGCGCGGGACGTAGTCCACGAGGTCCTGCGCCCAGCAGCCCGCGGTGTGGCCGCCGTGGCAGTCGGCGCCCCAGCCGGTGCCGTCGCCGTAGTCGACGTAGTGGTACGGCAGTTTGAGGGCGTCCAGGCGGTCCTTGACGCGCTTGGCGGTGCCCTCGGCCCAGAACTCCATGTCGGCGGGGTTGCCGTTGCCGTTGCCGGTGTAGACGGCGATGCCGGTGTGGGCGAGTAGGGCCAGCCGGGAGGCCGGGTCGGCGGCGTTCCAGCGCCAGTCGGCGTTGAACACCGGGTACGGCGTGCCGAAGATGGCGTCGCTGGAGACGGTGGGCCCGTAGTCGAAGCCGCAGGGGCGGCCGTCGCTGGGGCCGCACAGCACCGTGCCGGCGTTGGTCAGCATGGCGACGACGGCGCCGCGCAGGATCATCTCGTCGGTGGACAGGTCGTTGGCGCCGGACATGGTGAGGACCTGGCCGAACAGTTCGGGGCGGTCCTGGGCGTAGTGCAGGGCGCCGAAGCCGCCCATCGAGAGGCCGCCGACGGCCCGGTGGGCGCGGTCGGTGCGGGTGCGCAGGTTGGCGTCGACGAACGGGAGGACCTGGTTCAGGTGGAAGGTCTCCCAGTTCTGCGCGCCGGCGGCGGTGCCCTGGTCGAGCCAGTCGGTGTACCAGCCGCGCAGGCCGCCGTCCGGGATGACGGTGATCATCGACTGCGCGGCGGTCAGCGCGGGGTAGGCCAGCGCCGGGTCGCTCGGGTTGTCCGAGGCGCCGTGCAGGAAGTACAGCACCGGGTAGCGCCGTTCGGGGTGCTGCGCGTAGTCGGCGGGCAGCAGGATCCGGATGGTGTGCTGCCCGGCGACCTGGGGCGTGGTGACGGTGATGACGAAGTTGGTGGCGCTGCCGGTGGCGGTGCCGACCTGGGTCAGCCCGAAGCCGTCCGTCAGTGGCGGCGGCCCGGCGGGGTCGGCGGCCTCCGAGAGGGCGGCGGGGGCGGCCGGGTGCGCCGGGACGGCGGAGGCCGCGGGTGCGGCGAGCAGGAGCAGGCCGGCGGCCAGGGCGGCGACGGCCGTCCGGGCGCGCCGCCGCCGGGCGGGCAGGAGCCGGGCTGGGGTCATGGGTCGTCCTCGGCCTTCGACGGTCGGTGGTGGCGGGTCGTCCCGACGGGGCGTGCCGGCGGGGCTGTCCTGCCGGGTCGTCGGGTCGTCGGGTCGTCGGGTCGTCGGGTCGTCGGGTCATCAGGGCGTCAGGGCATCGGGCGTTCTGACGATCCGTCCCACTCGTGCTGTCTGAACATCGACAACTCTCGCCACGCGGGCCGCCTCCGCGCCAGAGCCCCCGGCGGCGCACCTGGGCCACTGGCGCATGTGGGCCACCCGCCCGGGTAGGCTCCCCCGGCCGCCCGGTACGGGCCGGGCGGCAGGGACACGATGACCGGGGGGTGTCGTGCACGACGTTCTGGATCCGGACACCAAACGCGGCCGCGTCTACCGCTGCCTGGTCGGACGGCCGCGCGCCCGCGTCGCCGAACTGGCACACGGCACGGGCCTGGACGAGGACACCGTCCTCGCCGTCCTGCGCGACCTCGCCGACGAAGGCGTCGCGGTCGCCTTCGACACCGCCGGCAGCGCCGACGACCGCGACCACGCCTGGGAGGCCCTGCCGCCCGGCCGGGTCGTCGAGACGGTGCTGCAGCGCGACGCGCTGCGCCAGGCCACCGCCCGCCGGGCCGGCGCCGAACTGGAAGGCCTCTACCGCTTCGCCCGCCGCGACACCGGCAGCTACGGCGCGCTGGAGGTCGTCGAGGACCCCGCCGAGGTGCTCGCCGCCAGCCGCCGCCTGCAGCTCGCGGCCCGGCACCAGGTACGGGTCATCGACGTGCCGCCGTACTCCGGCAACAGCGCCCACTACGCCGACCAGGAGGTGCTGCAGCGCCGCCGGATGGCCGCGGGCGTCGTCTACCGCGCCATCTACCAGGGCTGCGCGTTCGAGGACCCGGTGGCCGGGCCCAACATGGCGCGCATGGTCGAGGCGGGGGAGCAGGCCCGCACCCTGGACGAGCCGCCGCTCAAACTCGCCATCGCCGACGACGACCTCGCCATCGTCACCCTGCCCGCCGACGACCGCCCCGGCGTGGTCTCCCTGCTGATCCGCCCCTCCGGCCTGCTGCACGCCATGACCGGCGTCTTCGAGACCCTGTGGCGCCTGGCGGTGCCGGCCAGCGTGGCCGGCGTCGACCTGCGCATCGACGAACGCGACCGGCGCATCCTCACCCTGATGGCGAGCGGCGCCACCGACGACGCCATCGCCCGCCGCCTGGGAGTGGGCCGGCGCACCGTGGTGCGCCGCGTCTCCACCCTCCTCGCCCACCTGGGCGCCACCACCCGCTTCCAGGCCGGCGTCCAGGCCGCGCGCCGGGGGTGGCTGTGACGACCGGCCGGGGGCGGCCGTGAGACGGGGGGCGGCCGTGAGACGGGGGCGACGGAGACGGCGGGGGCGACGGAGACGGCGGGGCCGCGGGGGCGTTCGCCCCGCGGCCCCGCCGCCGTGGTACCGGTGAGGTGCGGTCAGCAGGTGCCCGCCGCCCGGTCGCGGACCACCAGGTCGGTGCGGCCGGTGGTGGCGTCCAGCCAGATCACCCGGGTGCCCTGGTCGGCGGCGGGGTCGTACTGGCCGCCGCGGTTGCAGGAGAGGCGCTGCGGGGTGCCGCCGGCGAGCGGGACCTGCCACAGCTTGGGCAGCGCGGCGTTGGTCCAGCCGCCGACGGGCTTCTCGCTGTCGACCCGGTAGGTGACGGCCTGGTCGGAGGCGGCGAGGGTGGTGAAGCGCGGGGCGTTCGGGGAGCCGGCGCCCAGCAGGTCGGCGATGCCCGAGCCGTCGACGGCCGCGGAGCGGATCGTGCTGCGCGCGGCGTGGTCGGCGGGGAGGTCCACCCACAGCAGACGCCCGCCCGCCAGGGTGAGGGAGACGGCGCTGCTCGGCCCGGAGCCGGACGGGGCGTGCTCGGGGTACCGGGCGGTGACCTTCCCGGCGGCGACGGAGTAGAGGGTCGGGACGGTCACCGGCCGGTCACCGTCCTGCCAGGTCTCGTTCCAGGCGACGAGGCCGTCCTTGAGGGCGAGTTCGGACACGTCGTGCCCCTCGGGCAGCGGGAGCGCGACCGGCTCGCCGCCGCCGTGGCTCAGGTACGGCCGGGCGCGGCCCTGCTCGGAGAGCGTGAAGACGACGTCCGGGCCGGAGATCCGGGCGTTGCCGAGCTGCTGGGCGGGGGAAGAGGCGCGGAAGACGCTCCGTACGGGGCCGGCGCCGCTCAGCGGGGCGGTCAGCACCTCCTGGGCCGCGCCCTGGGGGCCGCCCATGGCCACCCACACGGCGTTCGTGCCGTCGGTGGTGGCCCAGCTGTGGATGCGGCCGTCCTCGGGGCTCAGGCGCACCGGGGTGCCGCGCCCGTCGACGGTGCCGGTGTACAGCCCGGTGCCGGCGGCCCCGTCGCCGAGGACCACCCAGTGGCCGTTGGAGACGGCCGGGGTGGCCATGCTGTTGGAGACGTTCTGCAGCAGGGTGCGGCTGTCGGTGCCGAGCCGGCGCTGCCAGCCGGGCCGGATCCCGTGGGCGTCGAACGCGGCGGCCAGCGCGCGCAGTTGGCGCTTGTCCAGGCCCTGGTCGCGGCCCGCGGCGAGCACCGCGTCGCGACCGGCCTGGAAGTCGTCCAGCGGGGTGAGGTAGTCGGCGAGCGCGTGGTACACGACCCGGTCGGCGGTGAGCGGGTCGAGGGCGCGCCGGATGTCCCACAGCGCGCCGCCGAAGATGGTCGAGTTGAGGTGGACCCCGCCCGAGTCGATGCTGTAGCGGGTGCCCAGGTAGTCGGCCGTGGTGGTGCGGTGGTCGTCCAGGCGGCGCTGGGCGCAGGCCTGCGGGGTGCCGGTGCGGCACAGGCCCTCGCCGAGCAGCGCGGCGGCGGGGTCGTCCATGGACAGGCCGCGGGCGGTGGCCTCGATGGCGTTGCCGAAGTAGTCGGCGATGGCCTCGTCCATGGCGCCGGACTGGCCGAGGTAGAGCAGCTTGGCGGTGTGCTGGACGACGCCGTGGGTCATCTCGTGACCGGCCACGTCCAGGGCGACGGAGAACGGGTAGTAGCCGGAGCCTCCGGAGCCGTAGACCATCTTGGAGCCGTCCCAGAACGCGTTCGGGAACGGCTTGCCGCCGTCGCTCACGTTCACCACGGAGACGATCGCCCCGCCCTGGCCGTCCAGGCCGTTGCGGCCGAGCCGGTCGCGGTAGAAGTCGTACACGAGCCCGGCGTTGACGTGCGCGTCGGTGGCGCCGTCGTCGCCGGCGGCGGCGGGGAAGGCGGGGGTGGGGGAGGAGACGGGGGCGGTGTCGGCGGGGACGGGCATGTGGTCGAAGTCGCCCGCGTCACGGCCGGCGGCGTCGTAGGTGGTGATCGCGGCGGCGCGGGTCAGGTCGGAGAACTGGTAGGTGCCGTCGGCCCGTTGGGCGATGTTCACCGGGACGCTGCGCCCGTGGACGTCGGGTGCGGTGCCGGTGGCGGGCCGCAGTCCGCCGCCCGGATCGGCGGGCGCGGGGGCCGGGTCGGCCGCTGCCCGGGGGGCGCGGGCGTCGTGGGCGAGGGCGACGGTGCCGGTGGTGGCGTCGACGTACACCTCCCGGGCGGTGCCGCCCGCCACGTGCACGGTGAAGTGCTCGGTGAGGCGGCCGCCGCCGCCGGGCAGGATCACCGCGCCGTGGTCCTCGGCGGTGGCCGAGGCGCGGGCTGGCGGGTCGGGCAGTTCGGCGACGGCCGCCCGCCGCAGCGCCTCGGCCGGGACGGTCGCGGCGGTGGGGGCGGTCAGCCCGGTGAAGTAGCGCCCGCCCGCCGACTGGACCCGCTGCCCGGCGCCCTGGCCGGCCAGGTGCACCAGGTACTGGCCGCCGAGGACGGGGATCCCGCCGTGGCGCTGCTCGAACCTGACGGTGAGCCGGCCGTCCGGGCCCGGCGTGGAGCCGACACCGGCGAGCTCGCCGGTGTCGATGCGGTAGCGGTCGGGGTGGGCCGCGAGGTGGGCGAGCGCGGCCCCGGCCGGGTCGCCGGGCGCGGGTTCGGACAGGCCGGTCACCAGCTGCGGGGTGGCGGTGTCGGTGCCGGCCACCAGGGCGGGTACCGGGTCCGCGTCCGGCGCGGGGGCGCCCGCGGCCGGCAGGGCCAGGGCGGGCGGCACGGCCAGCGCCAGCGTCACGACGGTGGCGGCGCCGAGGGCGAATGTGCCGGCGGTACGGGGGAGTCGGGGCACGGCGGTCCTCTCGCGCGTGGGTCAGGAGCGCGGCGGCACGACGGCCACCGCACCACCCACAATAGGCAGTCGAGCGATATATGTCGATCGACTGCCTATTGATGGCGGCCGTTGCCGCCGGGCGTCGGCGGGCGTCGCCGTGGTGCAGCCGGGGTGCCGGCCCTCCCACTCCCGTCCACGTCCGTCCGTGCCCGACCCGTTCAGGACATGCCCCCGGCGCGGTCAGCCGCCCACCGGTTTTGGCGCGCCGTCAGCCCGCCGCCCGTCGGCGCGCGCTCAGCCCCGGCCGCCCCGTCGGCGCACCGTCAGAAGCCAGTGCCGTCCACCCCCGACCGCGCCGTTCGTGCGTCAGCCAGCCGTCCGTCACCCCGCCGTCCGTCACCCCGTCCGCCCCCCGTCGTCCGGCCCGCCCGACGATGCTCCTACCGCCGGGGAACCCGGCCACACCCCAGGCCCGGCTTCCGTGCCGAGCGGTGACGCGGCCGCGACATCGTCACACGGCCTCCGGCCCGTTGCGGTTGGATCACGACGTGTCCGGTTCGTCGGCCCTTGGGGGAGAGTGCGGTGATTGATTTTGTTGGCAGCGCTGTCAGCTGACTCTCATAATTCCTGCTGACACGCGTGACGGACGGTCCGGAGAACCCACTGGGGGAGCGGTTCCAACGAGGGACCCCGCGCGTGGGAATCTGCATCCTTTCCCTGGGGGAGTCCCTTGCCCGAGCCCGAGAACGAGAGCGCCGCCGCCGAACCGCCGGCACCGGCCCAGCCGCCCGTGCCGGCCTCGGCGCCCGCGCCCGTGCCGACGCCCGTGCCCGCGCCCGCTCTCGCCGAAGAGCCGGCCGCCGCGCCCGACCCGGCCGCCGCGCCCGCCGCGCCGCAGCCGTCCGCGCGCCGCCTGCCGCGCGCCGTCGGCGTCGCGCTGGCCACCGCCGGCCTGCTCGCCGTCACGGCGGCCAGCGCCGCCGTGACCGTCGCCGTCGGCAAGCCCGACACCCACCCGGCCGCCGCCCCCGCCGTCACCGCCTCCCCGACGGCGAGCGCGAGCGCCACCGCGAGCCCGTCGCCCACCGCCGAGCCCGTCCCGGTGCCGACCGCCGTCCCCTCGGTGCCCGCCCCGGTCAGCACCGTCAAGGGCACGGTCAGCGGCGGCAAGCACGCAGGCGACCTGCGCTACTTCCTGCTCCCGATCCCCGCCGGCGGCGAGTCCTACGGGCCCGCGGACGGGATGACCATGACCGACGAGGACGTCGCCGACGTCTTCGGCAAGCAGGACGGCATCAAGGACATCCTCGCCTCCTACGGCTACAAGGAGGGCGCGACCCGGATGTACCGGACGGCCGACGGCAAGGCCGAGGTGACCGTCACCCTGCTGCACTTCGGCTCCACCGCGATGGCGAACGACTTCGTCAAGGGCTACACGGTCAAGTCCCTGGACCCGATCGACATCGACGGCCTCCCCGACGCCCACGGCTACCTGAAGAAGCCCAAGCAGCAGGCGTACACCGGCTCGATGACCGGCATCGCCAGCCAGGGCGACGTCCAGTACACGATCGACGTCGACGTGAAGGGCACGCCGGACAAGGCGCTGCTGAGCGACCTGATGAAGCGCCAGCGCGACTGGCTCGCCTCGGGCGGCTGAGCCCCGCGCGCCCACGCGCGCGCCCGCCGCCCGCCCTCCGACGCCACCCCTTCCTTCCTCCTCTGGAGCCACTTCCGTGACCACCGAACCCGCGGAGCCGGTACCCGCCGCGCCCGCCGCGCCGCCCACCCCACCCGCGCCGCCCGCGCCCGCCGCACCGCCGGCCGCCGACCCGTGGGCCGTCGAGCCGTCCACCACCGGGCCGTTCGCCACCGGGCCGTTCGCCACCGGGCCGGGCGACCTGCTGGAGGCCGGCCCCACGCGCGCACCCCGCACCCCGCGCCGCCCCCGCCCGGTGCTGCTGGCGACCTGCGCCCTGGTTATCGGCACCCTGGCCGGCGGCGGCGTCGGCTACGCCGTGCAGGCCCAGCGCCCGCCCACGCCGCTGCCGCCGCTGCAGGTCGCACGCCCGTCCTACCCGGCCGAGACGGTCGACCCGGCCGCCCTCGCCGCCGAACAGCCCGCGCCCCTGGCCATCGACGGCGACCTGACCAAGCTGCTGATCACCGCCCCCGACGGCAGCACCCCCTGGGGCGACTACCCGGACAAGCCCAGCTGGACCTCGATCGGCGAGATCGCCGAGCACAGCGGCAACGCGGCCTCCGCCTTCCGGGACCTCGCCTCGCGCGGCTTCCGGCGCGCGGCCGAGGTGGACTGGAAGAAGGACGACGTCCGCTACCGCGTCTTGCTGGTCCAGTTCGCACCGGACCGCTCCGAGGAGGCGCGATCCGCCACCTTGCCGTCGTTCGCCGACGGCGCCAGCGGCGGTTACGACGTGGAGGCCGTGCCCCAGCACTGGGCCGAGAGCACCGAGCAGTTCTACTACGGCACGGCCATCGCCAAGCGCGGCTCGCTGCGCATGACGGTCGAGGTCTTCGGCCCCCAGCCGGTGAACGCCGACATCCTCAAGGACCTTGCCAAGCGGCAGTGGGAGCGCCTCGTATGAACGACGACACCGTGACCACCGACCCGGCCGAGCCGACGCCCGCGCCCGAGGCCGCCGCCCCGCCCACCGCCGAGGCCGCGAACCCCGCCGCCCGCCGCCTGCTGCGCGCCGGCGCCGCGACGGCCGCGGCAGCGCTGGTCGGCGTCGTCATCGGCATCGGCATCATCAAGACCCAGTACGACGACCCGGCCCCGGCCACCGCCGCCGCGCCGTCCACCGCTCCCACCCCGACCGCGACCGCCACCCCGTACGGCGCCAAGTCCAACGGCAGCCACTTCGGCTCGCTGCGCGACCTGCTGCTGCCCGTCCCGGCCGGCTACCAACTCGGGCCGGACGACGGCGTCTACGGCAACGACACCGAGCTGAACGGCGAGCAGCTGGCCGCCCAGCTGGACGCCGAACTCCAGCAGATCCCCAAGGAGAAGCGCGACAAGCTGCGCTCCTACTGGGAGGGCCTGCACGTCAAGGCCACCGGCGTGCGCTCCTACCTCGCCAGCGGGGACGACCTGGTGATCGGCCTGAAGCTGCGCCAGTTCAACCAGCAGGAAGTGCAGCGGATCAACGAGTACACCGCCGTCTTCACCGGGGACACCGGCCTGTTCCGGATCGGCCCGTCGATCCCGGGCCACCCCGAGGCGCACTGCTACCTGATGCCGGCGCCGCCGTCCGCGCCGATCGACTACCTGGAGTGCTCGGCCGCCGAGGGCGACCTGCTGGTCGTCATGAACGCCGAGGGCGTGGCACCGCTGCCCAAGGACAAGATCGTCGCCCTCTTCACCCTGCAGCTCGACCGCCTCGCCCGCCCCGGAGCGTCCGTATGACCGACCACGTCACTCCGCCGCAGCCCGCGTCGGACCCGCTCCCGCCGGCCGGACCGCCCGCGCCTCCGGCACCGACCGCAGCACCGGCGCCGCCGCTGCCCGCGTACGGTGCCGAAACCGCCATCGGGGCCGTCGAGTTCACCGCGCCCGCCCGGACCCCGGAGTCCCTCGCGGAAGAGCTTGCCCACCGGGCCCGCCGCCGCAAGGCCGCGGTGCGCTGGAGCTGCGCCGCCCTGGTGTTCGCCCTCGCGGGCACCGGCACCGCCCTGGCCGTCACCGCCCCCGAGCGCACCGACATCCCGGGCCTGGCCACCGCGAGCGACGGCCGCTACACCTTCCCGCCGCTGGCCCTGCCCCCGCTGCCCTCGGGCAAGGCCGCGCCGGACGCCAAGGGCAAGTCCCCCCACTACGCGGACCTGCGCAACCTGCTGCTGCCCGTCCCCAAGGAGGCCGGCGGCTCCCTGACCGCGCCGACCTTCCCGGCCCCCACGGCGAGCCCCACCGCCTCCGGCTCCCCGGCGGCGTCCCCCACCCCGGCCGCGACCCCCACGGGGACCGCTACGGGGACCGCTGCGGGCTGGGTGCCCTGCGACGCGATCCTCGCCGAGCAGCAGGACCCGGCCAAGCTGCGCGAAATCCTCCTGGAGAACGCCTGCCGCGCGGCCACCGTCCGGGAGTGGACGGCCTCCGACGGCACCCGCACCCAGATCCGGCTGCTGCGCTTCGGCTCCAGCGGCGAGTCCCGGGGCGCCTACACCTCCCTGCGCGCCAAGGTCCACCCCAAGGCCGCCGTCGACACCAAGTCCACCTCCCACGAGGACTGGGCCACCGTCGACGGCGTCGAGCTGACCGCCCTGGAGTCCACCGCGACCGCCGCCAAGGGCAACCCCACCGCCCGCGTCGCCTACCTCTCGGCCGCCGACATCCTGGCCGTCGTCACCATGACCAACCCCGCCGGCATCCCCACCGCCCCCTTCCGCCAGGTCGTCACCCTCCAGTCCGACCTGCTGGCCTGACGCCGAATCCGGGCCCGCCTCCGGCCCGCCTCCGGCCCGGCTCCGGCCCGGCTCCGGCCCGGCTCCGGCCCGGCGCGCGGGAAGTCGGCCCGTCCGACTTCCCGCGCGCCGAACTGTGCAGCCCCCGTGGCGACTTGCAACGAACCCGGGACACTCCGACGCCTTGTCGGGTGCCCCGGCGGGGCGGAGCCTGGAGGCGACGGCGCCACGGGGCGACGGTCACCACGGGGGGACGCGATGCATCGCAGGCTGGGGGCACTGTGTTCGGCGGCGCTACTGGTGGCCGTGGCCGCATGCAACCTGCCCGGGACCGGCCGGCCCGACCGCCACAAGGTGGTCCTGCCCGAGCCCGCCCCGCCGTCGGCCCGGTGGATCGTGAACGAGCTGTCCCGGGCGGGCGCCCGGCCCGACCGGTGTCCGGCGCCGACCCTGTCCACCCTGGCCGTGCTCGACTCCGACGGGCAGACCCGGGCGGAGGCCTTCTGGCTGGTGGACAGCGTCGACGCCTGCTGGGCGGCCATCGACCACGCGGACAACGCCGGGGGGTCGGTCGGGTTCGAGCCCATCGAGAGCATGACCGTCGGGCAGCCCCTGCCCTCCGCCGGCCCGCTTCCGGGAACGGAGTGGTACGCGGTCACCGCCTTCCACGGCCGGGTGGCGGACATCAGGGCGACCGGCGCCACCGACCACGTCCTCGGCCCCGTCCACAGCCGCACGGTCGACCTCGGCGGCGGCAGGCTCGTCACCTTCGCCTCCTACGGCATCCGGATCCCCGAACAGGGCGAGAGCCTCACCCTGCACCTCTGCCCCCCGACCGGCGACTGCCGCGACGTCAGCTACCCGGGCTAGTGCTGTGACCGCCCGCGTTCGCCGGGTCGCCGGATTCGGGCAGGGGGCTCCGGACCGCAGGGTCGTGCCTTGTTCTGCGGTCGAGGCTCGGGCTCCGTTTCGGGCGAGGTTCGCGGCTTCCTGTGGCGGACCAGCAGGTTCCGTGCCGGAATGTCCTGCTGTCGGAGAAGGTGCGAAACCCCCTTCGGGGCGGATGGGTAGTTATTTCGAGCGCGCATGATCATCCGGAATCAAAGCATCCCCCAAGAAATTTCCGGACAACTGGAGCCGGCGCATCCGAATATTAACGACTGGTGAATCCGAAAGTTCGTGCCAATCGTTCGATGGGCGTGTACGTTCGAGCTATTCGCCGCGCTTGAGGCAGGGGGCCTCAGATTTTTCGCGGCCAAGAGGGGGTTACATCTCAATGCGTACACGCCGTTCCGTGGCTGCTGTCAGCGCCACGGCACTCGCATTCACGCTCGCCGGCCTGGTGGGCGCCACGGGCGCCCAGGCGGCGCCGCAGGCCGGGGCGGCCGGCCAGGCGTCCCGCGCGGCCGACGTCGTCCAGCGGGCCACCGGCACCGCGGACATCGCCCGCAGCACCGCCGGCGCGGGGGGCGCCACGGCCCAGGTCCCGAAGCCCGGCGGCAACGTCGTCGTGACCGCGCCGGCCACGGCCTCCGGCAGCGTCGCGGTCACCGCCGCGAACGGCAGCACCGTGACGCTCGCGCTGCCGGCCACGACCGGCGCCGCAGGCGTCACCACGGCCGAGGGCACCACCGTCTACCCGGGCGCGGCCCGGGGTACCGACCTGGCGGTCCAGGCCACCACCGACGGCGGCGCCCGCGCCCTCGTCACCCTGAAGGACTCCAGCGCCTCCACCGAGCAGCGCTTCGACCTCGGGCTGCCCGACAACACCCGCCTCGTCCCGGCCAAGGGCGGCTACGACATCGTGCAGAACGGCGCATCCGGCGCCGCCTTCTCGATGGGCCACATCGACGCGCCCTGGGCCAAGGACGCCACCGGCAAGTCCCTGCACACCGGCTACCGGCTGGACGGCAACACCCTCGTCCAGTCCATCGAGACCGACAAGAACACGGCCTTCCCGGTCGTCGCCGACCCCAAGTGGACCTGGGGCTGGGTCACCGGGACCGTGTACTTCAACAAGAACGAGACCGGCCACGTGGCAGCGGACTCCGCATTCCTGGGGGTCGTCTTCGCGGCTGCCCCGCCGCCGTTCGACGTGTACGGCATTCTGAATGCCGCGAACATTTCGCGCGTCGCCTGGAACGCTCAGAACGACAACCAGTGCGTGGAAATCAAGATACCGACTTTCCAGGCCTACGAGTACAGTGGCGGGTACTGCAACTAGCAGTCCAGAAGGGCGAATGCCATGGGGATGTCCGCGCATGTGATGGCACCGCCGCTCCTTGCGGTGGCGGTGGTTCTGCTCGCTGTGAAGTGGGCCCGGCGGCGACGGGACGGTAAGCCCGTGCCGCTGCTGCCGCGATCGCCGCAGGCCTGGGCGGTCGCGTCGGCCGTGATCGTCCTGGTGGCGGTCTCGGGAGCGCTGGCCGGCCAGCTCTGGACGGCGGTCGTACCCGCCGTCGCGCTCGGCGGACTGGCAGGTGCCTTCGTGGACCTGCGCTACGGTTCCCCTCGCTGACGCTCGTCCAAGGGTGTGGCCCGGACGGTTCGACCGTCCGGGCCACACCTTTGGTTTCGGCTGCCCTTGCGGCGGGTGGCATTTGCCTCGATGTGGTGGCGTTCGGATCGATGTGGTCGTGACCACGAAGGCCCAGCGGATCGCCGACCTCGTTGCCACCGAGAAGGCCGGCAAACCCCCGTCGTCCGCCCGGAGGGCGGGCGGGGCGGTGTTGGGGTGCGTGCATCGCAGGGCGGAGGATGGGGGCACCTCCCGGCCGGAGGCTGCGGGGGCGTCGCCGCGCAGGCGAGGTTGACGACGGGCCCTGGCGGTGCCGGTTGCCACCGGCGGCTCCTCGGCCCCTCGGCTCCTCGGCCCGGCGGTCCGTCAGGTGCCGGTGACCGGCAGCAGGCCGCGCTCGGCGAAGACCTTCTTGGCGACGAAGGTGGCGTTCAGGGCCTTGGGGAAGCCGCAGTAGGCGGCGGAGTGCAGCAGCGCCTCGACGATCTGCTCGGGGGTGAGCCCGACGTTGAGGGAGGCGTTGACGTGGACCTCCAGCTGCGGTTCGCAGCCGCCGAGCGCGGTGAGCATGCCCAGGGTGACCAACTGGCGCTCGCGCGGCGCAAGTTGGGGTCGGCTGTAGATCTCGCCGAACCCCCAGGCGACGATCTGGTGCCCGAGCTCGGGGCTGATGTCGTCCAGCGACTCCACGACCCGGCGCCCGACCTCGCCGTCGATGCGGTCGAGCACCTCCAACCCGTGCGCGAAGCGCTCCCGGCGGGCTCCTGCGTCGTTCGCGGCCGTGTCCATCGTGGCGCTCCTCTCCCGGCCGCCCCTGTCGGCGGCCACGTCCCTTGCGACCGGTCCGGCCCGCCGACTGCGGCGGGCCGGACCCACGGCAGAACCGTAGGACTTGGAGTGCACTCCAACTCAAGCCCGACACTCCTCGCCCGCCGGAAGACCCGGCGGAGGGCCTGCCGGACGGCGGGGTCGTGCCGGACGGCGGGGCCGTGCCGGGGCGTCAGGAGCGGTGGTACTGGACGGGGGAGGGGACCTCGCCGCCGAGCTCGGCGGCGGCGTGGCGGGCCCAGTACGGGTCGCGCAGCAGTTCGCGGCCGAGCAGGACGGCGTCGGCGCGGCCCTCGGCGACGACGGCCTGGGCCTGGGCGGGGTCGGTGATCAGGCCGACGGCGGCCACCGGCAGGCCGGCCTCGTTGCGCACGGCCTCGGCGAAGGGCACCTGGAAGCCGGGCGCGGCCTCGATCCGGGCGTCGGGGACGAGGCCGCCGGTGGAGACGTCCAGCAGGTCCACGCCGTGTGCCTGGAGCTCCTTGGCGAGGCGGACGGTGTCCTGCGAGGTCCAGCCGTCGCGGCCGTCCTGCGGGTTCTCGGTGAGCCAGTCGGTCGCGGAGACGCGGAAGAAGACCGGCAGCTCCTCGGGCCACACCGAGCGCACCGCGTCGACGACCTCCAGCGCGAAGCGGATGCGGCCCTCGAAGGAGCCGCCGTAGCCGTCGGTGCGGCGGTTGGTGTGCGGGGAGAGGAACTGGTGGATCAGGTAGCCGTGGGCGCCGTGGATCTCGGCGACCTGGAAGCCGGCGTCCAGCGCGCGCCGGGCGGCGTCGGCGAACTGCCGCACGATCCGGCCGATCTGCTCCTCGGTCAGCTCCTGCGGCGCGGTGTGGTCGGGGGAGAAGGGCTCGGCGCCGGGGCCGACCGGCGCCCAGCCGTGCTCCTCGTCGGCGCCGAGGGCGCGCCCGCGGTCGACCCAGGTCCGCTCGGTGGATGCCTTTCGCCCGGCATGGGCGAGCTGGATCGCGGCCGCGGTGCCCTGGGACTTCAGGAAGGCGGTGATCCGGCGGAAGGCCGCGGCCTGCTCGTCGTTCCAGATCCCGAGGTCGTACGGGCTGATGCGGCCCTCGGGGCTGACGGCGGTGGCCTCCGTGATGATCAGCCCGGTGCCGCCGGCGGCGCGCGCCGCGAGGTGGGTGAAGTGCCAGTCCGTCGGCACACCGGCCGCGTCCCCGTCCGGCAGGGCGCTGTACTGGCACATCGCCGGCATCCAGATCCGGTTGGGGACGGTCAGCTCCCGCAGGGTGTACGGCGTGAAGAGGGTGGTGCTCATGTCGGAGACTCCCGATGGGGTCGGCGGCGCCGGGGGCAGCGCGCATGCCCGCGCAACTGATTGCAGCTGCAACTTATGTCTCCAAAGATAGTTGCACGCGCAGGGCATTTGCAAGGGGCCCCGCCCCCACCCGGCCCCTTGCCCGCGCCCGGCCCCTTGCCCGCGCCCGGCCCCTTGCCCGCGCCCGGCCCCGGCCCGACCCCGCCCGGCCTCAGCCCGCGCCCAGCAGCCCCCGGGCCCGCTCGGCCAGGCCGTCCGCGTGGCACCCGACGGCCAGCTCCAGCCCCCGGGTGAGCGCACCCCGGCCACCCGCGCCGCAGCCCAGCACCTCCCCCAGATCGACCAGGGCAAGCGCCTCCTCGTAGCGGGCGGGCGAACGCTCCAGCAGACCGACCGCCTCCGTCAGCAGCTCGACGGCCCGCGGCCGCTCGTGCACCGCGGCGCACAGCCGCAACGCGCTGCCGACGGCCGAGCCCGTGCCCGACTCCCGGGCCCGGCGCACCCCCTCCCTGGCGAGCTCGCGGGCCCGGTCCGGCTGCTCGGCGGCCACCGCGCGCGCCAGGTGCCCCAGCCACGGCGCCCACACCGTGTTGCGCCACCCGCGCGCGTCCAGCGCCTCCCCGGCGGCGGCCAGCGTCACCGCCGCGCCCGCCGCATCCCCCCGGGCCAGCAGCAGCCGCCCGTACAGCGTCGGCGCATCGGGCAGCGCCATGACCGTCGGGTACGGCGGGCCGAAGTCGTGCTCGCGCGCGAGGTCCAGGGCCTCCTCCAGCCGGCCGCGCGCGGCCAGGGTCTCGGTCAGCGCCCCGACCGCGTCCCAGTGCAGCGGGGTGCGCGGGCCGATCCGCCGGGCGATGCGCAGGGCCCGGCGCAGGTAGTCCTCCGCCGCGGCGAGGTCGCCGCAGCGGAAGCGGAGCATGCCGGTCAGCAGGTAGGCGAAGCCGAGGTGGCCGCCGCTCCACCCGGCGACCTCGTAGGCGCGCACCGCCTCCCCGAACAGCTCCTCCGCCCGGTCGGCCCGGTCGGCGTAGAGGTAGCTGATGCCCAGGATCCCGGGCAGCTCGAAACCCCAGGTGGTGTTGGTCCAGCCCAGGCTGCGCGGCAGCCGGCCGCCCGGCAGCGCGGACTCGCCCAGGGCGATCGCCTCCGCACTGTCCGCCCCGCGCAGCGTGAGGTCCCAGCAGCGCAGCACGGCCACCGCGTGGGCCAGGCCGTCGCGTTCGAACACGGCCCCGCCCGGGACCGCATCGGCACCGGCATCGGCACCGGCACCGAGGTCGGTGAAGGCCAGGCCGACCGTCCCCAGCGTCCGGTCGAACTCCGCGAGCCGCCGGGAACGCCCCGGCCCGTCCGCGTCCTCCGACTGGAAGGCGGCGAACATGAAGTGGGCGACCTCCAGGCGCAGCCGCCCCGGCCCCGGCGAGGTCCGCGCGGCCTCCTCGGCACACAGCGCCGCCGCCTCGTCGACCCGGTTGCTGTGGGCGAGGGCCTGGGCGAGCCGGAACACCGCGTCCACCCGCAGCCCCGGGCCCAGCCCGTACGGGTCGGCGAGCGCCAGACGCAGCTGGTTGACCGTGGTCGCCGGATCGGTCAGCAGCGCCGAGCAGCCCAGCTCGTACAGCACCGTGGCCCGGTCCTCGTCGGCGGGCGGCTCGCTGATGGCGCGGCGCAGGCAGCGCTGCGCCGCCTCGGGCGCGCCGATGGCCAGGTGCTCGCGGGCCGCGCGACGCAGCTTGTCGACGATCGCGCCGTCCCCCTCGGGCAGGATCTCCAGCAGGTGCCGGGACGCCGCGAGCAGGCCGAGGCCGGCGTTCTCCAGCTCGACGGCGGCGACCCCGTGCATCCCGGTCCGGGCGGCGGGCGGCATCGACTGGTAGACGGAGGTGGCGACCAGCGGGTGGACGAACTCCAGCCGGCCCGCCTGGGTGCCGGTCAGCACCCGGTGGCGGCGCAGCTCGCGGATCGACTGCGCGGCGGTCTCCGGGCCCTGGGCGCAGATGGTGGCGGCGAGGTCGGGGCGGATGTCGGTGTCCAGCACGGACGCCGCCCAGGCGAAGCGCAGGGTGGTGGGGCCGAGCCGGTCCAGCCAGTGTCGCAGCGTCATCCCCCGTGCGGTGGCGGCGAGTTCGCGCAGCTGCCCGGTGCTCTCCTCGACCGGGTCGAGCCGCTGGTCGGCCACCTCGCGCAGCAGCGCGGCGGTCTCGTACGGGTTGCCGGCGGTGACCGCCCAGACGTGCCGGCAGAAGGCGTCCTCGGCCTGCGTGCCCAGGGCCGCGCGGACCAGGTGCGCCACCGAGTCCGGCCGCAGCGGGCGCAGTTCGTGCCGGCGGTCGGCCCGGTCGGCGAGGCCGCGCTGCAGCGCCAGGGCGTCGTCGGGGAACTCGTCGCGGCAGGCGAGCACCAGCAGGGCCGGCAGCTCCCGGGCGCGCACCGCGAAGCCCGCCAGCCAGCCGAGCGACTCCGGGTCCGCCCAGTGCAGGTCGTCGACGAGCACGGCCACCGGCGAGCGCAGCTGCACCAGCCGGGTGAGGACGAAGTCCAGCCCGTCCCGCACCCCCTGCGGGTCGAGCTGCCCGCGCGGCGCCGACAGCCCGGCCGCCGGGCCGACGACGTCCTCCCACGGCCCGAACACCCGGGCCCGCTCCTCGTCGGACAGCGCCGCCAGCACCGGGCGCACCAGCTGGCGCACCACGTGGAACGGCTCGTGGCACTGCCGCTGCCCGCCCCGGCCGAACAGCACCGTGCAGCCCGCGCGCCTCGCCGCCCGCCGCACCTCGGTCAGCACCGCCGTCTTGCCCAGCCCGGCCGCGCCCGTGTACAGCAGCAGCTCCCCGACCTCGGTGCCGACGGGCCCGGTCAGCGCCTCGATCGCCCGCCCCGCCGAACGGATCTCGGCCTCGCGCTCGTGCAGCACACCGCCGTCCGCGCCGGACCGGCCGTCGTCCCCGGCCCCGTCGCCGCCCCCGGGCTTCGCCTCGGTCACCGTCGCTCGCCTCCAATACGCCGTATCCGGACGGTTGTTGAGAGCCGACGCTACTGCCGCAGGCCCGGCTCCGGCACGGGCTTGACAAAGCTGCCCCCGGAACCCCCGGGACGTACCGCCCCGCCCCGCCGCCGCCCGGCCCCTCCCGGGCACCGCCCGCCGGGAAAACCGCTGGCCCCCGGCCGCCCGGCCCGCGATACTCACCAGCCGGTACGGGCCACTCGCCAGCCGGTACGGGCCGGGCCGCAGAGGGGAGCGCGCACTTGGAGGTCTTCACGTGCGAGGGGTGCGGCACCGCGCTGACCACCCCGCTGTCCCGGGTCGCCTTCCCCCTCTACGCCGGCCACATCTACGGCAACGGCCACCCCATGCCCGTGCTCATGGACGCGGGCACCTACGCCGCCGACCGCGGCCCCACCGGTGCTCCCGGCCCCGTCGTGATCGCCCCCGGCGACGCCGTCGGCACCGTCCTCATCCCCGAGCGCAACGCCGGCTTCTGCTGCGGCCTCGACGGAGGGGAGGGCCCCAACCTCGCCTGCGCCGGCTGCGGCCGGGAGGTGGCGACCCGGGTCGACGACTGTTCGCTGTGGCAGGCCACCTGGCTGGAGCGGGCCGCGGTGCGCCCCGTCGCGCTGGGCCCCGCCCGTCCGGTCGCCGGCTGGGCGCAGCTCGGCGAACAGCGGCGCGGCACCGCGCTGCTGGACCTGGCGGGGGAGTGGGACCCGCGCTGGGAGTCGGAGGTTTCGGTGACGCTGGCCCACCTGGTCGCTGCCGCGGACGGCTCGCCCGTCACCGTCGCCGACGGGCCTCTCGCGGACGCCTTCCGCCGATTCCTCGCCGCCCTCCCGCACGGGCGGCCGGCCAAGCGGGCGGTCCTGGCCGGCCCGGGACTGCCCCTGCCCGAACCGCTGCCGGACATCGCCGTGGTCCCGCGGCACCCGCAGACCGGCGAGCCCTGGCCGACACCTCCCGGGGTGGCCGCGGCCCCGCTGGCCATCGGCTTCTGGCGCCGGCTCGCCTTCCACGAGGAACACCCGACCAGGCCCACCGCCGGCGGCCTGCCCCCGGGCGTCGAACGCGACGACCCCCTGCCGCCCCACCCCCGGCGCCCCGTCCTGCCGATCGACCACACCTTCCTCCGGGCCCTGGAACGCCTCCCCGACATCCGCCCGGCCTGGCTGTCCTTCGTCCGCGACAACGCCCGGGCCCTGCTCGACCCCTGACCCGCCGTCGGGCCACAGGGCTGCCGGAAAACCCGTTGGCGCCGGCTGCCCGGCCAGCGATACTTCGTGCCGGTACCGGCCCGTTCCACAAGGAGGAATGCGCATTTGGAGGTCTTCGCGTGCGAGGGGTGCGGTGCCGCACTGACCGCTCCGCTGTCCCGGGTGCCCTTCCCCGTCTACGCCGGCTCCTCCTACGGCAACGGCCACCCGATGCCGGTGCTGATGGAATCGGGCACCTACGCCGTGGACGACGACCCCGCCCGGCCGGCCCGCTCGATCGTGATCGCCCCCGGTGACGCGCACGGCACCGCCGTGGTCCAGCGGCGCGAACTCGGCGCCTGCTGCGGCATCGACGGCCGGTACGGCCCCAACGTCACCTGCGCCGGCTGCGGCCGCAAGGTGGCCACCCGGGTCGACGACTGCTCACTGTGGCAGGCGACCTGGCTGGAGCCGGACGCGGTGCGCCCCGTGCCCGCCGGCCCGGCTCGTGCGGTCGCCGACTGGGCGGAGCTCACCGCATGGTGGTGCGCCACCGAGCCGTGGGACCACCGCGGACGGCTGCAGCCGCGGTGGGAGTGGGAGACGGCCGTGACACTCGCCCACGTGGTCGCCGCCGCCGACGGCTCGCCCGTCACCGTCCCGGACGGGCTCCTCGCCGACGTCTTCCGCGTCCTGCTGGACCAGGTGCTGCCGCCGGGGCGCCCGCCCAAGCGCCTGGCCCTGCTCGGGCCGGGCCTGCTCCTGCCCGAGCCGCTGCCGGACATCGCCGTGGTGCCCCGCCACCCGCAGACCGGCGAGCCCTGGCCCACACCCCCGGGCGTGGCCGCCGCACCGCTGGACGTCGGCTACTGGACACACCTCGCCCGCTTCCGCGACCGCCTGCTCAGGCCCGTCACCGGCGGCCTGCCGCCCGGCGTCGAACGCGACGACCCCCTCCCGCCGCACGGCCGGTACTCCTACGTCCGGGGCTTCGCGTGGAGGCTCTGTGACCGCACCCTGGAACGCCTCGGGCATGCGGCGGTCGACGGCCGGTGAACCAGCGGCGGCGCCGCCCGGAAGACCCGGGCGGCGCCGTCCGGCGCGTCAGGTGGCGGCGCGTCAGCGCACCGGCTGCGGGACGCGCCGGGCCGGGACGGCCTGCGTCGGGCTCTTGGCGGACGCGGCGGACGCGGCCGGCGAGGCGCCGAGCGCCGTGCCGCGGGTCTCCTCCGCCCACAGCACGGACACCAGCAGGCCGAGCGCGGTGGTGCCGGCGGCGATGAGCATGGTCGGGCCGGTGCCGAGCCCGGTCAGGGACAGCGGCAGCAGGTAGGTGCCGACGGCCGCGCCGATCCGGCTGACCGAGGTGGCCACGCCCACGGCGGTGGCCCGGATCTCGGTGGGGAACAGCTCGTTGGGGTAGGTCCAGTCGAGCACGTTGGGCCCGCCGCACAGGAAGGCGTACGCGCACAGCGCGGTCAGTGCGATCGCGGCGGGGGCGGTGGGCCACACGCCGAGCAGGGCCAGCGGCACGGTCATCAGGGCGAAGGACCAGATGATGACGGGGCGCCGGCCGCGACTGTCGATCAGGCGCAGGGCCGGGTAGCAGCCGAGCAGGAAGACCAGGCTGATCAGGCCGGTGCCGAGGGTCTCCATGACGGTGCCGCCGGGCATGCCGAAGGAGGAGAGGATCTGCGGGCCGAAGGTGAGCATCGCGAACAGCGGGCCGACCTGGAAGAGGAAGAACAGGCCGCAGAACAGGGTGCGGCGCCGGTAGGGCTGGGTCAGCAGCAGACGCAGCCCCGCGGGGCGGCCGCGCTCGGCCGGGTCGGGCATCAGCTCGCGGCCGTCGACCCGCACCCCGAGGTGCTTCTCCACCACGCGCACCGCGTCACCGACCCGCCCGTTGGCGGCCAGCCAGCGCGGCGACTCGGGCGAGCCGCGGCGGATCACCAGGAAGACCACGCACAGCACCGTGGAACTCGCCAGCATCCACCGCCAGCTGCCCGGCCCGGCCAGCTCCAGGAACAGGTAGCCCACCACGTAGGCGAGCACGGAACCCGCGTACCAGGCGACGATCTGCTGGCCGAGCAGGCGGCCCCGGTGCTTGGCGGGCAGCCACTCGGCGAGCAGCGAGGTCGCGATGGGGTAGTCGGCGGCCACGGCCATGCCGAGCACGAAGCGCAGCACGGCGATCGCCCACACCTGGTCGACCCAGAAGGAGAGCACCGAGCAGGCGACCATCACGAGCAGGTCGGCGGTGTACATCACCTCCCGGCCGATCTTGTCGGTCAGCACGCCGAAGAGCGCGCCGCCGACGAACATGCCGACCAGGGCGGCGGCGCCGATCAGGCTGACCTCGGCGGTGGACAGCCCGAGGTCGGGGCGCATCCCGATCAGGGCGACGCCGACGATGCTCAGGATGTAGCCGTCCAGCAGCGGCCCGCCCGAGCAGGCGAGGGCCAGCCTTCGGTGGAAGGCGGTATACGGGGCGTTGTCGATGGTCTGGGACATGGGCTTGGGGTCCTCCGGAGCGTACGGCGGCGGGCGGGGGCCCGTTGCGCCGTGCGCCGGGTAGACGGCAGGGGAACGACGCCGCCCACCTCGGACGGCGCCACCGCCCGATCACACCGGGCGACCGTCCAGGGTTGCCCCGGTCCGCCACCGTCACCACCGGGTCCAAGGTCAACCGGATTTATGACCTTGGTCCCGAAGCGGACAGGCCCTCCGCCTGTGCCGAATCGCAGGACGCCCAGTCCTGCCGGGGCCCACGGTGCTCCCGGCGCCGGATCGCGCACGCAGCGTGACCCTTCTCACCCGGAAGGCCTGAACGGGCCTTTGTCTGTGGCCCGCGCCACAGCGGTCGCCCGTCAGCCGGCCGTCCTGGGCCCGGCCGGGCGCAGCCGGGCCAGGCCCACGTCCAGGGCGGCCTCCAGATGCGCGAGGGAACCGGTGGTCATCAGGATCAGCACCCCGCCCTGGATGCCGGCCAGCAGCGCCGAGGCCTCCCGTTCGGCGTCCAGCGCGGGGTCGACCTCGCCGGCGGCCTGCAGGTGGCGGACGCCCGCGGCGAGCTGCCCCTGCCACTGCGCCAGCAGCTCCCCGGCCACCGCCCGGGCCGCGCCGGTGGCCGAGCCCAGCTCGGACAGGGCCACGTGCAGCGGGCAGTCCACGCCCTGCGCGCGGTAGCGGGCGAGGACCTTGTCGCGCCACTGCCGCCAGGCCTCCCAGGAGGTCAGCGCGCCCAGCTCGGGCTGCTGGTCGTCCAGGACCCGGGCCGCCTCGTGACGGGCGACGGCCAGCAGCAGTTCGTCCTTGCCGCCGGGGAAGTAGTGGAACAGCTGGCTCTTGCTGGTCGCGGTGCGGGCCATGACGTCCTCCAGGCGCAGCGCGAACACGCCCTCCTCGCGGATCCGCCCGGCGGCGCCCTCCACGATGCGCTGCCTGGTCGTGGCGCCCTTGCGGGTCAGCGGCACGTGCCCTCCCGGTGCCGGTCGTCCTGGTCCTCGGGTCCGATCCTCGCGCAACGCAGCGCGGGGCAGCGCCGCGCGGCCCGTCACGGCAGAAGCAGCAGCTTGCCCGTGGTGCGGCGGGACTCGATGTCCGCGTGCGCGCGGGCCGCCTCGGCGAGCGGGTAGCGACCGGTGATGCGCGGGATCAGCTGCCCGTCCAGGACCAGGTCGAACAGCTCGCCGGTGCGCCGCACCAGTGCCTCGCGGGTGGCGACGTGGTGGTGCACCACCGGGTAGGTGAGCAGGATGCTGTTGGGCAGGTCGGTGGGGCGCAGCGTGGGCACGCCCATGAACGGGCCGTAGTAGGCGTGCACCCCGTGCGGGCGCAGGGCCAGCTGCGAGGAGGCGAAGGTGTCGGCGCCGCCGCCGTCGTAGACGACGTCGGCCCCGCGGCCGCCGGTCAACTCCCTGACCGGCTCCTCGAATCCGGCGCCGGAATGGACCAGCACGTGGTCGGCCCCGGCCTGCCGGGCGGCGTCGGCCTTCTCCGGGCGGGAGACCAGGCCGATCACGTTGCCGCCGCGGGCCTTGACCAGCTGGGTGAGCAGCAGGCCCACCCCGCCGGCCGCCGCGTGCACCACCGCCGTGTCACCCGGGCCGACCGGGTAGGTCTCGGTGCTCAGGTGGCCGGCGGTCAGGCCCTGCATCAGCAGGCCGCCCGCGACCTCGTCCGGCACCCCGTCGGGCACCTTGACCAGCGAGACGGCCGGGACGGCCAGCAACTCGGCGTAGCTACCCGGGTGGTAGAACCAGGCGACCCGGTCGCCGACCGCCAGGTCGTCCACCCCCGGCCCGAGCGCGGCGACGTACCCCATGCCCTCGGCCCCGAGGACGGCCGGCGCCGCCCAGCCGCCCGCCCCCTGCGCACGGGCGCCGACGTCCATGTAGTTCACGCCGGCCGCGCCCAGGCGCACCAGCGCCTCGCCGGGGCCGGGCACCGGGTCCGGCAGCTCGGTCCAGCGCATGACCTCGGGGCCGCCGTGCTCCTCGATCCGGATCGCGTGCATGGGGGTGACCGCCTTCCTGTGCGGGCTCGTTCGGGAGGGAACGACCAGCACGGTAGGCAGCCGAAAATGGACCCACAAGTCCAGAACTGCGGGCGGGACCGGGCTCTTCACCCGGCCGGGAGCAGCGGCACGGCGACGTCCGCGACGTGCTCGTCCGGGCCGGCGGTCGCCCAGTTCGGGTGGTACACCTCCCGGTTGCAGCCCGTGCGTTCGTGGCCGTGCGCGCGCAGCCAGGCGGCGACGGCGTCGTGGGCGGCGGCCATCGTGGCGAAGTCGCCCTGCCGGCGGGTCAGTTCGGTGTACGCCTCGCGGTGGGCGGGCTCGACACGCACCCCGAACGGGCCGTCCGGCGCGAGGGCCGCGCCGGTCGGGGCGCAGACCTCGACCAGGGCGTCGGAGTCCTCGGACACCAGGCCGTGGTAGACGGCGAACAGCGGCCCGGACAGGCAGGCCCCGGCCTGCCGCAGCCTTTCCAGCAGCAGCCGGCTCGACTCGGCGAGAAAGCCCGGCAGTTCGGCGGCGGTCACGTGCCGCCGCACGAACAGGACGTGCTGCTCGGGCACGTCACGCTCGGCGACCTCGTACACGGCCGGGCTCCTTCCGGTCAGCACGGCCCGGGCGTAGCCCACCGCCTCCCGCCGGGCCGCGTGCACCTCCTCCTGCTCGCGCCAGTACGCGAGCAGCAGCCGTTCGCCCTCGGCGCCGTTCGCGTCGAGCACGGCGGCGATCCGCGCCAGCGGCAGCCCGGCCGCCCGCAGCAGTGCGATCCGCCGGGCCCGCTCGACCTGCCCGGGCCCGTAACGGCGCACCCCGCTGCGCGGGTCGGTGGCGGCGGGCCGCAGCAGGGCCCGCTCGTCGTACAGCCGAAGGGCCTTGACGCTCAGCCGGGTGCGGGCGGCGAGCTCCCCGATGGTGATCAGTTCGTTCTGCACGCCGCCACTGTGCGTCCTGCCCCTGGGGGAGGGGCAAGCCGGTCGGCACGTGATCTGCCGTGCCTATGCTGGATCCAGAGGAAAGGACGGCACCATGACGAACGATCAGATCGTCGGGATCCCCGGCTGGGCGGAGGGCCGGGGAATGCTCATCCGCGGCGGGACGGGCCCGGGCGCGGACTCCGTGGTCCACTCCTACGCGCACGGCGGGCGGCGCGGGCTGCCGGCCGTCGTCTTCGCGCAGTCGACCGCACGGGACCAGACGGAAGCGGCGGTCAGGAACCTGCTCGGACGGGGCGACCGGCCCGAGCAGCTCGAACTCGTCGAGGAAGCGCCCGCCCCGGTCGTGATCGGCGGCACCGCCGTCACCGCGGTGCGCCGCCGCTCGTCCGACGGGCGCCTGACGTGCGTCAGCTTCCCCTGGCAGGGCGCCATCGTCGCCGTCGCCGCGTGGGAGCACCCGCTCGACGCCGCGTTCTTCGCCTCGCTCGGCGTCGTCGACGCGTAGACGCCGCCGCCGTCAAGGGGGAGTTGATCGTTGTCGACCTGCACGTCGCCATCGCGGGCCCGGCCTTCCTCACGTACGTCGAAGCCGCGGGGGGCGGCCTTTCGGAGGAGGGAGTGGAACCGGTTGAGGACTTGACCTCAAGTCGACTTGACGTACAAGAGTGAGCGGCATGCCGAACGACACCGCGTCCCCGCGCCGCGCCGCCCCTTCCGATGCTGACCCGACCGACCTGGCCGACCATCAGCACGTCCGTGCCGCGCTGCCGCTGTCCGACACCGTGCTCGACGAGATCGCCGCACATCTGGCGGTCGGGGCGACGGTGGTCGGCATCGGGGAGTCCACGCGCTTCTCCCGGGAGACCTTCGGCGTGCGGGACCAGCTGTTCCGTCGGCTGGTCCGGGACCACGGCTTCCGCGCGCTGGCCGTCCAGGACAGCGCGGGCGCCGCCGCCGCCCTCGACGCGTACGTCGGCGGCGGCCAGGGCCCGGCCGCGTCCGTGCTGGCCGGCGCCTGGAGGCCGTGGCGCACCGAGGAGATGGCCGGCGCCCTGGAATGGATCCGGGCGTTCAACCGGGACCACGCGGACGACCCGGTCCGGATCCTCGGCGTGAAGCCGGTCCAGGCCGGGCCCGCCGACTACGACGCCGTCCTGGATCACACGCGCGCCTCGGCACCGGAGCGGCTCGCGCAGCTGGCGGCCCACCTGGACCCCATCCGCACCGCCCACCGGATCGACGAGCACGTGCAGCGGGCGCAGGGCATCCACCCGGGACGGCCGTTCGCCGAACACGCCCGCGACGCCCTCGCGTTGGTCGAATCCCTCCCGGGCGGTGACCGCGACGTGCTTGCACGGATGCGGCTGATCCTGGAGTTCCACGACCGCAGCGTCGCCGGACGCGGCAACTACGCGGGCGAGGCCGAGGTCGGGGCCGACATCGTCGCCGACTTCCAGCACAGGACCGGCCTGCGCACCGTCTACTGGGACGGCATCGCGCACACCTCGGCAGCCGAGACGGTCCTGGGCCTGGCCCCCGAGCGCGGTCCGCAGGCCACCGTCGGCAGCCTGCTGCGCAAGCGCTACGGCGCGCAGTACGTCTCGGCGGCGATCGGCTTCCACCACGGCGACCTCGGCATCGCCGTCGTCCCGGACCCGGGCGCGGACCTGGTCGACGCGAAGCTCGGCGTGACGGGCCGGCCCGCCCGCTGGCTGGACCTGCGCCACGGCGACGTGCGCGGACAATGGGACGGACCGGCGAAGACCCGAGTCGTCAGCGGCGTCTACACCCCGGAGCGCGACGCCGCCGAACACCTGGCCGTCACCTCCCTGGCCGAAGCCTTCGACGTCCTCGTGCACCTCCGCGAGGTCACCCCGGTGCACTGGCTGTCGTGAGCCCGGTGGGGCCGGCCGGGCCCCGGGCCCCAGGCCCCGGTCAGCCGACCGGGACCGGGACGCCCCGGACGAGGAGCGGAAGGCCGGCGCCGTGCTCCCAGGCGTCCCAGGCGTCCTCGACGCGGCGGTGCTGGTCATCGGCCATGACCCGGTGCAGCTTGGGCTGCGGCACCCAGTGCAGGGCACGGATGTCCGCCGGCGGCTGGTGCGGGCGGACAGCCCCGGCCTGCCGGGAGGTGACGACCCCGCCCGCGTACACGAAGTCCAGGGCCTCGGGGAGTTCGGCGGCGGGGGAGTAGTCGACCGTCAGGATGGTGCGCAGCGGCAGGACGAGCCCGGTCTGCGTTTCGAGATGCCGGCGGGCCGCGAGGTGGGGGAGTTCGTCCTGTTCGGCGCTGCCGCCGGGCAGGACCAGCCCGCTGTGGTGGGCGGAGTCGACCAGGAGGACGAAGTAGTCGCCCGACCCTCCGGGGTCCTCCCGCAGGACGAAGGCCTGGTGGCCCGATCGCCGGCCGGGGGGCTTGCTGACGAGACGGGGCGACGTGCTCAACTCTGCTCCAGATGTGAGGAATTGCTGTCGGACGAGACCGGCCACCCGTCGAACGGCCGACGCCGCGGCCGCCCGCAGGTGCCCGGCGCGAACTCCCGCGGATCCAGCGACCGGATCGCAGAGAGGGCGACCCGCCGCTGAGGGCCGCTCGCCCCCAGCGGCCGAAGCACCGCCTTGCCGAACACGGCCTCCACGAAGACACCCTCACTCGGCCTGCCACCTCCAGCGTCGCTGAAATCCCGCACCACCTCGTGGAGTTGGAAGAAGGACTGGGGATTCGGGGCGTCGGGCACGGGGGTCTCCACAGGTAGCGCTGCGCTTCCGGCGAATCACCGGGTGTAGCCATGGTGGCCTGATCGCCCCTACTATCGGAAGCCGATCTGAAGCTTGAAGTCAGTGCCCGGCAAGTAGGTGAAGATCAGTGAATCTCAAGGAACTTGATCCAACTTCAGGACCGTGGGCGCCCTTTGGGGTGCAACTTCGCAGGTCACGCAAGGCAGCTGGCCTCACACAGGCCCAGCTGGCGAGGCTCGTGGGGGTTGATCCCTCCTATGTCTCCTACGCTGAACTTGCCCCGCCTGGCCGGACCCCGCCGAGCGAGAAGTTCGCACGTGATGCCGACCGAGTGCTGGCGACGGGCGGAACCCTGCTGCTGATGTGGCTCCAGGCCAAGCACTCGGCATTGCTGGAGGGCTTTCCGGAGTACGCGGCCAACGAGACGCGAGCCAGTGAGATCCGGATCTTCGAACTCGGTGTCATTCCCGGCTTGCTGCAAACGAAGTCCTACGCGGCGGCTCTTGCCAGGGCGGACGTCCGCCGAAGGGACATCACTCCCCAGCAAGCGGAAGAGAGGCTGACCTTCCTGCTCGCGCGGCAGGAAGCCCTGGCGCGACGAGATCCGCCGCTCATCCACGCCGTGTTGGACGAGAGCTGCCTCCGGCGGATCATCGGCGGCCCGGAGGTCATGCGGGAGCAGCTTGGGCAACTTGAACAGCTCTGCGAGCAGGGACGCGTAGTCCTTCAGGTAGCACCGTTCAGTATGGGGGAGCACAGGCCGTTCGCCCTGCCTATGCGGCTGCTGACGCTCCCTGACGGCTCCCTGTTTGGTTACTCTGAATCCGAGGGGCGAGGGCACGTCGAGCGGGATGACGACCGGCTCCGTGACTGGCGCAGGCGATACGATCGCCTCCAGGTGGGGGCGCTGGCCGAGTCGGCGACTCTCGAACTGATACTCCATGCTCGGAAGGAATCTCATGGCTGATCTCGACTTGGCTTCCGCGTCGTGGGTGAAGTCGACATACAGTCAACAGGGCGGCGACTGCCTTGAGGTCGCGCGAGGCTCTCGTGAGCTGATGCCGGTCCGTGACTCGAAAGACCCCCAGGGACCGACCCTGCTCTTCCCTGTCGGGGCGTGGGAGTCGTTCGTCGCTGCTGTCTGTAGCGGTGAGTTCGGCGAAGTCTGAGAGGAATGTCGTGATTCCCCGTGTAGACCTGACCGGTGCCCAGTGGTTCAAGTCCTCCTACAGCAACAACGGCGGTAGCTGCGTCGAGGTGGCTCCCGACTTCCCTGGCCTGGCCCCGGTCCGTGACTCGAAGGATCCCCAGGGCCCCGCCCTCGTCTTCCCCGGCGCAGCCTGGGAGTCGTTCGTCGTCGCCGTCCGGGGTGGCGAGTTCGGCGAGGTGTGAGAGGAGTGTCATGACCGACCGCGTAGACCTGACCTGCGCCAAGTGGCGGAAGAGCACGTACAGCAACGGGCAGGGCGGCTGCGTCGAAGTTGCAGATGGCTACCTGGGCGTCATGCCGGTCCGTGACTCGAAGGACCCGCAGGGGCCTGCCCTCGTCTTCCCGGTCACTGCGTGGGAGTCATTCGTCGCCGCCGTCCGCAGTGGTGAGTTCGGCGAACTGTGAGAGGAGCGTCATGACCGACCGCCTAGACCAGGCCGTCGCCCAGTGGTTCAAGTCCTCCTACAGCAACAACGGGGGCAACTGCGTGGAGGTAGCAACCGCCTTCCCTGGTGTGATACCTGTCCGCGACTCCAAGGACCCCAATGGGCCGGCCCTGCTCTTTGCCGCCGAGGCCTGGGTGTCGTTCGTTGTTGCTGTCCGCAGTGGAGAGTTCGGCGAGGTCTGAGAGGAAGTCCAATGATCGGCCGCGTAGATCTGTCCGGCGCTTCGTGGGTGAAGTCGACATACAGTCAACAGGGCGGCAACTGCCTTGAGGTCGCGCGAGGCTCTCGTGAGCTGATGCCGGTCCGTGACTCGAAAGACCCCCAGGGGCCGACCCTGCTCTTCCCTGTCGGGGCGTGGGAGTCGTTCGTCGCCGCTGTCTGTAGCGGTGAGTTCGGCGAAGTCTGAGAGGAGCGTCGTGATTCCCCGTGTAGACCTGTCCGGCGCCCAGTGGTTCAAGTCCTCCTACAGCAACAACGGCGGTACTTGCGTCGAGGTGGCTCCCGACTTCCCCGGCCTGGCCCCGGTCCGTGACTCGAAGGATCCCCAGGGCCCCGCCCTCGTCTTCCCCGCCGCAGCCTGGGAGTCGTTCGTCGCCGCCGTTCGCAGTGGTGAGTTCGGCTCCGTCTGAACCTCACGTGCCGCCGGCCCGGACCGCCGCCGCAGGCGGTCCGGGCCTGCGGGCGTGACCGATGTCACGCGCCAGAACCGAAACCCCGTCAGTTCGTTGCTCAGTCTGACCACCGGAATGGTCGACAAGGCGATCAAGAAGCTGGAGGAGGAGGCCGCGATCGTCGGCGGCACCCTGGTCGTCGGCGCCGCGCTGGCCTTCGTCACCTTCAGCATCTCCGCGGACATCGCCGCCGCCACCGCCGCGGGCATCGTCGCCACCGCCGCGTCGGTGGGCGTCGCCGTCTCCGAGGTCGTCGCCACGATCGCCGCCACCGTCCTGGTGGGCGCCGCCTTCGGTGCCGTCGAGGCGATCACCGTGGACCTCGCCGTTGCCCAGCCGATCCGGGTCGAGTTCTTCGACGGCGGCTACAGCCTCACCGAGGCCCTCGACTCCGCCGAGACCGGCGAGATCATGGGCGCCGCCGGCGGCGGCCTCGGCGCCGGCGGACGCATCGTCGTCAACGCCGCCGAACGTGCCGAAAGCGCCTCGGTCGTCCTCGCCGGCCTGGCCAAGGTCGCCAACGCCGCCGACACCCTCCCCGGCCAAATGGTCACCGGCGCCGGCCTCAGCATCGGCTACGACGCCGAGTTCAAGACCGGCCCGGTCATGCCCCTCGACGTCGTCGTCGGCGCTGCCGGCGGCGCGGCAGGACCACGCGGACGTCCCGGCGAGAACGTTCCACGCGGCCCGAGGCATGCCAAGCCAGTCGAACTGCCGATGCCCGGGAAGCTGCCGCTTGAGTACGTTGAAGATCATCCGAGCATCGACAAGGTGGAAACGGAGCTGGCACGCGTCCCGGGGCACATCTTCGACAAGGTCTGGGACCATCTGAAAGAGGTGCCGGGCGGCGGGGTCAGCATCGGTCCCAGGCCCATCACTCAACTGCCGGGCGGCTACCATCTCGCCGGCGTGAACCCGGTAGGGGGCACGTCACCGGCGGATTTCATACCTGGTATGTACGTACCCGGCCAGCGTAGACTCCTGGTCAATTCCATTGCCAAGGCGCCCAGTAGTGTTGCGGTCCATGAGTTCGGGCACGCGGTCGATGAAGCCTACGGCAATCTGAGTCGCCAGCCGGAGTGGCTGCATGCGCGACAGCAGGTCCTGGACCGGATCGGCGACAATCCGCGTTTGGATGCGTACACCCGCCAGCCGCACGAGTACTTCGCCGAGGCGTTCAATCACTGGACTGCCGGGACACTGGAAAAGTTCACGTACGGCGACCGCGAGGCGGCGCAGATTCTGGAGGGTTACTTTGAGCGAGCATTCTGATTCCGAGACCTACCACGTCACCGGGCATCCGATGCTCGACGCCAATGGCGTCACGATCTGGCAGCGGTACGGCGGAAAGGCCCCGGAGGGGTTCTTCTACGACGGGTGGCACAACTTCGAGCCGGGGGACCCTCGTTACGACGAGCTGCTTCCCGCCGCTCGGCAGAATCCGCAGGATGTCGAGGAGAGCACGGCCCCGGTCTACCCCAAGACCTTGGCCAAGCTCCAGGAGATGCGGCGCAAGACGCGGGAGTGGAAAGCGGAGCACGAGCAGTCCTGACGTGCCGCAGGCCCGGGTTGCTTGTGGGAGCGGCCCGGCCCTGCGGACGTCTCCGCCGCGCAAGCCACGGGGCGGCGCAGATTCTGGAGGACTGTTTTGAGCGAGCATTCTGAGCAATCTGAGAGCTACCACGTCACCGGGCATCCGAGGCTCGACGCCGATGGCGTCACCATCTGGCAGCAGTACGGCGGAAGGGCTCCGGAGGGGTTCTTCTACGACGGGTGGCACAAGTTCGTGCCGGGGGATCCGCGCTACGACGAGCTGCTCCCGACGGCACGGCAGTATCCGCTGGTCGTTGAAGAGAGCACAGCCCCGATCTACCCCAAGACCTTGGCCAGGCTGGAGGAGATGCAGCGCAAGACGCGGGAGTGGAAAGCGGAGCACGAGCAGTCCTGACGTGCCGCAGGCCCGGGTTGCTTGTGGGAGCGGCCCGGCCCTGCGGACGTCTCCGCCGCGCAAGCCACGGGGCGGCGCAGATTCTGGAGGACTGTTTTGAGCGAGCATTCTGAGCAATCTGAGAGCTACCACGTCACCGGGCATCCGAGGCTCGACGCCGATGGCGTCACCATCTGGCAGCAGTACGGCGGAAAGGCTCCGGAGGGGTTCTTCTACGACGGGTGGCACAAGTTCGAGCCGGGGGATCCGCGCTACGACGAACTCCTCCCGCAAGCACGGCAGTATCCGCTGGTCGTCGCAGAGAGCAAGGCTCCGGTACGCCCCGAGAGCTTGGCCAAGGTGAGGGAGATGCTGCGCAGGACGCGCGAGCGGGATGCGGAGCGCGAGCAGGCCTGACATGCCGCAGGCCCGGGCCGCTCCCACATGCGGTCCGGGCCTGCGGACGTTTCCGCGCCCCTCTTACGAGCCGGCGGTGGCCGCCTCCAGGGTGGTGGCCATCACCGGGCTGGTGAAGGTGTTCGTGGCGTCGCCCGTGGACTCGTGGTACGAGCCCCACTTGAGGTAGTTGCGGTTGCCGTCCCAGGTGGTGCCCTTGAAGGTGCCCGAGCCGGTGGTGAAGGTCTGCTTCTTGCCGTCGAACCAGAAGTCGATCGTGCCGTCGGTGCGGCCGAGGCGGATCTTCAGCGCGTAGGAGTGCCACTGGCCGTTGGCCGTCGGCGCGGTCCACAGTGTGTGCGCCACGTGGTCGGTGTCCCACTCCTGCAGTCTGATGCGGCCGTTGGTCGCGTCGATCTCGATCGGGTGGTTGGCCGTGTCCGTGCTGGGGTCGCACTTGAGCTGGAAGACGTACCGGCTGTTGGCGTCCTTGATGTCCACCTTGGACGACCAGCCCAGGTAGAAGGTCTCGCCGTTCTTCAGGTCGGGGCTGAGCGTTTCGCAGCGTTCCTGCCCGGCGGCCTGGTGGGCCCGCCACACCTTGCCCTTGGCGGCGTCGTTCACGACCTTGAAGTTGCCCGAGGCGCACTGCACGGCGGCGAAGGAGGACGCCCCCTTGCTGGTGCTCGGGGTCCACAGGACCTGCCCTGCCGCGCTGCTGGGGGTCGCGGCGGCCCAGGAGAGTGCGAGGACGGCGGCGGCCACGCTCCCGTAGGCGAGCTTGCGGCGGTCGGTCAGGTCGGACATGCCTCTCCCGGGGGGTCGGACGGTCGGCGCGGGGCGTTCGCAGCGATTCGACCATCCGTCGGGCCCGCGGACCAGGCGGAAGCACGGGCGGAAGTAGCCGCGGGGCCACTTCCGCCCGTGCCGCCCGTGTCCTCGCCGGCCGTCAGCTACCGGCCCCGGCCCCGGCCTGCTCGTCGTACGAGGAGGTGCCCTCGTCCAGGAGCGGCTCCTGGACCTTGAGGTGGGCGGGGGCGAGCGCCCGCAGGGCGTGGTAGCCGGTGATGACGACCAGGGTGCCCAGGGCGATGCCGCTGAGGCTGAAGGTGTCGGTGAACTTCAGGGTCACGTTGCCGATGCCGATGATGATGCCCGCGGCGGCCGGCACCAGGTTGAGCGGATTGCGCAGGTCCACCCCGGACTTGGTCCAGATCTGCGCGCCGAGCAGGCCGATCATGCCGTACAGGATGACGGTGATGCCGCCCAGCACTCCGCCGGGGATCGCGGCGACGACGGCGCCGAACTTCGGGCAGATGCCGAAGAGCAGGGCGAAGCAGGCCGCGGCCCAGTACGCGGCGGTGGAGTAGACCCGGGTCGCGGCCATGACGCCGATGTTCTCCGAGTACGTGGTGTTGGGCGGGCCGCCGACGGCGGTGGAGAGCATGGAGGCCACGCCGTCCGCCGAGATCGCGGTGCCCAGCTTGTCGTCCAGGTTCGTGCCCGTCATCTCGCCGACGGCCTTGACGTGTCCGGCGTTCTCCGCGACCAGCGCGATCACCACGGGCAGCGCGACCAGGATCGCGGACCACTGGAAGGAGGGGCCGTGCAGGGTGGGCAGGCCGACCCAGTCCGCCTTGCCGACGCCCGACAGGTCCAGGCGCCAGTGGTCGGTCAGGTGGCCGCTCGCGTCCACCGAGTGGATCTTCCCGAAGACCCGGTCGAACAGCCAGGAGATCCCGTACCCGAAGACCAGCCCCAGGAAGATCGCCACCCGTGACCAGAAGCCGCGCAGGCCCACCACGGCCAGCCCGGTGAAGAGCATCACCAGCAGCGCCGTCCACTGGTCCTGCGGCCAGTACACCGACGCGGTCACCGGGGCCAGGTTGAAGCCGATCAGCATGACCACCGCGCCGGTGACGATCGGCGGCATCGCCGCGTGGATGATCCGCGCCCCGAACCGCTGGACCGCCAGGCCCACCAGGAACAGCGCCGCGCCCACCACGAACACCGCGCCGGTCACCGTCGCGCTGGTGCCGCCCTGTGCCCGGATCACCGCGGCGACGCCCACGAAGGACAGCGAGCAGCCCAGGTAGCTGGGCACCCGGCCGCGGGTGGCCAGCAGGAAGATCACGGTCGCCACGCCGGACATCATGATCGCGAGGTTCGGGTCGAGCCCCATCAGGACGGGCGCCACGAAGCTGGCCCCGAACATCGCCACCACGTGCTGGGCGCCCAGTCCTGCGGTACGGGGCCAGGAGAGCCGTTCGTCGGGGCGGACCACCGCCCCCGGCGCGGGCGTGCGCCCGTCACCATGCAGCTTCCAGCGCACGCCGAGATCCATGAGGTATCGCTTTCTCTGTACTTCCGGGTAATGGTCCGCCCCATTCTGGTGGCCGCCGGGTGTTCCGCCGAATCCGCGCGTCCCGTCCGCGCGTTCCAGGGGCCAGGCATCGTGCCTGGTCAGAGCCCGCCCGGGCGTTCCGGCGTCCCTGACTGCCCGTGACCGCTGGCGGCCGGGACGGATCTCCGCGCACGCTTGCGTCATCCGGCGGGCGGCGCTCCGCCACCCGGGAGACAGCCCATGATCGACATGCCGCCCACTGTCATATGCTTGTCACATCAATGAGGGGCGGGTCTTGGATTTCCGACTGCTGGGCTCGGTGGCCGCGGTGGCCCCGGACGGCCGGGAGCTGCCGACCGGGTCCGCCAAACGCCGCAGCCTGCTGGCCATGCTGCTGCTGAACCCCGGCGCACCGGTCACCGTCGACCGCCTCACCGAGACCCTGTGGGACGAGGAACCGCCCCGGCACTCACGCACCGTCATCCACAACCACGTCTCCGGCCTGCGCGCACTGCTCGCCGCGCACGGCGCGCCCGCCGGCGGCGTCGAACTGGTCACCGACGGCGGCGCCTACCTGCTGCGGGTGCCCGAACTCGCGGTGGACACCGCCCGCTTCGAACACCTCCTGCGCCGCGCCCGGTCGACACCCGACACCACCGACGCGGTCACCGCGCTCCAGGAGGCGCTCGCGCTGTGGCGCGGCCCCGCACTCGCCGGCGCCGCGCCCAGCGTCCCGCTGCAGTGCGCCGCGCACGCCCTGGAGGAACTGCGCCTCGCCGCCGTCGAGGAACTGGCCCGCGCCCACGGCCGGCTCGGCGACCACGGCGCGGCGGCCGGCGTACTGTCCACCGAGGCCGTCATGAACCCGCTGCGCGAGCCGCTGGTCGCCGCGCTCGTCCTGGCACTCGGCCGCGCCGGGCGGCGCTCGGAGGCACTCGACTGGTTCCACCGCACCCGCCGGGCCCTGGCCGAGGAGCTGGGCATCGACCCCGGGCCCGAACTCGTCGAGGCCTACGACTCCCTGCTGCGCACCGACGCCGCCGCCCTGCGGCCCGGCCGGGTCCCGCCGCCGCGGGTGCCCACCGTCGGCGGCCCGTCCTGCGCCCCCGACCCGGAACCCGCACACGCCCGCGCCGCCGCCGTACGCACCCCCGCCGCAACCGCCGCCGGGCCTGCCGCCGCCGCACCCACCCCCGCCCCGGCCGCGGCCCCCGTCCCCGCCCCCGTTCCCGTCCCCGCCCCCGTTCCTGTCCCCGCACCCGTTCCCGCCACCGCCGGGCCGGCCCCCGCCGTCCGCCGGCCGCGCCCCGCGCCCTGGCCCTTCCCCCGCCGCCCGCGCGGCTTCTCCGGCCGGGAGGACGAACTGGCCGCGCTCGACCGGGCCACCGCCGGCCCCGGCGCGATCGCCGTCGTCACCGGCGGCGCCGGGGTCGGCAAGACCACCCTCGCCCTGTACTGGGCCCACCGCCGCCAGGACGACTTCCCCGACGGGCGGCTGTTCGTCGACCTGTGCGGCCACAGCCCGCTGCCCGAACGCTCCACCCCCGCCGTCCTGCGCGAACTGCTGCTCGGCCTCGGCCTGCCCGCCGAGCAGATGCCCGCGACCCCCGAGGCCCTGGCCGCCCGCTACCGCGAGCTGACCGACGGGCGCAGGATGCTCATCGTCCTGGACAACGCCCGCCGCTCCGACCAGGTCCGCCCGCTGCTGCCCGACGGCGACGGCTGCGTCACCCTGGTCACCAGCCGCGACCGGCTCGGCGGCCTGGTCGCCTCCGACGCCGCCCGCCCCGTCCCGCTCGCCGAGCTGTCGCCGCCGCAGGCCGTCACCCTGCTCGCCGCCACCCTCGGCGCCGACCTGGTCGCCGCCGAACCCGAAGCCGCCGCCCGGCTGGCCGGCCTGTGCGACGGCCTGCCGCTCGCCCTGCGCCTGGCCGCCGCCCGCGTCGCCACCGGCCCGGCCCGTGACCTGGCCACCCTCGCCGACGAACTGGCCGACGAACAGGGCCGGTTGGGCATCCTCGACGTCGAGGACACCAGCGTCGCCGCCGCGCTCGGCCTCACCGTCCAGCACCTGCCCCGGTCCGCCCGCCGGATGTTCCACCGCCTCGGCGCCCACACCGGCACCACCCTCGACAGCCGCACCGCCGCCGCCCTCGCCGACTGCAGCACTGCCGAGGCCTCCGGCGCCCTCGGCCGGCTCGCCACCGCCCACCTCCTCGTCGAGATCGGCCGGGACGCCTACGCCCTCCACGACCTCGTCCGCCTCTACGCCCGCAGCCTGCCCGGCGACGTCGACGACGAGGTGCTGCCGCGCCTGCTCGACCACCTGCTGAACACCCTGGTCGCCGCCTGCGACGCCGCCGAACCGGGCAGCGAGCCCTGCTGCACCCTGCCGCCCGGCACCCGGCGCCCCGCCGACGTGCGCCCCTTCCCGGACCGCGCGAGCGCGCTCGCCTGGTACGCCGCCGAGCGGGACACCCTGCGCGGCGCGGTCGAGGCGGCGGTCGCGGCCGGACTGCACGACCGGGCCTGGCGCCTGGTCCTGCTGCAGTGGCCGCTGATCGTGTGGCAGGTCCGGGACGGCTGGGTGCCGCTGCTCGAACACGGCCTGGCCGCCGCCGAGGCCGACCAGGACCCGGCCGCCCAGTCCCGGGCCCGCGCCCTGCTCGGCTGGGTCCTGCTGGAGGAGGGCCGCCACGAGCAGGCCCTCGTCCACCTGGAGCGCGCCCCCGACCTCGCCGCCCGGGCCGGCGACGGCACCGCGCAGGCCGTCGCCCTGATGAACCTGGCCGTCGCCCTCGGCCGCTACGGCCCCAACGCGCGGGTCCGCGGCCTGCTGGTGCGCGCCCTCTCGCTGTCCGAGCGGGCCGACCGCGCCGACCTGGTCGCCCTCGCCCGCCAGCACCTCGCCCAGGAATGCCTGAGCGCCGGCGCCCCCGACGAGGCCGCCCACCACGCCGCCCGCGGCCTGGCCGTCGCCGAACCGCCCTTCCCCGCCGCCCGCCGCGTCCTGCTGCAGACCCTCTACGGCCGCGCCCTCGCCGCCACCGGCCACCCGGAGGAAGCCGCCCTCCACCTCGAAGCCGCCCTCCGCGCCGCCCGCGCCCACCAGTACGGCGAGGGCGAGGCGGGCGCCCTGGCGGCCCTGCGGTCCCTCCCGGCCACGGCGGCTCCCGGGGCGGTCACGGCTCCGACAGCTCCGACGGCGGCGACCACGGCGACGGCCACGGCCACGGCCGGGGTGTACGGCCGGGGGCCCTGCTGACCGGTGCCGGGCGCGGTGGTGCGTGCGGACCGGGCGCGGTGCGTGCGCTTGACCCGGTGGCGGGGTCAGGTGCCGAGGAGGTCGGCCACCAGCCGGCCGGCGTAGGCGGCGTCCAGCCCGTCCGGGCGGAACAGGATCCGGTACATCAGCGGCGCGACGACGCGGTCCATCGCCTCCTCGACCCCGGGCGGCCGCTGCCCGCGTTCGCGGGCGCGGGCGAGGACGGTGTCGAGCTGCTCGGCGGCGTAGGCCGAGCAGCGGCCGGCGTTGCCGCCGTCGGGGTCGCCGAGCAGGGCGTCGCGCACGTAGGCGCGGCCCGCGGGGGAGGCCATCTCGTCGAGGAACTGCTCGGCCCAGGCCGTCAGGTCGCGCCGCAGGTCGCCGTGGTCCGACGGCGCGGTGTCGGGCCGCAGGCGCTCCACCGCGACGTCCGACAGCAGCTCCTGGAGGTCGCCCCAGCGGCGGTAGACCGTCGACGGGGTGACCCCGGCCCGCTGGGCGACCATCGGCACCGTCAGCCCGTCCCGGCCCGTCTCCGCCAGCAGCTCGCGCACGGCGGTGTGCACCGCCGCCTGGACCCGGGCGCTGCGCCCGCCGGGGCGCACCATCTGCCTGCCACTCATGGGGCCATCTTAAAGCGCAGCCGTTGCGTTTAGAGCGGGCCGCGCTGTCACGCCGCAGCCACGCCGTCGCCGGCCGCCGCCGCGCCGCTGCTGTGCCACCACCGCGCCCGCCATAAAAGCTAATGGTTTGCGTTAGTCGGCTCGCGGGTTCTATTCTCCACCTAACGCAAACCCGTTGCTTTTAGCGGTGCGGCCAGGCCGCGCCACGACGAAGACGAAGGAGCACCCCGATGCCCGCCCCCGCCTCCGCCCCGGCTCCCGCTCCCGACCCGACCTGGACCGTGGGGGACATCACCGTCCACCGCGTCGACGAGATCCCGCTGCCCCGCGAGACCGGCCCCTGGCTCCTGCCCGACGCCACCCCCGAGCTGGTGACCGGTCAGGACTGGCTGCACCCCCACTTCGCCGACCCGGACGGCACGCTGCGCCTGGCCAGCCACACCTTCGCGTTCACCGTGGGCGGCCTGCGCGTCCTCGTCGACACCGGCATCGGCAACGGCAAGCAGCGCGCCAACCCCGCCTGGCACGACCTGGACACCGACTACGAGCAGCGCCTGGCCGCCGCCGGCTTCCCCGCCGACGCCGTCGACCTGGTCATCCTCACCCACCTGCACGCCGACCACGTCGGCTGGAACACCCGCAGCGTGGACGGCCGCTGGGTCCCGACCTTCCCCCGTGCCCGCTACCTCACCTCCCGCACCGAGCGGGAGTTCTGGGCCGGCCACCCGATGGAGGACGCGCGCCGGCAGATGTTCGAGGACTCCGTCCTCCCGGTCGAGCACGCGGGCCTGCTCGACCTCCTCGACGTCCCCGCCGAGGGCCTCACCGTCGCCCCCGGCCTGCGCCTGCTGCCCACCCCCGGCCACACCCCGGGGCACGTCGCCGTCGAACTGACCAGCCGGGGCAGCACCGCGCTGATCACCGGCGACTGCGTCCACCACCCCGTCCAGCTCGCCCACCCCGGCGTCGGCGCCTGCGTCGACATCGACCCCGAGCGCTCCCGGACCACCCGCCGCGCCCTGCTCGCCTCGCTCGCCGACACCGGGACCCTCCTGCTGGGCACCCACTTCGCCCCGCCCACCGCCGGCCGCGTCCGCACCCACGGCGACGCCTACCGCCTGGAGCCCGTCCCCGCGGCCTGAGGAGCGGCGGGGCTCGAGGAGCGGCGGGGCTCGAGGCGCGGCCGTGGCCAAAGGCGTGGCCGGACCGGCCCGCGCGCGGCCGGTAGAACGCGGCGCCGCAGGGAAAGTGACGTCGCATCAGTGCCGACGGGGCGGCACCGTGCCCGAACGGTTCGTCCTCGCCGCCCGTGCCCGCCCCGCCCGACCGAGGGAGCCGCGATGACCGTCCCGCCGGAGCCGGACCGACCGAGCGAACTGCTGGAGCTCTACAAGCTCGCCGTGGAGATGGCCGACCGCGTCTCGGCCCGCCGGGGCAGCGCCAACACCTTCTTCCTGTCCGTGCAGACCGCGCTGGTCACCCTGATCGGATTCGGCATACCCCGGCTCTCCGAGTCCCCGTGGTGGGTGCCGACGGCCGTGGCGCTGGCCGGCATCACCCTCTCCCTCGCCTGGTGGATGCAGCTGCGCAGCTACCGGGACCTCAACGCCGCCAAGTTCAAGGTCATCAACGGCCTGGAGGACCGGCTCGCGGCGCGGATCTACACCGACGAGTGGGACACCCTCAGGAGCGCCTCCCGCGGCGGCCGCTGGCACAAGCACTACACCGAACTCGGCACCACCGAGCGGGCGGTGCCGGTGGTCTTCGCGGCGGCCCACCTGATCCTCCTCACCGGCACCCTGGCCGGCGGCACACTGTCCTCATGAGCCACCTCGACCCGATCGCCGATCTGATCCGCGACTGCCTGCCCTCGGAGGCGAGACCTCCCGCGGGCTCCGACGACCTGTTCCGCATCTACGCCGTCCTGCTCCAGGCCAAGGGCGACGCGGTCACCGACGAGGACGTCCACAACGCCTGGACCGCCTGGACCCAGGCCACCGACGACAGCCACCGCGCCCTGGTGCCCTTCGACGAGCTCGACGCCCCCACCCGCGCCCTCGACACCCCGTACACGCTGGCCATCCGCACCGCCGCCCGCAAGCTCCACCACCCCACGGCCTGACGGCGTCCGGGGCCGCGGCGCGCCCCGCCGCGGCCCGAACGGCAGGGTCACTCCGGACCCTCCTCCTCCGCCTCCGCCTCCTCCGCCGGGAGGGCGTACTGGGCGAGCCCGTGGCCGAGCGACCAGTCCACCGGCGCGTTCTCGGTGAGGACGACGAACACGTTGCGCGGCTCCGTGCCCGCGTACGCCTGGGCGAGCCGGGCGATCCGGCGGTACAGCGCCCGCTTGCGCGCGGCCGGGCGCCCGGCGCGCAGCGTGATCGAGACGTAGACGATCCCCTCGTCCCGGTGCACACCCAGGTAGCCGCCGTAGCGCAGCGCGCCGCTGACGCCGTCGTGCCCGACCAGGACCTGGAAGAGGTCGTCGGGCGGGATGCCGAGCGTCTCCACCAGCGCCTCGTGCACGGCGCGCCCGAGGGCGTCGAGCCGGGCGGGGTCGGCTCCCGACGCGTCGATCCGGACGAACGGCATGGCAACTCCCTTCCCGGGGCGGCGTCTGGCCGACACCCACTGCTGTACATACTAGTAGGTACAGCAGTGGGTGGGGCGGTTCGCGGGCCACCCACCCGGTTCCCGAACGGGTTTCACGAAACCTCCACCCCGGGAGCCCGCATCGATCGGCGGGCACCGGGTATCCGGGGCGTTCGACCGTGCCGACACGAGGAAGGGAATCCGATGGTCACGCCCACTGGTGAACTGCCCGTCTCCGCCGACCCGTCGACGGGCGGGCCGTCGTCCCGTCCGGCCGTGCCCGACGCGGCGCCACGGGAGCCGCTGCCGCCGCAACTCGCCGAGGTCGACGACCCGCGGGAGATCGCCCCGGCCGACGCGCGGGAGCTCACCCGGGTGCTGCTGCGACGCCTCGCCGCCCTGGAGGAGGGGACGCGCGAGTACTCCTACGTCCGCGCCACCCTGGTGGAGATGAACCTGTCCCTGGTGCGGTTCGCGATCCGCCGCTTCAGCACGCACCGCGAGCCCCAGGAGGACCTGCTGCAGGTCGGCGCGGTCGGCCTGATCAAGGCCATCGACCGCTTCGACCCCGACCTCGGCGTCGAGTTCACCACCTTCGCCGTGCCGACCGTCCTCGGTGAGATCCGGCGCCACTTCCGCGACACCACCTGGGCCGTCCACGTCCCGCGCCGCCTCCAGGAACTGCGCATCGCCCTGGCCCGGGCCCAGGAGGAGCTGGCGCAGGAACTGGACCGCGCACCCACCGTGGCCGAGCTCGCCGACCGCCTGGGGCTGTCCCCGGAGGAGGTGGTCGAGGGCCTGACCGCCGCCAACGCGCACACCGCGGGCTCCCTGGACACCGGCACGGAGGACGACGACCGCCCCGGGCCCCTGGGCGAGCGCCTCGGCGAGGACGACCGGGACCTGGCCCTCGTCGAGGACCTGGTGGCGCTCAAGCCGCTGGTCGCCGCGCTGCCCGAGCGCGAACGCCGCATCCTTTCGATGCGCTTCTGCGAGGACCTGACGCAGTCCCAGATCGGTGAACGCCTCGGTCTGTCCCAGATGCACGTCTCCCGGCTGCTGAGCCGCACCCTGCGACGCCTGCGCGAGGGCCTGGAGGACGCCTGACCGTGCGCCGCGGGGAAACCGCCCGCGGCGGGGCCGGTTCACGCCCCCCTGCTTGGCCGACGGGCGCGACCTCCATAAGGTCGGAGGGCACGGACACGGAGGGGACGACGATGATGCCATCCGACGACGACCGACGGGACACCGCGCTGGCGGCCGCCGCGCCCCGGACGGAACCGGCGGTGCGGAGCCGTCCCGGCGCCGGCGGCGCGCTGGTGTGCGCACTGGAGGGCGACCTCGACATCGAGACGCTCGCGCCGGCCGCCGACGCGCTCGCCGCCCTCGTCGCGCAACGCCCCCGGGCGCTGGTGATCGACCTCGCGCAGGTGGGCTTCTGCGACTCCTCCGGCCTGAACCTGCTGCTCAAGACCCGCCTCGCGGCGGGGGAGGAGGGGGTGGCCCTGCACCTGGCCGCCGTGTCTCCCACCGTCATGCGGGTGCTCGAACTGACCGGCGCCCACGCGGTGTTCTCCCTGCACGCGTCCGTCGAAGCGGCCCTGACGGCCTGAGCCCGGCGCGCCCGGCCGGGCCCCTCCGGCGGGCCCTCCGGCGGGCCCCGGCGCGGGCCGCGCCGTTCGGACGCGGCCCGGGCCCGGGCCGGTGCATAATCCCGAAAGCGCCGGGAAACCGACCATGCGACAACCGCCGTCGATCCGAAGGGGTGCCCTCACATGACGATGAGCCGGGGAACCCTGGAGGGTGATCCGCACCGGACCGGGCCCGCGCTGCCCCCCGGCGGCCAGCGCCGACGGCTGACCCTGGCCGGGCTCCCCAAACCGGTCGCCCACGCCAGGACCTTCACCCTGCGCGCCCTCGGCGACTGGTACGGCCCCGCCCCCGCGCCGGACGCCCACGAAGGCGTCGCCTCCGACGTCGTCCTGCTGGTGGCGGAACTCGTGGCCAACGCCATGCTGCACGGTGACGGCCCGCTGGAACTGGTCCTGGACGCCGCCGCGCACCGGCTGCGGGTCGAGGTCAGCGACCGCAGCCCGGCCATGCCCGCCCCGCGCCTGCCGCACGAGCCGGCCCTGCCCGGCGGCCACGGCCTGGTCATCGTGCAGCGCATCGCCGACCGCTGGGGCGCCGAACCGCACAGCCAGGGCAAGACGATCTGGGCCGAGCTCGACGCCCGGCGCCTGACCGGCGCCTGACCGGCGCCTGACCGGCCACCACCGTACGGGGGGCGGCCGGTGGCGCGGCGGCCGGACGCGCGGTCAGAGGATGCGGCCGTTGCCGTAGAACGGGCCGTAGTAGAGCCCGTACCGGTCGCGGACGTCGATCCCCGCCTCGGCCGTCCCCGGGTCGAGGTCGGGGCCGCGGCGGATCTCCTCCTTGGTCCGGTCGACGTACACCTTCCGCTCCCCGAGCCCGATGCGGGTGACGGTGCCGGCCGGCAGGAGCACCCGTCGCCCGAAGATCCAGGGGCCGGTGTCGACCACCAGGTACTGCGCGCCCACCTCCTCGGACAGCCGGTCCACCCGGCCGATCGGGCCGTCCTCGGCCTCCACGTGGAACCCGACGAGGTCGACGCCGACGGTGTGGCCGGCGGCGCTGCGGAACTCCCAGATGCCGACGTTCCCGCTCATGCCCTGCTCCCTTCCGCCGCGTGCCGAGAGCCGGCCGGACTGCCGGGCCCGGCGCCACGCGCGGGGACCGCGTGCCCCGCACCGCCGCTTCCATGCCGCCCCTGCGCCCGGCCGCGCCCCGGCGGGGTACCGGCGGGGTGCCGGGAGGAATGACCGCGTCCCGCCGGGACAGACGAGCAGGCGACACCGGCGCCGGGCGGCGCAGCCCGGCCGGGTGCCTGGGACACGCGGCCCGGCGGGAGAGCCCGGGCAGGAGGGAAGGACGGACGATGTGGTGGAGCCTGGTACGCCTGGCACTCGCGAGCGCCGCGGCGCTCCTCTTCGCGTACGGCCTGGACCGGGTCGCGCAGTTCGCGCTCCGGCGGCCGGCCGCCCGCGGGGGCGGCACCGGCGTGCCGCGGCTGGTGCGCAGGTGCCGGATGCCGATCCTGGCGCTGACGGCGTGCCTGCTCCTGCTCGGCGCCCTCCCGTGGATCGCCGCGCCGCCCGCCGCCCGCGAGGGGCTGCGCCACCTGGCGGTGATCCTCGCCGTCGCCGCCGGGGGGTGGCTGTGCGCCCGGCTGGTGGCCCTGCTGGTGGACAGCACCCTGCGGCTCGCCGTGCACCGCCGCGACCCGGCGTGGGCCGGCCGCGCCCGCACCCAGGCCGATCTGCTCGGCCGGATCGGCCAGGCGATCGTCGCCCTGGTGACGCTGGGCGCGGTCCTGATGACCTTCCCGGCGGTGCGCGGCATCGGCACGAGCCTGCTCGCCTCGGCCGGCCTGGTCGGCGTGGTCGCCGGGGTGGCGGCCCAGAGCACGCTGGGCAACGTCTTCGCCGGCATCCAGATGGCCTTCGGCGACCTCGCCAGGATCGGCGACACCGTCGTGGTGGGAGGCGAGTGGGGGACGGTGGAGGAGATCACCCTGACGGCCGTGGTGATCGAAACCTGGGACCAGCGGCGGCTGGTGATGCCGATGTCCCACTTCGTGGGCCGCCCCTTCGAGAACTGGTCGCGCCGCTCCAGCCGGATCACCGGCACCGCGCTGCTCTACCTCGACCACCACGCCCCGATCCCCCTGCTGCGGGAGGAGTTCGACGCGTTTCTGGCGAAGAGCGAGCTGTGGGACGGCGAGGGCAGCGCCCTGCAGGTGGTCGACACCACCCCGACCACCATCGTGGTCAGGGTGCTGGCCACTGCCGCGGACGGCGCCGACGCCTTCGAACTGCGCTGCGAGCTGCGCGAGCACCTCGTCGGCTTCCTGCGCGACCACCACCCGTACGCCCTGCCCCGCCTGCCGGTGGCACAGGCGCCCGGGCGGCGTCCGGAGGTTCCCGACCCCGGGGCCGTGGCCGATGCGCCCAGGCCCGATGCGCCCAGGCCCGCTGCGTCCCGCCGCGATGATCTGCCCCGCCCCGAGGTGCCCCGGCCGTTCCGGGGCCCGGCCCGGCCGTGACCGCCGGCGGTGCCCCCGGCGGCCCGGCGGCTCAGCGGCCCTCGACCGCGCGGGCGTCGCCGGTCAGCGCGTAGCGGCGGCAGGCCAGCAGCTCCTCGCAGGTGCTGCCGATCTCCTTGCCGAGCAGGTGCAGGACGCCCTCGGCGTCGCGGTCCGGGACGTAGCCCGGCGCGACCCGCAGGGCGAGCAGGCCCAGCTCCCGGAAGCCGCCCAGCAGCCGCTGCTGCGCGCCCAGGCCGCGGGCGACGACGGCGCGCCAGGCCTCGACGTCGTGGCCGTCGGGCCGCTGGACGGCCTGCAGGTCGACGGGCGGGACGTCCGGGCGCTCGCGCAGTTCGGTGACCGCGTCGGCGACGGCGGCGCCGACCAGGGCGGGCTGCGCCGGTGCGCCGCCGGCCTCGGTGCGCACCAGGGCCAGCCGCTCGGCGATCAGGTCGGCGAGCTCGGCCAGCCGGCCGCGCAGGTCGACGACCGCCTGGACGGACAGCACCGGCCAGGAGTCCCAGGTGTGCGAGAGCGAGGGCCCGGCCTCGCGCTCCACGGTCGCCTCGATCGTCTCGGCCACCGCCGCGAGGTCCAGCAGCCGGTAGGCCGTCGGCCGGGACAGGCCGAGTTCCGCCATCGCGTAGGCGCCCCACGAGGGGAAGCCGAGCGCCGTCCAGACCCGGCCGTCGTGCGCGGCGCGCACCCGGTCGGTCAGCACCAGGGCGGCGGTGCGCGCGTCCGCCACCGCCGCCCTCAGCTCGCCGGTCAGCCGCCGTGCCTCGGCCGCGCCGACCACCGGGCCCGGTCCGCCGTCCTGTCGTGTGCCCATGTGTCTGCTTGTGCCCGCTCCCGGAGGGGGCGAACCGGGACGGACCGGGGCGAATCGCCGACGCGGGCCCGGGTGCCGCTCTCCGGCGCGGGGCGCGGTTCAGCCGCCCGTGGCCCGACCGCCGGCGCCCTCGCTCGCTTCTTCGCCCTCCTCGCCGGCGCCCGCGCCCGTCCGACCGCCGGCGCCGGCGAGGAGGGCGTGCACGGTGGCGGCCATGGTGTGCCGTGCCTGTCCGACGTCCAGGCCGCCGTCGCGCCAGTGGTGCCAGGCGCTCCACGTGGTCACCGCGTCCAGGCCGTTGAGCAGGTCCGTGCGGGCGGGCTCGGGCAGCGGGTCGAGTTCCGCGGCGAAGACCTGGGCGAGCCGCAGGCGCGCGAAGTCCAGCATCTGCCGCACGGCCTCCCGGACCCGCGGGGAGGGGTTCTCCAGGCGCATGATGGCGAGTCTGGCCGGGGTGACGCCCTCCAGGATGCGCGCGCGCTGTTCGGTGAGCGCCGCCACGCGCACCTCGCGCGGCCCTTCGGTGGGCAACGGCCTGATCTGGGTGGCGAGTTGCTCCAGGCGCCGGTTGACGGCCACTTCGGCCAGCTCGGCCATGTCCGCGAAGTGGTGGAAGACCAGCCGGCGCGAGACGCCCGCCCGCTCGGCCACCTTGTCGGCGGGGAAGTGCGCCTGGTTCTCGTCGAGCAGCGACAGCACCGCGTCGGCGATCTTCTCGCGGGTCTGCCGCCCGCGTTCCGTGCGCCCGTCGGGGACGGGCGCGGCGGCCTCGGTCCGTTTCACGTGGGTCCCTCGACCTCTCGTTGACATTCTTGCACCGCGAGTGCAAGTGTACGCGTTGCACGGTGAGTGCAATAAGTTTGGCGGGGGCCCTTGCGCGCTGCCCGCCGCACGAGAAGGGCCGTCCGCCGCCGATGTTCACCACTGTGGGGCGCTGGTGCGCCCGCAGGCCCAAGCGCGTCCTCGCGGCCTGGCTGATGCTGGCGGCCGCCGCGCTCGCCGCCCTCGCCACGTTCGGGCGCGTCACCAGCGAGGCCGTCTCCATCCCCGGCAGCGACAGCCAGGCCGCGAAGGACATCGCCGACCGCGCGTTCCCCGCCCCGGCCTCCGGCAAGCAGCCCGTCCTGCTGCACACCCCCGACGGCGCCGCCCCGCTCACCGCCCCCGCCACCGCCGCCGCGGTCCGCAGCGCGGCCGCGGCCATCGCGTCGGTGCCGCGCGTGGTCGCCGTCACCACGCCCTACGACCCGGCCGGCGCGGGCGCCGTCAGCGCCGACGGCCACACCGCCTACCTCTCGGTCGAACTCGACGTCTCCGGACGGGACGTGACGCCCGCGACGACCGACGCCGTGCTCGCCGCGGCCGCCCCGGCCACCGCCGCCGGCATCGAGGTCACCCCGGGCGGCTACCTGGCCGCCGCGGTCGACAAGGGGAGCACCGGGCGCAGCGAGGCCATCGGCCTCGGCACCGCCCTGGTGATCCTCGCCCTCACCCTCGGCAGCCTCGTCGCCGCCGCCCTGCCACTGCTCGCCGGCGTGGTCGGCCTCGCCATCGCCCTGCCCGTCCTCGGCCTGGCAGGCCACCTGATGGACGTGCCCGAGGCCGGCGAGACCATCGCCGCCATGATCGGCCTGGGCGTCGGCATCGACTACACCCTCTTCGGCCTCACCCGCTTCCGGGACCTGCGCGCCGCCGGGATCGGCGTCGAGGACGCCGCGGTGCGCACCACCGCCGGCTCCGGCAAGTCCGTCGCCTTCGCCGGCAGCGCCGTCGTCGCCGCGCTCGCCGGACTGGCCCTGGGCGGACTGCCGCTGCTGTACGCCCTGGCGCTCGCCCCCGCGATCGCCGTGCTGACGGCGCTGGGCGTGAACCTCACCCTCCTGCCCGCGACCCTCGTCCTGCTGGGAGGCCGCCTGACCCCCCGGCCCGCCGCCCCCGCCCCCGGCGGGCGCCCGCGCGGCTGGGGGAGGATCGCGGCCCTGGTCGCGGCCAGGCCCTGGCCCCTGCTGCTGGCCGGCCTGGCCCTGCTCGGCGCCCTCGCCGCCCCGGCCGCCGGCCTCCACCTCGGACAGCTCGACGCGGGCAGCAAGGCCGCCGGAAGCATGAGCCGCACCGCCTACGACCGGATGGCCGCGGCCTTCGGCCCGGGCGCCAACGGCACGCTCCAGGTCGTCGACGTGCTGCCCACCCCGGCCGCCGCAGGAACCGCCGACCCGCGCGCGGCGGCCGTGACCGCCGCGCTGCGCACGGCCGGGGGCGTCGCCGCCGTCAGCCCGCCGGCGCTCGCCGCCGACGGACACACCGTCCGCTGGCAGCTCACCCCGACCACCGCCCCCTCCGACCCCGCCACCACCGCGCTCGTCCACCGGCTGCGCGCGGACGTGCTGCCCGCCGCCACCGCCGGCAGCGGCCAGGCGGCGCACGTCGGCGGCGCACCCGCCGCCCAGGCGGACCTCAACGCGCGGATCGCCCAGCGCATGCCGCTGGTCGTCGGCTTCGTCCTGACCGTCGCGGGCCTGCTCCTGCTCCTGGCCTTCCGCGCGCCGGTCGTCGCGGTGAAGGCCGCCGTGATGAACCTGGTCTCCGTCGCCGCCGCCTACGGCGTGCTCACCGCGGTCTTCCAGCACGGCCACGGTGCCCGGCTGATCGGCCTGGACGGCGCCGTGCCCGTCCCCGGCTACGTGCCCCTGCTGATGTTCGCCGTGCTCTTCGGCCTGTCGATGGACTACGAGGTCTTCCTGCTCAGCGCCGTGCGGGAGGGCTACCTGCGGGAGCGGGACAACCGCCGCGCCGTGGTGGCCGGCCTCACCGCCACCGGACGGATCATCAGCTCGGCCGCCCTGATCATGGTCGCGGTCTTCCTCGGCTACCTGCTCTCCGAGGACCCGGTCGTCAAGATGTTCGGCATCGGCCTGGCGACCGCCGTCGCCCTGGACGCCACCGTCGTGCGCGGCCTGCTCGTCCCTTCCACCATGGTCCTGCTCGGCGACGGGAACTGGTGGCTGCCCCGACGGCTCGACCGCCTGCTGCCGCACGTCGACATCGAGGGCGACGGCCACCGGGAGCACCCCGCCGCGCCGCAGGCCGCCGCCCCGCCGGCCGCGGCCGGCGCCCGGTGAACCCCGCGGGCACCCGACCGCACCCCGGCCGAAACCGCGTCCGTACCCGTACCCGATCCACCCGCCAGGAGCAGTTCCCGATGCACCCCCACCCGCGCCGCCCGTCCGCGCACACCGCCCTTTCGACGACCGCCGCCCTCGCCCTGGCCGCCGGAGCCGTCGCCGTCGCGGCGCCCGCCGCCCACGCGGCCCCCGACTGCGGGCGGGCGCCGGTCCAGTACTCCGTCGACGGCGGCGTCCACTGGACGAACAGCGCGACCATGCCCGCCGAGTCCGCCACCGTGCAGGTCCGACTGGCCGGCGTACCGGCCGCCGGCTGCGACTACCACGTCTCCCTGGGCTCCTACGAAACCCAGGGGCCGACCTGGGCCACCTCGGGCCGGTCGGTCTTCCTCGGCTGGGCGACCATCACGCTCACCCGCGAGCACTACCGTGACACCCTCGACGTCACCGGCCACCTGCCGCACTGCTACGGCGAGTTGGCCCTCTACACGGTCGGCGGGAAGTACGACGGCAGCAACAGCGACCACCCGCTGCCGCACTACCCGGACGAGCCGTTCTCCGGCCTGGCCGTCGCCACCTGGAACGGCGGCACGGCCTGCACGCCCGAGCCCACGGCCGGCCCCGCCACCCCGACGACCCCCGCCCCGGTGCCGTCCGCCGCGACGGCGTCACCGACCGGCCCCGCGCCGGCACCGTCCCCCACCCGGCCGACCGCGTCGCCCCGGGCCGGCTCCGCGACGCCCGCCCCGGAGCTGGCCGCCACCGGCGCGGACGACGGCCTGCTGACCGCCGCCGCGGTCGCCGCCGCCGTGCTGCTCGCCGCCGGAGGCGCGGCCGCCTACGCCGGGCGCCGCCGCTGACGGCCCGCCGACACCGGACGGCGCCACCGGACGGCGCCACCGGGGGCCGCCGTCCGGCTCGACGCCCCGCCGGTGCTCGACGCCCCGGCGGGGCCGGCTGCTCAGCCGGCGTCCAGGGCGGCCGAGGGGGTCTGCCCGGCGGCCGTCTGCTCGACCCGCCGGGCCAGCATCGTCGCCAGGTTCTCCAACTGCTTGACGTCCGAGGACTCCTGGAGCATGACGCCCGCGACGGTGGTGCCCGCCCGCATCAGCACGACGTTGCGCGGACCCTTGCGGAACGTGGCGCCGTAAGCCACGGTCTCGTTCCCGATGGTCGGCATCGCCAGCTTGGCCGGCGACTGGGCCTTCTTCTCGAACTCCGCCGCCGTCTTCGCCAGGTAGGCGCCGGCCTGCTCCTTGGTCGCGAAGGTGGTGACGTCGAAGGTGGCGGTGACCTTGCCGTCCTCGAACTCGGAGCCGGCCTCGACCTTGCAGCCCCGGCAGTCCTCGTCGCCGTCGTCCTTCACGTCGACGTCGCTCTTCTGGATCTCCCACCCGGGCATCGCCGCCCGGTCGGGCACGGTGTGCTTCAGCGCGTCCTTGTCGGAGAGCACGGTCTCGAAGTCCACCCACTTCTGCGCACCGGGGGCCATCTGGTCCGAGAGCGGGCTGGACCCGCAGGCGGTCAGCGCACCCCCCAGCACGATCGACGCGATGCCGATGCCCAACCCCCGTGCGGTGGCGCCGATGTGCGCGGCCATGCCGAACCCCCGTCCCTAGCTTTCAAGATCATCGGATAATACGTCAGTTTCAGGGGCGAATGGGCACCTCCCGTTCCGCCCCCGTCCGTCGTACCCTCCGAGCCCGGGGGAGACGACCACAGGGGGAACCGGATGCTGACCGACACGACGACCGGCGCGGGCAGGGCCGTACTGATCCACGACCGCTGCCCCACACTCGCCGAACTCACCGACACCGCACGACAGCTGACCGACCGTCGACCCGACCTGTGCCGGCTGCGCACCGTCGGCACCTCCCGCGCCGGCCGCCCGCTCACCCTGCTGTCCGTCGGCCGCGCCGAACGCAACGTCCTCGTCGTGGCGGGCGCCCACGCCGACGAGTTCGCCGGCCGCGCGAGCATCGTCGAACTCGCCCACCGCGTCCTCGCCCGCCCCGCCCTGCGCACCGCCGCGACCTGGAACTTCCTGCTCTGCCTCGACCCCGACGGCGCCCACCTCGCCCGCGGCGCCCTCACCGCCCGCACCCTGCCCGAGTACTTCGCCGGCTACTACCGCCCCGCCGCCGAGGAACAGCCCGAATGGGCCCCGGCGATCGGCGCGCGGCTCCCGGAGAGCCGCACCCTGCTCGACCTGATCGACGAACTGCGCCCCACCCTCCAGTTCACCCTGCACAGCATGGACGTCGGCGGCACCTTCCTCCAGGCCACCTGCGACCCGGCCCGCCTCGCCGCCCCCTTCACCACCTCCGCCGCCGCCCTCGGCATCCCGGTCGAGACCGGCACCTACGACACCTTCTGGCTGCGCGAATCCGGCCCCGGCGTCTTCCTGATGGAACCCCACCACATCGACCGCCAGGAGAGCAGCACCGGCATGCTCACCCCCCACCCCGCCCACCGGCCCGACGACACCGGCGGCGTCCGGGCCTCCACCTGGTTCGCCCCGCAGCGCCACGGCGGCCAGACCGTCATCGTCGAAGTGCCCGCCTGGACCAGCGACCGCCTCGGCGACACCCGCCCCGCCGACGACGCCCCCGAACGCCTGACCGCCAGCGCCGACCGGCTGCGCACCCGCACCGCCCTGCTCGCCGACCTGCTCCACGCCGCCCTGCCCCACCTGCCCGACCAGGACACCGCCCTGCTCCGGGCCGCCCGCACCCCACTGGCCGCCTCCCGGCAGCTGGCCGACGAATGGGACCCCGGCGCCCTGGGCCGGCGCCTGCTGCGCCCCGGGCTCATGACCCGGGCGAAACTCGCCGGCATCGACCTGTGGGCGCACCGCATCCCGGTACGCGCCGCCGCCCTGCTGCGACGCGCCGTCGAGCCCGCCGCAGCCCGCACCGCCGCCGACACCGCCCGCCTCGACGCCCTCCTGCAGGACTGGTGCGCCCGCTACCAGCGGCGCTTCCGCCCGGCCTGGCTGCCGGTCGCCCGCCAGGCCGAGCACCAGGCCAACATCGTCCAGGCCGCCGTGGAGCTGCGCCACCCGGCCTGACCGCCCCGGACTCAGCAGCCGGAGGCCGGGGCGGGGACCGGTGCGGGGACCAGCGCGGCGACCAGACGGCGGATCAGCGCCGGGCCGTCCGCCGACCCGTCCCCGTGCAGCAGCAGGTGGTGGACCGTGCCGGTGAGGGCGAGCGCGAGCATCGCGCAGTCCGCGTCCGCCGCAACCCGCCCCAGGCGCTGCTCGGCCTCCAGGTAGCGGGCGATCGCGTCCTCCACCGCGCCCGGCCCGGGCGCGCCCGCCTCCCAGGCCGTCCGCACCCGCTGCGCGACGCCCTGCCGGGACACCGACACCGCCGCGACCGCCGGCCCGTTCGCGCCGAGCAGGACGAGCGCCGCGCCGACCGTGTTCTCCCGCACCTCCCCGCTGCCCGCCCGCCCGGGCAGCGGGGCGACCTCGGCGGCGACCCGCTCGAAGCGGTCCAGGACGAGCTGGGCCACGAAGTCGTCCAGGTCGGCGAAGTGGTTGTACAGCAGGCCCTTCGCGCAGTCCGCCTCCTCGGTGACGGCCCGGTTGGTCAGCCCGGCCGGCCCCTCTCGGGCGAGCACCCGCTCGGCCGCCGAGAACAGCCGCTCCCGCACGTCGGGGATCGCTACGCCGCGTGGTGACATCCAGGTCCTCCGGAACAGGGCTTGCACAGTATGAGCGACTGCCCATACCTTGCTATGGGCACTCGCCCATACTAGTGGTCCGACAGGAGCGAACCCCATGCGCACACCCGTCAACACCGCACAGTCCCAAGCCTGGAACGGCGACGAAGGCCAGTACTGGAGCGACCGCCACGACCGCTGGAACGCGGTCAACGAAGGCTTCAACCGGCCGCTGCTCGCCGCCGCCGCGATCACCCCCGCCGACCGCGTCCTCGACATCGGCTGCGGCACCGGCCAGACCACCCGCCTCGCCGCCGAGGCCGCCGCCCACGGCTCGGTCCTCGGCCTCGACCTCTCGGCCCCGATGCTGGCCCGCGCCCGCGCCCTGGCCGCCGACCACGACCCGGAACGCACCGCCACCGGCCGGATCGCCTTCGAACAGGGCGACGCCCAGATCCACCCGCTGCCCGCCGCCGCCTTCGACGTCGCGATCAGCCGCTTCGGGATCATGTTCTTCGACGACCCCACCGCCGCCTTCGCCAACATCGCCCGCGCCCTGCGCCCCGGCGGCCGCCTCGCCTTCGTCTGCGTCGCCGACCCCGCCCGCACCGAATGGGTCGGGGTCCTCGACGAGGCCCGCGCCGCACTCCCGCTCCCGCCGCCGCCCGCCGCCCCGCACGACGGCCCCGGCATGTTCTCCCTCGCCGACCCCGCCGTGATCCACCGCGTCCTCGACGCCGCCGCCCTCACCGACATCCGCACCGAACCCGTCGAAGCCCACGCACACTTCGGCCGCGACGCCGCCGACGCCGCCGACCACCTCCTCGGCGCCGGCCCGATGCGCGACCTGGCCGAACAGCTCGACCGGGCCGAGGCGGGCGCCACCGCACCGGGCGCCCCCAGCGGCACCGACCGCGTCCGCGCCGCCCTCACCGCCGCCCTCGCCCCACACGAACGGCCCGACGGCCTGCGGCTGCGCACCTGCGCCTGGCTCGTCACCGCCACCCGCCCCTAGGGTCCGTCCTCGCCTGCCGGCCCGGGCCCGGGCGCCCGGGCCCGTACGGCTACGCCTGCTCGCCCTCGCCCTCGGTGTCGATGTGCGGCAGGATCCGGTCCAGCCAGCGCGGCGTCCACCAGGCCGCCGCGCCCAGCAGGGTCATCACCGCCGGGACGAGCAGCAGCCGCACGACCGTCGCGTCCACCAGCACGCTCACCGCCAGGCCCAGCCCCATCATCTTGATCACGATGTTGTCGCTGACGATGAACGCGGCGAAGACGCTGACCATGATCAACGCGGCGCAGGTGATCACCCGGGCGGTGATCTCCAGGGCGTGGGCGACGGAGTCCTGGGCGCGCCCGGTGCGCAGCCAGGCCTCGTGCACCCGGGAGAGCAGGAAGATCTCGTAGTCCATGCTCAGCCCGAAGACGATCGCGAACATCATCATCGGCACGTAGCTCTCGATCGGGACCTTCCCCGCCACCCCGAGGGCCGGCCCGCCCCAGCCCCACTGGAAGACCGCCACCACCACCCCGTACGAGGCCGCGATCGACAGCAGGTTGAGCACCGCGGCCTTGAGGGCGACCAGCGGGCCGCGGAAGACCACCAGGATGACCAGGAAGGCCAGGGCGACCACGACCGCGATGATCAGCGCCAGCCGGCTCGCGACGATGTCCAGGAAGTCGACCTGGGCCGCGGTGTTGCCGGTGACGTAGGTCTTCGCGCCGGTGCCGGCCACCGCGTCGGGCAGCACGGTGTCCGACAGCCGGTTGACCAGGTCGGTGGTGGCCCGGTCCTGCGGCGCGGTCGCCGGGATGACGGTGTCGAACAGCACCGCGCCGTCCGGGCTGGTCTGCAGCGGGGTGCTGCTGGCGGCGCCGGGCACGCCGGTGAGGGCCTGCTGCACCGAGGACAGCACGGCCGGCCGGCTCTCGGCGGGCACGGCGCTCTGGTCGACGACCACGGTCAGCGGGCCGTTCGACCCGGGGCCGAAGGCGGCGGACATCAGGTCGTAGGCGCGCCGGTCGGTGAAGTCGGTGGAGTCGGCGCCGTCGTCGATGTGGCCGAGCTGGATGGAGAACAGCGGGATCGACAGCACCGCCAGCACCACCACCCCCGCCGTCAGGTAGCGCCAGGGGTGCGCCTCGACCCGCCGGGCGTAGCGGTGCCAGCTCCCGCCGCCCTCCGCACCCTCCACGCCGCCCGCCTCGGCGATCGGGCGGCGCACGCAGACGCGGTCCATCCGGGGCCCGATCAGCCCCATCAGCGCCGGCAGCAGGGTGAGCGCGCCGAGCACCGCCGACACCACGGTGACGGCCGCCGCGGCGCCCAGCTTGGCGATGAAGGAGATGCCCGACACCGACAGCCCGGACAGCGCGATGATCACCGTGCAGCCGGAGACCAGCACGGCGCGTCCGCTGGTGGCCACCGCCTGCCCGGCGGAGGCCACCGGGTCCGCGCCGTCCATCAGGTTCTGCCGGTGACGGGTCAGCAGGAACAGCGCGTAGTCGATGCCCACCCCGATGCCGATCATCGTCGCCAGGGTCGGCGCGACGGTCGCGAAGGTGGACAGCGCCGCGATCAGGCCCAGCACCCCGAGGCCGACCACCGCCGCGAACAGCGCCGTGACCAGCGGCAGCCCGGCCGCGATGAGGCTGCCGAACCCCACCAGCAACACCACGATCGCCACCGCGAAGCCGATCGCCTCGCTGGCGCGGTCGTCCGGCGCCGGGCGGGCCAGCTCGCCCAGCGGCCCGCCGTACTCCACCTGCACCCCGGCCTGGCGCAGCGGCGCCACCGCCGCGTCCACCCCGGTCAGGTAGTCGGTGCCCAGCAGGGTGGGCGTGGTGTCGAAGCGGACGGTGATGTAGCCGGTCGTCCCGTCGGCGGACAGCGGCCCGTTCGGCGGCGCCGGCTGGCCCGGGGGCGGCAGCGGGCTCTGCGCCGAGATGACGTGCGGCAGCTGCTGGAGCGAGGAGACGGCCTGGGCGATCTGCGGCTGGAAGCCGGTCAGCGGTGCGGCGTCGTGCAGCACCACCTGGGAGCTGGTGCCCGCGGCGGCCGGCTCGTGCGCCTGGAGGACGTCGCGGCCCTGCTGGGCCTGGGTGCCGGGCAGTGAGAAGTCGTCCGAGTAGCTGCCGCCGATCGTCTTGTTGGCGGCCTGGACGCCGGCCAGGGCGACGATCCACAGCACGATGACGATCAGTGAGTGGCGTGCGCACCACTCGCCCAGGCGGCGCAGCGCCGCGCGCTTGGTCGGGCTCGCGGCGGCCTGGGTGGCTTGGCGGGCGGACGGCGGCATGGACGGCTCCCGGGTCTGCTGCGCGCTGGTGCGCCGGATCGGCGCAGTGTTCCCGGTGGGCCGTCCGGGTCACCGGTACCGGTGGGTAGTCGCCCCGACGGCCCCGGCTCCGGGCGTGGGGCCGTCGGGGGAGGCGGGCGGTCAGGGCCGGGCGGGTCCGCCGAGCAGGGGGGTGGGGACGGGGGCGGCGGCGCCGATCAGGACGACGAGTTCGTGGCCGCCGGGGTTGGTTTGGACGGGGACGGTGCGCCAGTTGTTGGCCAGCCAGACGTTGCCCGAGGGGTCGATCTGCAGGCCGGTGTTGCGCTCCAGGCCGTCGCTCGGGTAGCCGGTGTCGGGCGGGGAGATCGGCTGGCCGGTGCGGTGGCCGGGCGGGCAGGCGGTGAGGTTCGTGCCGCACAGCCGCGCGACGCGGTGGCCGCCGAAGTTGGCGACCCAGACGGTGTCGTCCCCGTCGACGGCGACGCCCCAGGGCAGGAACAGGCCGCCGTTGGTGAAGGGTTCGGGGGCCGGGGTCCCGTCGGGCCCGATCAGGGTGACGGAGGCGCCCGGGCGCGTTCCGGTGTCGGCGCCGGTCGCGGCGGTGGCGAGGTCGTCCGCGGTGGTGTCCGCGCAGGGCACGGGCAGGATGCCGCTGTTGCTGACCCAGGCGTAGCCCTTGCTGTCGGTGGCGACGGCGAGCGGGCGGCGCAGGCCGCCGCCGGTGACGGTCCGCTCCGAGGTGCCGTCGGGGGTCAGGACCTGGACGCTGTCGTTGCCGTTGCCGCTGACCCACAGCCGTCCGGCGGGGTCGACGGCGGCGCCGAAGGGCTTGCTCAGCGCGGGGGTGGGCACCTCCCGGGCGCGGGTGGCGTCGCCGTCCGGGATCCGGGTCACGCTGTCGCCGCCGCAGTTGGCGACCCAGACGGTGCCGGCGCGGTCGGCGGCCATGCCCTGGGGCTGGGCGATGCCGCCGGTGCGCCAGCCGCGGGGCGGGGAGAGCGGGGTGCCGTCGGGGGCGAACTGCGAGAGGCTGCGTTCGACTTCGGTCGGGTCGACGGGGCAACCGCGGCCCTGGAAGCCGAAGTTGCCGACCCAGGCGCTGCCCTCGGTGTCGACGGTGATGCCGAAGCCCGCGCCGTACAGGCCGCCGCCGCGGTAGGGCGCGCCGGGGGCGTCGTGGCCGGTGGGGGTGAACTTGAGGACGGTGCGGCCGCCGCAGACCGGGACGGTGGGGTCGGCGCCGTACTCGTAGTTGTTGGTGACCCAGGCGTTGCCGTCGGCGTCGAAGGCGATGTTGCCGGGGCCGTCGAGTTCGTGGCCGTTGCCGTCGTAGCGCAGGGCGACGGTCCAGGCGTCGGGGGCGGCGGGCAGGGCGGGCCGGTAGGTGGGGGTGGTGGCGGCGAGGGCGAAGAGCTCGGCGGCGTTGTGGCCGGGGTCGTGGGCGATGTCGACGGCGGCGCGCAGGGTGTCGTGCGGCCGGTCGTGGCCGGGGCGGCGGGCGAGGTCGAACAGCTGGTCGCAGGCGTCGCCGGTGACGCAGGCGGCGAGCAGGTCGGCCAGGGTGTTGAACTCGGCCATGGTCGAGGTGAGGGCGCCGTTGGGCGCGGTGGCGAGCGGGGCGGCGATGTCTCCGGTGCCGGTGTCGGCCAGGTTGTGGGCGACGGCGGCGGCGTTCTGCAGCCCGGGGTGGGGGCCGGAGACGCCGGCCGGGCCGGTGAAGCGGGCCAGGGCGTAGGCGACGGCGACGGTGGTGCGCTCGTTGACGACGAGTTCGGGCGGGGCGTCGGCCCCGCTGAGCACGGCGGCGAGGGTCACGGGCCCGTCCGGCGGCGTCCCGTGCGGCGTGGTGCGTTCCCCGGGGCGGCCGGCGTCGGCGAGCACGTAGAGCACGGCGCGCGGGTCGTGCGGGCGGCGGTAGTCGAGGGTGAAGCGCCCGTCCTGGGCGCTGCGGGTGCGGGCCAGCACCCGTGGCGCGGCGCCCGCGCCGTCCCCGGCCTGGTAGAGCGTCACCTCGGCGCCGCCGAGCGGGGTGTCGCCGCTGCGGACCACTCCGCACTGGTCGGTGCCCTCCCACCCGGCGGGGGCGGGGGCCGCCGCGTGGGAGGGGCCGGCGGCGAGTTGGGCCAGGAGGGCGGCGGTCAGCAGGACGCCGTGGCGTCGGCGCATGGGGGCTCCGTTCGGTCGCAGGGGCACGGCGGCCCCGCCCACCGGGGGCGGGGCCGCCGTCCTCCTGCCTGCCACATCCGGGGGCCGCCCGCGTGCGACCGGCCGCGGGACGCGGCGGAAATTGCCCGGTACGGGCGAGGCGGGCCGTCCGCGCGGGCTGCCCCGCCCCGGGGTGCGGGCCGCTCAGCCGAGTTCGGCCAGCGCGGCGGCGGCGAAGGAGTGGTCCTGCTCGGGGGCGCCGCCGCCGACGCCGATGGCGCCGATCAGGCGACCGTCGCGGTGGACGGGGATGCCGCCGGCGATGAACAGCAGAGGGCGGTCCAGCGCGGTGGACAGGGAGTGGAACGGGCCGTCGGGCTTGACCAGGTCGACCAGGTCGGCGGTGGGGGCGCCCAGCTGGAGGGCCGTGTAGGCCTTGCGGGTGCTGGTCTCGCCGGCGATCAGCACGGCGCGGTCGTCGCGGCGGAAGGCGAGCAGGTGCCCGCCCGCGTCCAGGACGGTGATGCCGACCGCGACCCCGGCCGCGTCGGCGGCGGTGCGGGCGGCGGCGACGAGGGTCTCGGCGTCGGTGACGGTCAGCGGGGCGACGGCGGTGGCGGTGCTCGTGGTGGCGGTGCTCGTGGCGGTGCTCATGGTGGTGCGTTCTCCGGGGGCGAAGGGGCGAAGGGGCGAAGGGGTGATGGGGGAGGGGCGGTCAGTGGTGGGCGGGAACGGGGGCGGCAGCGGTGGCGGCGGCCGGGGCCTGCGGGGCGGGGGTGCGGCGCTCCAGGGCGGCGGACCACAGGGCGAGGACGAGCGCGGCGGCGGCGAGGGCGGCGCCGACCCAGTTCGGGGCGGTGTAGCCGAGGCCGGCGGAGATGACGATCCCGCCGAGCCAGGCGGCCAGCGCGTTGCCGAGGTTGAACGCCCCGATGTTGACGGCCGAGGCCAGGGTGGGCGCGCCGTGGGCCTGGTCCAGCACCCGCTTCTGCAGCGGGGGGACGGTGGCGAAGCCGAGGGCGCCGACGAGCAGGACGGTGACGGCGGCGAGGATCCGGTTGTGCGCGGTGAGGGTGAACAGCGCCAGCACGGCCGCCAGACCGCCGAGGGTGGTGTAGAGCAGCGGCATCAGCCTGCGGTCGGCGAACCTGCCGCCGAGCAGGTTGCCGAGGAACATGCCGACGCCGAACAGCACCAGCAGCCAGGTGACCGCGCCGTCGGAGTAGCCGGCGACGTTGGTCATCATCGGGGCGATGTAGGTGATCGCGGCGAAGACCCCGCCGAAGCCGAGCACGGTCATCGCCATCGCGAGCAGCACCTGCGGGTTGCGGAAGGCGGTCAGCTCGCGGCGCAGGTGGGCGCCCTCGGGGCGCGGCAGGGCGGGCACCAGCCGGGCGATGCCGAGCAGGCCGGCCACGCCGAGCGCGGCGACGATGCCGAAGGTGGTGCGCCAGCCGACGGCCTGGCCGATGAAGGTGCCCAGCGGCACGCCGACGACGTTGGCGACGGTCAGGCCGGTGAACATGGTGGCGATGGCGCCGGCCTTCCTCTCGGGGGCGACCAGGTCGGCGGCGACGACGGAGCCGATGCCGAAGAAGGCGCCGTGGGCCAGCGAGGTGACGATGCGCCCGGCCAGCATCAGCGGGAAGGTCGGGGCGAACGCGGAGAGCAGGTTGCCGACCGTGAACAGGCCCATCAGCAGCATCAGCATCGTCTTGCGGCTGATCCGGGTGCCGAGGGCGGTCATCAGCGGTGCGCCGACGAGGACGCCGAGGGCGTAGCCGGTGACCAGCAGGCCCGCGTGGGGGATGGACACGCCGTAGTCGTCGGCGATCCGGGGCAGCAGGCCCATGATCACGAACTCGGTGGTCCCGATCCCGAACGCGCCGATGGCCAGGGCGAGGAGAGCGAGGGGCATGGCCGTCCCTTCTGAGATTGCTTGAACGGGCGCCTAGCGAGCTTTAACAATAGTTGCAGACGCGCGATAAGTGCAAACGAAGGTATCGGGCATGCGCCAGGGAGTCGGCGGGTGTCCCGGCTGGTGCGCCGACGGGTGCGCCCGTCGGGTGTGGCGGGCGGGTGTGCGGGGCGGGGGAATGCGAACGGGCCCGATCCGTCCGTGCCGCGAGGCGGCGGGGACGGGTCGGGCCCGATGGGGGAGCGGGGGCGGGGCGGCCGGCGAGGCCCCGCCCGGGGTCAGCGGCGGGGCGAGGCGGCGTCCACGGCCTCGACCGCCCGGACCAGCGAGGCCAGCTCGGGGTTCCTGGCGGCCTCGTCGAGCGCCTCGCGCAGGGCGGCGTCGTTGGTCGGCCGGGCCTCCTCCAGGAGCCTCAGGCCGTCCTCGCTCACATTGGTGTAGATCCCGCGGCGGTCGGTCGGGCACAGGTAGCGCGACAGCAGGCCGCGGTCCTCCAGTCGGGTGACCAGGCGGGTCGTGGCGCTCTGGCTGAGCACGACGGCGTCGGCGACCTGCTTCATCTGCAGGTGCCCGCCCTCGCCGTCGTGCTGACGGCTGAGCACGTCGAGCAGCGAGTACTCCCGCACGCTCAGGTCGTGCCCGGACTGCAGGGCGCGCTCGATGTGCGCCTCGATCCTGCCGTGCAGGAGGGACAGTGCGCCCCAGCCGCTGGCGAGGGCGGTGAGCGCGGGGTCCGTGGCGGTCATGGGGCCCGGCCTCCTTCCGGAAGGGTTGCGGTACCAGGATAAGCCATGAACAAAAATATCGGCCAGAGCGTATATAGCGCTTGTGCAACCAATTGGGAGGGTGGCCCCGCGCGGCGGTTCCGGCCGGCCGCCGCACACCGGTGGGCGCACACCGGCGCGCGCGCCGGGAAAGCCGCACATCGGTACATTGATGGACATTCGGGAGCAGCGCCAGGCTTCGCGCGGCCACGCGCGGAAGCACGCACAGAAGGCCGAACCGCCTTCGGAAAGGGTCTCCATGCACCCCGCCCTCAGCCCCGCCGTCCTCGCCGAGCTGCGCCGGCCCCGGCCCTATCCGGCGGTGTCGATCGTGATGCCCACCCACCGCCGGGAACCGGACAAGACGCAGGACCCGGTCCGGCTGCGCAACCTGCTGGCCGAGGCGCGGGAGAAGGTCCAGGCCGACCCCCGGGTCTCCCGCGCCGAGCGGATCGACGTCCTGGAGCAGCTCGACCGGGCCCTGGCCGAGGTCGACCTGGTGCACGCCGAGGAAGGCCTGGCCATCCTCGCCGCGCCCGGCGAGCACCGGGTCTGGTCGCTCGGGCGCAGCGCCCCCGCCCGGGTGGTCCTGTCCGACACCTTCCTCACCCGCAACCTGGTCGCCGCGCACGCCGCCGAACGCCCCCACTGGGTGGTCGCGATCGCCGCCGACCGGGTGGCGCTGTGGGGCGGCACCGAGGAGCGGGTCACCGAGGAGACCGGCAACGGCTTCCCACTGGTGCGCCTCCACGACAACCCCGACCCCGAGCGGCAGGAGCAGATCGGCGACACGCCCAGCACCTTCCGCGACGAGGAGACCAAGACCTTCCTGCGGCAGGCCGACGCCGGGATCGGCAAGGTGCTCGCCGCCGACCCCCGCCCGCTGTACGTGGTCGGCGAGGCCGCCGCGCTCGCCCTGCTGGACGCCGTCGGCCCGATCGCCCAGCAGGCCGCCGCCCAGATCCCGCACGGCGGCCTCGCCCAGGCCGACGCCGAGACCGTACGCCGCGTCGTCGGGCCCGCCGTGCGCGCCCGGGCCGAGCAGGAGGTCACCGACGCCCTCGCCCTGCTCGACAAGGCCCGCGGCGGCAAGGGGTTCGCCGCCGGCCTGGACGAGGTCTGGCAGGCCGCCGGCGAGGGCCGGGTCGAGCGGCTGGTGGTCGAGGAGAACTACCGCGCCACCGTCCGCGACGGCGGCGCGCACCTCGTCCCCGCCGAGGCCGACGGGCACGGCGCCCGCGAGGACATCGTCGACGAGGTCATCGAGCGCACCCTCGACACCGGCGGCACGGTCTCCTTCGTCCCCGACGACACCCTCGCCGACAGCGGCCGGATCGCCGCCGCCCTGCGCTACTGACCGTTCCGGCGGGCGGCCGCGGCGCGTCCGCACGGCCGACGCCCCGTCACCTCCCGTCCCGTCACCTCCCGTCCCGCGACCGGCCAATCCGCCGTCCCGTCCGCTCCGAACAACGGACGCGGCCCCCACGGGCGCCGCCCAGCCGGGCCGTAAACGCCGTACACGCCGTACGCAGGTACGACCCGCACCGCCGCACCGCACGTCGCACCGCACCGGGCCGACCGGAAGGGACCCCGTTGACCACACCCACGACCACACCACCCGCCGCCCGGCGCACCCCGCACACCCCGCGCACCCCCGGACGCCGCCGCATCGCCGTCGTCGGCGCGGGCGTGGCCGGCCTCACCGCGGCCTGGGAACTGCGGCGCGCCGGCGCCGAGGTCGAACTCTTCGAAGCCGACACCCGGCTCGGCGGCCACGCCCACACCCAGCGCGTCACCGCCCCCGACGGCCGCGAACTCGCCCTGGACACCGGCTTCCTGGTCCACGACGCGCACACCTCCCCGCACCTGGCCCGGCTCCTGCGCGACCTCGGCGTCCCCACCCGGGACACCGACACGAGCATCTCCGTGCACTGCGAGGGCTGCGGCCTCGAATACGCCGGCGCCGACGGCCCGGCCGCACTCCTCGCCCTACCCGACCCCGCGCTGCGCCACCGCTACCTGCGCCTGATCGCCGACATCCCGCGCTTCCAGGACCGCGCCCGCCGGCTGCTCGCCGACCCCGGCGCCGGTGACCCCACCCTGCGCGACTTCCTCCTGGACGAGTGCTTCTCCGGCTACTTCCTCCACCACTACCTGATCCCCCTCGCCGCCGCGGCCCCGCCCTGCGCCCCCGAGCCGTCCGGCGACCACCCGGCCCGCCACCTGTTCGCCTTCCTGGACCACCACGGCCTGCTCTCGGACGACGGCCCGCCGCCCCGGCGCACCGTCACCGGCGGCTCCGCCACCTACGTGCGGCGGATCGCCGAACGCCTCACCGCCGTCCACCGCCACACCCCCGTCCGGGCCGTCCACCGCCACCTCGACGGCATCACCCTCACCACCGGCGACGGCCGCCGCGCCGAGGCCGACGCCGTCGTCATCGCCACCCACCCCGACCAGGCCCTGCGCCTGCTCGCCGACCCCACCCGCGCCGAACGCGAGGTCCTCGCGGCCTTCCGGCACACCCGTACCCCCACCGTCCTGCACCACGACGCCTCCGTCCTGCCCCACGCCCGCTGGGCCCGCGGCTCCTGGAACTACCGCATGCCGCACTGCACCGCCCCGGCCGGCGCCGCACGGATCAGCCACCACCTCAACCGACTGCTGCACCTGGACACCGGCGAGGACTACCTGCTCACCCGCAACGAGCCGCCCCACGACCCCGTCCCCGAGCACCTGGTGATCTCCCGCACCGTCCACGAGCACCCCGTCCACACCGCCGAGAGCGTCGCCGCCCAGCGCCTCCTGCCCCGGCTCACCACCGGCCGCACCGCCTTCGCCGGGGCCCACCACGGCTGGGGCTCCCACGAGGACGGCTGCCACTCCGGCCTCACCGCCGCCCACGCCCTGCTCGGCGCGGCCGCCCCCTGACACCTGCCCCGCCCCGGGCCCGCCTCGGGCGGAAACGCTGCGAAAGCAGAAACGCTGCGAAAGCGCTGCGAGTACCCGTTCGGGCCGGTGCTGCGCGACGGTCGGAGTGTGCAGGCGACGATCCAGCGGCCGTCCGGCGGGCCCGCCCCGGAGGCGCCCGCCCCCGAAACACCCGGCGCCGGGGTGCCAACCCCCGAGGCACCCGGCGCCGGGGTGTCCGCTGACGGGCGGGCCGGGCTGCGCGGGCTGATGGCGCGGACCGCCCGCGGCGACGAGCGGGCCTTCGAGGACCTCTACGGGGCCACCGCCGGGGCCGTCCTCGCGCTGGTGCTGCGGGTGCTGCGGGACCGCGCCCAGGCCGAGGAGGTGGCCCAGGAGGTGTTCTGGCAGGTCTGGCGGGAGGCGCCGCGCTACCGCCCCGAGCGCGGCGAGGTCCTGCCCTGGATGCTCACCCTGGCCCACCGGCGGGCCGTCGACCGCGTCCGCTCCGCCCGGGCCGCCGCCGACCGCGACCGCGCCGCCGCCCTGCGCGACTACACCCCGGACTTCGACGAGGTCGCCGACCGCGTCGAGGGCAGTCTGGAGCGCGACCGCGTGCGGCGCGCCCTGGCCGCACTGAGCGACGTCCAGCGCGAGTGCCTGCTCCTGGTCTACTTCGGCGGCTGCACCCAGGCCCAGGCCGCCGCCCGGATCGGGGCACCCCTGGGCACCGTCAAGACCCGCATCCGCGACGCCCTGCGGCAGCTGCGCGCCCACCTCGGCGAGGCGCCCGCGCACCCAGCGCCCCCCGCGCCCCCCGCGCCCCCCGCGCCCCCCGAGCACCCCAGGCACCGCGAACCCCGCGAGGCCCCGCCCCGTCGGCACGCGCGTCCGCCCGGCGCCGCGCCGCGCCCCGCCGTAGGCTCACCGCCGTGACCGCCCCCGCCGCCGAGGCCGCCGCCGCACTGACCACCGGGGCCCTCGCCCGCCGCCTCGGCGTCTCGCCCACCACCATCCGTTCCTGGGAGAGCCGTTACGGCATCGGCCCCGCCCGCCGCGACCCCGGACGGCACCGCCGGTGGGAGCCGCAGGACGTGGCCGTGCTGGAGGAGATGTGCCGCCTCACCGCCCGCGGCACCGCCCCCGCCGAAGCCGCCCGCCTCGCCCTGTCCGGGGCCCGGACCCTGCCGCCCGGCCCGTCCCGGACCGTGCCCGCCCCCGGCGGCAACACCCTGCCGCTGGGCACCGTCCGCCCCGAGTGCCGGGGACTGGCCCGCGCCGCCGTCCGCCTCGACGCCCCCGAGATGGCCCGCATCCTGCGCCGCAGCATCGACGACCTCGGCGCGGTCACCGCCTGGACCGAGGTCATGACCCCGGCCCTGCGGGCGGCCGGGCGCAAGTGGGCCGTCGAGGGCGAACGCTGCGTCGACGTCGAACACCTGCTGTCCTGGCACGTCGCCGCGGCCCTGCGCCGGGCGGCCGAGCGGGTGGAACAGCCGCCGGGCCCGGCCGCACTGCTCGCCGGCATGCCCACCGAACTGCACTCCCTGCCCCTGGAGGCGGTCGCCGCGGGACTGGCCGAACGCGGCCTGCCGTTCCTCATGTTCGGCCCCGCCCTGCCCACCGAGGCACTCATGGAGGCCGTGCACCGCACCGGCCCGCCCGCCGTCCTGCTCTGGTCCCAGGTCGCCCGCACCGCCGACCGGGCACTGGCCCAGCGCGTCGCCCGCACCACCTGGGGCCCGCACGGCGCGCGCACCGGGCCCGTCGTCCTGGCCGCCGGCCCCGGCTGGGCCGGCCCCCGCCGGCCCCCGGGCACCCTGAGGCCCCGTGACCTGGCCGGCGCCCTCGACCAGTTGGAACGACTGCTGCGCTGACGGCGCGAAGCCGCACGGGAGGACCGAGGAAAGGAGCCGACGGTGAACGAGCCGACGGTGGACGACCGGACGCTGGACGAGCCGACCCCGACCGGGCTGCGCTGCCTGGTCACCGGAGCCACCGGCTACATCGGCGGACGCCTGGTGCCCGAACTCCTGGCCGCCGGGTACCGGGTGCGCTGCCTGGCCCGCGACCCCGGGCGCCTGCGCGACCAGCCCTGGCGCGCCGAGGTGGAGGCCGCCGCCGGCGACGTCACCCGGCCCGACACCCTGGACGGCGCCCTCGACGGCGTCGACATCGCCTACTACCTGGTCCACTCGCTCGGCACCGGCGCCGACTTCGAGGACACCGACCGGCGCGCCGCCCGCGCCTTCGCCCGGGCCGCCGCCTCGGCCGGCGTCACCCGGATCGTCTACCTCAGCGGCCTGCTGCCCGCCGGCGTCCCCGAGGCCGCACTCTCCCCGCACCTGCGCTCGCGCGCCGAGGTCGGCCGCCTCCTGCGCTCCACCGGCGTGCCCACCGCCGAACTGCGGGCCGCGGTGATCATCGGCTCCGGCTCCGCCTCCTTCGAGATGCTCCGCTACCTCACCGAGCGCCTGCCCGTCATGGTCACCCCCCGCTGGGTCGACACCCGCATCCAGCCCGTCGCCGTCCGCGACGTGCTGGCCTACCTGGTCGGCGCCGCGGCCCTGCCGCCCGAAGCCGACCGGCCCTTCGACATCGGCGGACCCGACGTGCTCACGTACCGCCTGATGATGCGCCGCTACGCCCGGGCGGCCGACCTGCCCCGGCGGCTGATCGTGCCCGTGCCCGTCCTGTCCCCGGCCCTGTCCAGCCTCTGGGTCGGCCTGGTCACCCCCGTGCCCGGCCCGCTCGCCCGCCCGCTGGTGGAGTCGCTGCGCCACGAGGTGGTCTGCCGCGAGCACGACATCGCCCGCTGGATCCCCGACCCGCCCGCCGGCCTCACCGGCTTCGACCGCGCCGTCGAACTCGCCCTGCACCGCATCCGCGACGCGCAGGTCACCACCCGCTGGTCCTCCGCCTCACTGCCCGGCGCCCCCAGCGACCCGCTGCCCACCGACCCCGACTGGGCCGGCGGCAGCCTCTACCAGGACCTGCGCGAACGACGCGTGGACGCCGAACCCGCGGCCGTGTGGCGGGTGGTCGAGGGCATCGGCGGCGACAACGGCTGGTACTCCCTGCCCCTGGCCTGGTCCCTGCGCGGCACCCTCGACCGCCTGGCCGGCGGTGTCGGCCTGCGCCGCGGCCGCCGCGACCGCCACCGCCTGCGGGTCGGCGACGCCCTCGACTTCTGGCGGGTGGAGGAGATCGAGCCCGGCCGCCTGCTGCGCCTGCGCGCCGAGATGCGCCTGCCCGGCCTGGCCTGGCTCGAACTGCGGGTCGCCCCCGGCCGGGACGGCGGCACGCTCTACCGCCAGCGCGCCCTGTTCCACCCGCACGGTCTGGCCGGCCACGCCTACTGGTGGTCGATGGCGCCCTTCCACGGCCTGGTCTTCGGCGCCATGGCCCGCAACATCACCGACCGCGCCCGCCGCCCCGCCTGACCCGGGCCGCGCCCGCCGCCCTGCCTGACCCGGGCCGCGCCCGCGCCGCCGCCCGCCCGGTGGCCGTGGTCACCCGGCGGCCGCCCCGGCGGGCCCGGGGGAGGGGGCCTGCGGGGCCGTGCCGTCGTCGGGGCAGGACGGCTCCAGGGCGACGTCGAGCACGTCGACCATCCGGCGCAGCTTCTGCTGGACGCGCACGGCCTCGGGCCGCGGGACGCGGACGACGGCCCGCGCCGAGGACGGCGCCGCGGCGCTGAAGGCGAGGTCCAGGACCCGGTGGTTGTTGAGGGTGGAGGCGAGCCGGGCGAGCGTCCCGGTGGTGGGGCGCAGGGTGACGGTGAGCCGGGTGTGTTCCATGGCGACGGTCCTGTCGGTGGGTGGGACTGGCGGGCCGGAAACAGAAAGACCCCTCGCGGAGTGCGAGAGGTCTGCGTGCGGGCGGTGGGCCGGGGAGGGTCACTCCTCCCGGCGCGGTGCCGGCACGCGGCCGCTGGTAATCAGCTGCTGCTGCATGCCCCGCATGCTGGCAGAAAGCCGCCGGGATGGGACGGGTCGTCTCAGACTGCGGGACGGCGGCGGCGCGGTGGCGGCTCCGGCCCCGACCGGCCGTCGCCGACCCGCCGTCAACCGGCCCGCCCTGTCAACCGGCCCGGCCGGTAAATCGGTTGGCCGGGCGCGCCGGCGCCTGCTAGCGTCTGCGCAGCCGTGTAGAGAACGCAAGGAGGTGTGACACCCATGAAGGCCGTATCCGTGTGGGTGCTCCTCCTTTCCGCCACGGCGGGCGATTGACGCAGGTGTCGCCCGGGAGCGCCACAAACCAGGCACTCCCGAGAGGCAACACCATGAACGCTTCGCATTCCCCGCAATCCCCGTATTCCGCCCCGGGCACCGACGACCGCACGGTCGCGGTCACCCGGATCTCGGACACCGAGTGGCACGCCGTGCAGGACGACCGCGTGGTCGGCTCCGGCGACGCCTCGCGCCGGCCCGACGGGCGGCTGTTCGTCAGCGCCGACGCCTGGCACGGCACGGTCTTCGACCGCCTCGTCGCCGCGATGGCGGCCGACCTGCCGGAACCGCTGCACACCGTCACCGACGAGGCCGACCACGACACCACGGCCGCCTGGCAGCGGGCCGGCTTCACGGCCGTACGCCGTGAGCGCGGCTACCTCCTGCCCACCGACCCGCAGGCCACCGGGCTCGGCCCGGTCCGGCCCCCGGCGGGCGTGACGATCGTGCCCGTCGGCGAGGCCGAGGAGGGCCCGCTGCGCGCCCTGGACCGCGTCATCCACGCGGAGGTCGAGGCCGGCATCGGCTGGCCGGCGATGCCGGCCCAGGTGCTGCCCTGTCCGGCGGGCACCACCGTGCTCGACCCCGCCCGGTACGCGGTGGCCCGCCAGGGCGACGACTACGTCGGGCTGCTGCGGGTGGCCCCGGTGCGCCGGCCGCGGATCGGGCTGCTCGCCGTGCGCGCCGACCACCGGCGCCGCGGCATCGCCCGGGCCCTGCTGGCCCACGCGCTGGAGTCGATGCACCGCGCCGGCACCACCGCCGCCTGGGCCGACGTGGCGGAGTCCAACACGGCCGCCACCGCCCTCGTCGAGGGCATCGGCGCCCGCCGCGCGGGCGCCACCCTCGAACTCGTACGCCACTGACGCCCCACCACCGAACGGAGAGGTGAGAGACATGACCAAGACATCGGACGGCATCGAAGTCGAAGGCACCGTCACCGAGTGCCTGCGCAATGCCACCTTCAAGGTGGAACTCCCCAACGGGCACGTCGTGCTCGCCCACATCAGCGGCAAGGTCCGCAAGAACCACATCAAGATCCTCCCGCACGACCGGGTCCTGGTGGAGCTCAGCCCCTACGACCTCACCCGCGGCCGGATCCGCTACCGCTACCGGTCATAGCCGCCGCGCCGGCGTGCGGGCCGGCCCCCGCGCCCTCCCGGGGCCCTCGGCGCGGTCCGAGGCGCCCCGGGGCGGTGCAGTCATCCGTCCGTCACCCGCGCGGTGACCGAGCGTCAGGTGACCGATGTGCGTGATCGCCGAGCCGGGCCACAGTGGGTGGTGCCGGCCGCCGGTCCGCGGGGTCGGCTGACGCGAGCCGCACGACGGAGGAACGAGCATGATCGACAGGCGCACCTTCACCAAGGCCGTCGGGCTCGGGGCGGGCGCGAGCGCGCTGTCCCTGGCCGCCCTTCCGGCGGCCGCGGAGGCCGCCCCCGCCCCCGCCCCCGCCGCCGCCACCGGCCCCACCGGCCCCGCGCCGCAGGCCGGGCCGGACGCCGCCCCCGGCCCTACCGCCCCCGCCGGGCGGACCGGGTTCACCCGACTGGTGCAGGTCCGCGCCGGGATGCTGGACGTCGGCTACGCCGAGGACGGCCCGGCCGACGGCCCGGTGGTCGTCTGCCTGCACGGCTGGCCGTACGACATCCACAGCTACGTCGACGTCGCCCCGCTGCTCGCCGCGCAGGGCTACCGCGTCATCGTCCCCTACCTGCGCGGGCACGGATCGACGCGCTTCCTGTCCGCCCGCACGCCGCGCAACGCGCAGCAGGCGGCGGTCGCGACGGACGTCGTCGCCCTGATGGACGCGCTGGGGATCGGCCGGGCCGTGCTGGCCGGCTTCGACTGGGGCTCGCGCACCGCCGACATCATCGCCGCGCTGTGGCCCGAGCGGGTCAAGGCGCTGGTGTCGGTCGGCGGGTACCTCGTCACCGACGTCGAGAAGCAGAAGGAGCCGCTGGCGGCCGCCGCCGAGCACACCTGGTGGTACCAGTTCTACTTCGCCACCGAGCGCGGGCGCCTGGCCATGGAGGACCGGGACAAGCGGCGCGACCTGTGCCGCCTGGTGTGGGAGACCGTCTCCCCGACCTGGGCCTTCGACGACGCCGTCTTCGAGCGCACCGCCGCCGCCTTCGACAACCCCGACTACGCGGCGATCGTCATCCACAACTACCGCTGGCGCCTGGGCCTGGCCGACGGCGAGCGCCGCTACGACCGGCTGGAGCAGCGGCTCGCCGCGCGGCCCCGCATCGCCGTCCCCACCGTCACCCTCGACGCCGGGCGCGACCCCTTCACCGCCCCCGGCGACGGCTCCGGCTACCGGCAGTACTTCACCGGCCCCTACCTCCACCGCACCCTCGCCGACGTCGGCCACAACCTGCCCCAGGAGGCGCCCGCCGACTTCGCCCGGGCCGTCCTCGACGCCGACCGGCTCTGACGGCCCCGCCGCCGGCTCCCCCCGCCAGGCTCCGGGGATCCGGCGGCGGTCATTGCCGACCTGTTGCACGGGGAGTGGCCCGGCTCACAGCCGTTCGAGGGCGAAGCGTGATCGACTCGGCCGATGCGCCAGTTCGAGAAGCCCGCCACCTCGCTGACGGCCCGTCGGCCCGCCGCGGCCGTCACCCTCGCCGCGGTCGCCGCCGCCCTGCTCACCGGCTGCGGCTCCCACCCGACCGGAGCCGGCGCACCGACGGCATCCGGCAGCGCCGGGCCCTGCGGTGCGACGCAGCCGTCGCCCACCGGCGGCGCCCCGGTCCCCTCCGGGCTCGCCCGGGACGGGGTGCGGATCACCGCCGTCGGCCCGGCCTGCGCCCAGTACGAGGTGACCAACCCCGGCACCGAACCGTACGACGTCACCGTGGTGTTCAGCCGCTCCCCGGGGACCGGGGGCGGCGCACCGGAGAACGTGACGCGGACCGTCACGGCACTCGCCCCGGGAGCCACCACGACTGGGCGGCTCGACCTCACCGGGCCCACCCCGGCCCGGCCCGGCACCACACCCCGGGTGGAGATCGTCAAGGTCCGCAGCGTGCCCAGCGCCGAGGCCCCGCAGCCCGGCGGCCCCTGCCCGCCCTCCGGCCTGCGGCTGTACGCGGACGAGGGCGACGCCGCGATGGGCCTGCGCGCGGTCGGCCTGCACCTGCGCAACTGCGGCACCGCCACGGTGGACCTCGACGGCTACCCCACGCTGCAGCTGCTCGACCCGCAGCACCGGCCCGTCGACGGGGTGCGGCTGCTGTCCGGCGGCGCCGGGATCGCCACCGGCACCGGCGCGGACGACCCGCCGCAGAAGATCGCGCTGCGCCCCGGCGAAGGCGCCCGCACCACCCTGGTGTGGCGCAACACCACCGGGGACGGCGCCCCGGTGAACGCCCCCTACGTCCGGGTCCGCGCCACCCCGGACGCGGCCCCCGTGATGGTCACCCCGGAACTCGACCTGGGCACCACCGGCCGCCTGGGCGTCGGCGCCTGGGCCCGCGAGGACCCCGGAGCCCAGCCCCCCGCCACCAGGCCCCCGACCCAGGCCGGCTGACCCCGCGACACCCGGCCGCCGCCACCGGGCGGCGGTCGTTTCCGGCCGTTCCCGGGCCCGCGGGGGTGCCCCGTCCGTCCCGGGGGCGCCGTCGTGCCCCAGGACTGCGGGGGCGCGGGGGAAAGAGCGCTGCCCCCGGGCGGTGCGGTGCATTTCCCGCCGTCATATGCGCGCGGGGCGGGCGGATCCCTGGAGTCGCCGCAGCGCCGAGGGACCCGCGGTCGGCGGCCCGGCGCGACGGCGCGTCACCCCAGCCATGTCGACCCCGAGGGCGGACCCACTGTGAGCACCCGGACCAGGAGCAGGATCGCCGGCTTCCTCGTGACGGCGGCCGCCGCCGCGGCCCTGGGCGTCGCGGCCCCGGCCGCCCAGGCGCAGAGCGCCGCGCCGGCGGCCGTGCTGAGCGTCAACTGCAGCACCGGCACGTTCGGCAGCGACGGCACCCAGCAGTACTTCAACATTTCCTGCTCGGCGACCGGCACCACCAAGTGGTGGGTGAACGTGAGCTGTTCGAACAGCACCACGCGGACGGCCGGCCCGTACACGACCTTCCAGAACGTGCGGGTGTACTGCCCGCCGAACACCACCGCCCTGCGGGGCTGGGTCAGTTACGTCTGACCCCGCGCCGCGACACGGCCGGCGGCCCGGCACGCTCCCCCGTGGCGTGCCGGGCCCACGGTCCGTCGCGGTCCCGCGCGAGGCGGCCGACGGCGGCACGGCGCCGCCGGTGTCCACCCGTGGAGGATGCCAGGGCGCGGCGCGGCCGCGTTGGCGCTGCGTCGACGGTTCCTTGGCGCTGCGTCGACAGTTCCCCGGTACTGCGTCGACGGTTCCCCGTACTGCGTCGACCCGCCGCTCCCGCGGCTACCCGCCCGCGCGCTCGGACAGCGCCCGGTGCCGGTGCTCGCTGGGGGAGAGCCCGTACGCGGCGCGGAAGGCGCGGCTGAGGTCGGAGGGGCGGGGGATGCCGCACCGGGCGGCGACGGCGTGCACCGGCAGGGCGCGCAGCGCCGGGTCCGCGAGGTCGCGGTGGGCCTTCTCCAGCCGCCGGGCGCGGATCCACGCGGCGACCGTCTCGCCCTGCGTGTGCTGGGTGAAGACGCGGTGGAGGTAGCTGACGGAGATGTGGTGCGCGGCGGCGATCACGGACGGCGTCAGCCCGGGGTCGTGGAGGTTGCGCCGGACGAAGGCGCGCACCTGCTCGACGATGACGCGCCGGCGGGCGTCGTCGGGCAGCGCCGCCTCGGCCTCCAGCTCCCGCGCGAGCCAGGCGGACACCAGGTCGACGACGACCGTCCCCAGCCGGGGCGCCTCGGCGGGTCCGAGGAGGGCGGCCTGGCGGTCCAGGCCGACGAGGAAGTCGGCGAGCAGGGCGGGGGTGCCCTCCCGCCGGGAGAAGCCGCGCCCCATCAGTTCGCGGGCGCGGTCGGGTGGCAGCGGCAGCGCGGAGACGGGGAAGTCGACGCCCAGCGCCTCGACCCGCAGGGGCCCCCGGTCGGCGGTGCGCGCGCCGAGGCCCCGGACGTCGTACGGCTGCGAGCTGTCGAGCGCGTACAGCTCGCCGGGGCCGAACACGGCCGTCGGGCCGCGGTCGTCGCGGGCCAGCGACAGGCCGCCGTCGAGCACCAGGGTCAGGTGGTAGACCTCCGGGTCCGACCGCCGCACCCTGGCGGCGGTGCGCCGGAACCGCGCGGGCGGGAACGAGGACCTGAGGAGGGTCACCGGGCCCAGTTCCAGGCGCCGCATCTCCGCCTGGAAGTCGGCGGCGTGCGCACTGGTCATCTCGCTGTCCCGGGTCCGCCCGATCAGCTCCCGCCAGCAGTCGAACCGCTCCTTCGCGGGCACGTCCTCGTCCCGGAACACGCCCGCCGTCCCTGCGCCCGTCCCTGCGCCGGCCGTCCCTGCGCCGGCCGTCCCGGTGCCCGCCGTCCCCGCGCCCACGCTCCCCGCTCCCTCCTGCGCGCCCTTCGTCCGGCCCGTCCGCGAGGCCCCCGGCCTGACGGCACCGGGCTCCGTGGCGACTCGCCCGAGCGTAAGGGGACGGTGACGGTGCGACGCGTGCGGGGGGTGGGCGGCCGGGGCGGCGTCCGGACGCCGGTTTCCCTTTTCCGATCATGAGCTGGTAACTTCTTCCTCGTCAGCAGGACAAGATCGCGAAAGCGGTCGTGGTCCTGCCGGGACATGCGTCGGTGGTGCAGCGGTAGCACGCCCGCTTTCAGCGGGAGGGGTTCGTTCGATTCGGGCCCGGCGCTCCACAAAGGCAGGGGCGGAAGTCGATTTCGACTTCCGCCCCTGCCTGCTTGGTCGGGGCATTCCTCCGGGCAGCAGGGCGAGCGTGCTCTTGACCTCGTCGCCGGTCGGCAGGGTGGGCCGGTCGGTGGCGAAGGAGCGGCGCAGGCCGCGCGGCGGGTCGCTCTGGACGGGCATCCCGTCGAGGTCGCTCTCGATGCGGACGGTGAAGCCCCCGGCCGCGGCCCTCAGACGGGCGGGGCGCCGAGGGCGAGGGTGAAGCTGAAGCGGTCGCCGCGGTAGAGGGTGCGGACCTGTTCCAGGGGGCGGCCGGCGGCGTCGAGGCTGCGGCGGTGGAGCAGGAGCATCGGCAGCGCGGGCGGGGTGCCGATGAGCAGGGCCTCGCGCGGGTTCGCCAGGACGGTCTCGATGCGCTCGTCCGCGGCGCCGAGGTGGACGCCGTGGTCGCGCAGGTAGCCGTAGAAGGAGCCCTCGGGGTCGAAGTCCCGGGCCAGGTCCGGGACGCGGGCGACGGGCACGTAGGTGGACTCCAGTCCGACGCGCTCCTCGTCGGCGCGCAGCACGCGCTCCAGGTGCCACAGCGGCTCGCCCTCGGCGACGTCCAGGCGCCCGGCCAGCGCGGGGTCGGCGGGCAGGCGGTCCAGGGCGACGAGGGTGCGGCCGGGACGCAGGCCCTGGCGGGTGACGCCCTCGGTGTAGCTGGACAGCGAGAGCGGCTGCTCGATCTTGGGCCCGGCGACGACCGTGCCGCGGCCCTGGCGGCGCAGCCGGCCCTCCAGCAGCAGCTCGCGCAGGGCCTGACGGACCGTGGCCCGGGCGACGCCGTGACGCTGCGCCAGATCGGCCTCGGTGGGCAGCCGGCCACCCGGGCCCAGCTCGGCGATGAGCTCTTCGAGCCGGGCCTTGACCACGTAGTACTTGGGCACCCGGCCGTGCTCGGGCACGCCGGCGCGGGCGGGCTCGGCGCCGGCCCGGGGGGTGGGGTGGTTCACCGCGCAAGCCTACCGAGCGGTCCGGCGGCCGCCGAGTCCCGGGCGAGAGGTCCCGGGCGAGAGGTCCCGCGCCGAAGGTCACGGAACGATAACCGGTCTGGTCTGAATTTCGGCGGTTGTTCATACAAGCGTGGATTCGGGGAGAGCCCCGCCTCGCCCGGCCGCCCCATCCTCGGTGCCGGTGCAAGTGCACCGATCCGCCGCCCGGTTGGGAGACCCCGTTGCGTACCTCCCGCTCCACCCGCACCGCCGCCCTGGCCACCGCGACCGTCGCCGCCACCGTCGCCGCGCTCGTCCCGCTGTCCGCCGCCGCTGCCGACGCGGCCTCCACGGCCGGCTCCTACCAGGGCCTGCCGAACGGCACCAAGCAGGCCAAGACCCTGGTCATCGGCATCGACGGCACCCGCTACGACAAGCTGCTCACCGCCGACGCGCCCAACCTCAAGGCCCTGATGGCCGCCGGCATGACCGCCACCGGCAACCTCTACGCCAACCCGCTGGCGCCCACCCTGTCCGGCCCCGGCTGGTCGACCATCGCCACCGGCGTGTGGCCCGACAAGCACCAGGTCAAGGACAACGCCTTCACCGGCGCCCGCTTCGACCTGTACCCCGACTTCGCCACCCGCCTGGAGACCGCCGACCCCGCCGACTCCACCCTGGTCATCGGCTCCTGGAACCCCATCACCGCCAACGTCTTCAACGGCCGCGCCGACCTGCGCATCCCGGAGAGCGAGAACGACCCCAAGACCGCCTCCGACGCCGCCGACTACCTCGCCCACGGCAACCCGGACGCCACCTTCCTGCACTTCGACGAGGTCGACGAGGCCGGCCACGCCCACGGCGGCGCCAGCGCCGACTACCTGGCCGCCATCCACTCCGTCGACGCCCTCGTCGGCCAGGTCGTCCAGGCCGTCAAGTCCCGCCCCACGTACGGCGACGAGGACTGGCTGATCGTCGTCACCACCGACCACGGCCACACCGACGCCGGCGGACACGGCGGCAACAGCGCCAACGAGCGCCAGACCTTCCTCATCGCCGACGGCGCCGGCCACACCCCCGGCTCGCACCGCTACGACGTCAAGCCGGTCGACATCGCCCCCACCGTCCTCAAGCACGAGGGCGCCGCCATCGACCCCGCCTGGCAGCTCGACGGGAAGCCCGTCGACGAGATCACCCCCGACGCCTTCGACGCGCTGCGCCCGAGCCTGCAGACCCGCGTCGACGAGAGCGGCATCCCGGCCACGGTGAAGGGCTGGACCCACACTCCGCCGGCCGGCTGGAGCATCGACAACTCCCGGATGCCCAGCGGCGGCGTCACCGAGTGGCGCGGCTGGGCCTTCGCCACCGACGAGTTCTGGACCGCCACCCAGCTCGCCCAGTCCCGCGAGACCAACGTGCGTGCCCGCAACGTCTTCGCCGTCGCCGACTCCGACGAGTGGGACGACAAGGCCCACGGCGCAGGCCAGTTCGACTCCACCCTGGTCAGCCCCGCCTACCCGGTGACCGGATCGGGCCGCGGCACGCTCTCCTTCGCGACGGACTACAAGGTCGACGGCCCGCAGACCGGCGACGTGTACGTGGTCTTCGACAACGGCGCCCCGCAGCCGGTGAAGTCCTACCGCAGCGACCTCAACACCGTCGAGCACCTGCCCGTCACCGTCCCGGCCGGCGCCACCACCGCCCGCTTCCAGTTCCGCTACACCGGCACCAACAGCGCCTTCTGGACCGTTGACCAGGTCACCTTCACCACCTCCTGACCCGGTACGGGCCACGGGCGGGGCGCACCGGGTGGTCGAGCTTGGCGCCCGCGTCCCAGACCGGGTACCAGATCCGCTCGGGCAGCTCGCGGAGGACGGGGC
>NZ_JBEORY010000028.1:0-96796 GCF_040302665.1 Kitasatospora sp. NPDC097691 | reverse complement strand
TCTCGCGCGGGGACGGGTCGGCGGTGAGGCGGGTGCGCAGGGCGCCCTCGGCGGCCTGGGCGGGGGTGACGCCCCGGGTGCCGGCGACGGTGAGCATGGCGGCGGTGGCGGGCGTCCAGTGGAGGTGCCAGCGGGTGCCGAGGGCTTCGGTGCCGCCGGCGCCGGTGGTGGCGACGGGGTCGGCGTAGGGGACGTCGCAGGCGGTGAGGCGGTGGAGGAGGATCTCGCGGCGGCGGTCGAGGGGGCTGCGCAGCGGGTCGAGGCGCAGGTCACGCGGGCCGGGGTCGGCGGGGCCGGGGAGGCCGAGGTCGGCGAGGAGGGTCTCGACGGCGGGGGCGAGCCCGCTGCGCGGGGCGGCGGGGGTGGGGCGGCCCGTGCGGGTGCCGATCAGGACCTGTTCGAGGGCGCGGGCGACGGCCCGGCCGCGGCCGAGGGGTTCGCCCTGGGCGAGGACGGTCTGCACCGCCTCGACCAGTTCGCCGCGGCCGGGGGCGGCGTGGCCGCGCAGCCGGGCGAGGTCGCCGGCCAGGCGGACGATCTCGCGGGCGTCCGCCGGGCCGCTGGGGTGGTCCTGGGTGCGCAGGGCGGCGCAGATCCGGACGGCGGTGGTGGTGAGTGCCTCGGCGAGCCGTGCGGGGTCGCCGCCGGCGTCGAGGACGGTGTGCTGCCACTCCGGGTCACGGATGCCCGCCGGGTAGCCGGAGCGGGCGTCGAGCAGCGGGTAGGTGTACGGGATCAGGGACAGGACGTGGCCGGGGTCGCCCGGGGGCGGCGCTTCGTCGGTGGCGACCGGCCCGTCCAGCAGGGCGGGGGCGTGGAAGGCGCCGATGACGGCGGCGACCCGGCGCCCGCCGGCCGAGGCGGCCCGGATGCGGGCCCGCATCCAGGCCTCGCGGCGCAGGTCGTACGGGTCGACGCCGGGGCCGGTCTCGGCGTCGTGGCGCAGCGCCCATCCGACCAGCAGGGCGGCGCGCCGGACGGCTTCCGGGGTGGAGCCGGGGGCGGCGGTCTCGACCAGGCGGTCCCACAGGTCCTCGTCGGAGTCCCGGCCGGTGAGGCGGTGGCGCAGCGCGTCGGCGACGCCGGGCGCACCGGGCGCGCCGGGCGCACCGCCGCCGGACCGGCCCTCCGCGGCCCGGGCGGCGCGGTGGGCGAGCGGGAGGTCGCAGGCGATGGCCTCCACGCCGTTGCGCCGGGCCCACCGCAGGGCGGCGAGTTCCGGGGAGAAGTCGGCGAAGGGGTAGAAGGCGGGCCCTCCCCCTTCCTCGGGCCCGGCCGGGGCGGCCGCGAGGGCGACCGGGGCTTCGGTCGCCTCGTCGGCGAGCCGGGCGAGCCAGGGTTGGAACTCGGCCGGCAGTTCGACCAGTACCGCCTCCGGCCGGGCCGCGTCGAGCAGCGCGGGGACGACCGCGCTGAGGGACGGCGCGTGGTGGCGCACGCCGATCAGGTAGGGCCCCGGGCGGCCGGTGCCGGAGGCGGCCAGCCGGTCGGCCTCGGCCCGGACCGTCCGGTCCGCGTCGTCCGGGGCGGGAGTCACCGCGCTGCTCGTGCTCATCGGATCAGGCCTCCAGTGCCGAACGGAGGTCCCACAGGGTGCGCCAGGTGGCGGCGCCCTGCTCGGCGCGGCGGCGCACCGGCCCGTCCCAGTAGCCGAGCAGGCGGGCCGCGTCGGCCGGGTCGTCCTTGCGGACCACGCCGAGGAGTTGGCCGGGGAGGCGGCCGAGCAGGTCGCCGCCGTCGGGCAGGTAGGCAGCGGTGACGCCGAGCGCGGTGGCGACGGACACGGCCTCGGCGGTGCTCATCACGGTGGACGGGCGCTCGACGTCCCAGCCCTCGGTGGAGCGGCCGGTGCGCAGGTCACGGAAGGCGGTGACCAGGGCTTCCAGGACGGCGTCGTCGACCGCGTAGGCGGCGCCGGCCCGGGTGACGGCGACGGTGGACTGGCGGCGGACCAGGTCGACCTCGGCGGCGAGGCTGCCGATCGGGCCGACCGTCTCGAAGTTGAACCGCCGCTTGAGGGCCGCGGACATCTCGCTGACGCCCTTGTCCCGCAGGTTGGCGGTGGCGATCAGGGTGAAGCCGGCGGCGGCGTGCAGCTGCCCGTCCGGGCTGCCGGCCAACTCGGGGACGGCGACGCGCCGTTCGGAGAGCAGGGAGACCAGCGCGTCCTGCACCTCGGGCAGGCAGCGGGTCACCTCCTCGACCCGGGCGACCGCGCCGGTGGTCATCGCGGTGAGCACCGGGGACGGGACGAGGGCGTCGCGGCTGGGGCCCTTGGCGAGCAGCAGGGCGTAGTTCCAGCCGTACTTGAGCTGGTCCTCGGTGGTGCCGGCGGTGCCCTGGACGGTGAGCGCGCTGGTGCCGCAGACGGCGGCGGCGAGCAGTTCGGAGAGCATCGACTTGGCGGTGCCGGGCTCGCCGACGAGCAGCAGGCCGCGCTCCCCGGCGAGGGTGACGACGCAGCGCTCGACCAGGGCGCGCTCGCCGACGAACTTGGGCTCGATGACCAGGCTCTTGCGCCCGGCCTTGAGCTTCTCGCCGCCGCTGCCCATCACGAAGGTGACGACGGCGCGCGGGGTGAGGCGCCAGCCGGGCGGGCGCGGGCCGCTGTCGTGCGCGGCGAGGAACTCCAGTTCGGCGGCGTACTTCTCCTCGGGCGGGACGATCTGCCGCTCCGCGGGGGCGGGGACGGTGGTGGTGCTCATCGGCGGGCCTTCCTGCGCTTGCTGGTCTGGAGCTCTTCGTAACCGGGGGCGTCGCCGTCGAGCGTGCGCTGCCAGGCCCGGGCGAACAGTTCGGGGACGGGCAGGGTCACCAGCGCGGGCTGGTGGGTGGGCAGTTCGTACAGGGCGGCCTTCCAGGTTTCGGCCGGCAGGGCCGGGGACTTGGCCTCCTGCCAGCCGCCGGGCAGGAAGAGGCCGCGGCCGGCCCGGGACCGCTTGGCCTCCAGCACCAGGCCGGTGGCGGCGAGTTCGGCGCGGGCCCGCTTCAGCCGGGCGGGCTTCCAGCCCGTCCAGCGGGCGACGTTGCGGTCGGTGGGGTCGGGCAGGGCGAGCAGTTGGAGGTAGAGCGCGGCGGCGTCCTCGCCGAGCCCGTGGGTGCGGGACACCTCGGTGACCAGCTCGGGGGCGGACAGCTGCGGGTTCTGCAGCCAGGCCGGGCCGTCGCCGTCACCGCCGGCCGTCGCGGCGGCGGAGGCGGCCAGGCGCTCCGGCTCGCCGCGCAGCACGGAGGCGAGGGCGGCCCGCTCGGTGCCGAACCAGTAGCTGCTGGCGAGCCCGTCGAGCAGGTCGAGCAGTGGGTCGTCCGGGCCGGTGAGGGCGGCCGGGCGCAGCCAGACCCGCTCGTACGCCTCGTGGTTCGGGGTGAGGACCAGCGCCGGGCCGCAGCGGACCACGCCGTCCGGGTCGGCGCCGCCCTCGGCGGGCAGGCCGAAGTGGGTGCGCAGCACGGGGGCCAGCGGGGTGTTCTTGGTGGTGCCGAGGAGGTCGAAGTCGAGCAGCAGCTCCGGGTCGGCCAGGCGCTCGCGCAGCGCGGTGGCGGCCCGGGGCAGCAGGGCGCGCAGCGGGCTGTCGGCGGGCAGGTGGTAGGCGAGCCAGCGGATGGCGTCGATGGTCTGGTCCAGCGCGCCGGAGCCGGGCAGCGCCGTGACGTCGTCGGCGGCCAACCGGGGCGCGCCCTGGGCGTCCTTGTGGATCCGGAAGGCGGTGGTGCGGGTCAGCCACGGGGTGTGGGCGGGGTTGAGCACCGCCTCGATGGTGTCGATGGACACGCCCTGGACGGTGGCGTGGGCCTCCTCGGGGAGGGTGACGAGCCGTCCGAAGCGGCGGATCCAGGCCTCGGCGCCGGCCGCGAGGTCGGGGCCGTCGGTCCACAGCGTCTTCGGGTCGGCGGGCAGCAGGGCGCTCCAGACCTCGGCGACGCCGGCGTGGTCGTGTCCGCGCAGCCAGCGCTGGGCGGCCCGGACGTCGACGGGCTTGAAGCCGTACTCGGCGGGCACCTCGGCGTTGCCCCAGTGCAGGAGGCCGGAGGGCGGGCTGAGCAGCAGGGTGGCGCGGGTGGTGCCGATGCCGGTGAGTTCGGAGAAGGCGGCGGCGCGGGCCGGATCCCACGGGACGCTGCCGTGCAGGGCGGCGACCCGCCAGAACTTGGCGACCCAGGCGGCGGAGACCCGCTCCTCGGTGCCGCGCTCCTCGACGGTGGTGAAGTGCGCGACGGGGCCGAATTCCCCGCTCGGGTCGTGGTCGACGGCGAGCCAGTGCACCGTGCCGTCGGAGAACTGGCGCCGGTGGCCGAGGATGACGACGGTGCGCTCGCCGTGGCGCAGCACCTCGCCCTGGCGGTGGCCGGCCGGCCGTTCGCTGCCGGCGGTGTCCGCCGGCTCGCCGAGGACGATCTCGCGCAGGGTGGCACCGCGGTCGGCGAGCGGGCCCTTGGTGAGTTCGCCGAGCAGCAGGACCAGCGTGGAGCGGTGGGCCGGCTGGGTGAGCGGGGCGGCCACGGCGTGGGCCAGGACGTCGACCCGGCCGAGCAGGTGCAGCCAGCCGTGGTTGGCGTCGCCGCCGTACAGGGTGACGCTCGCCGGGCTGCTCCAGCCCTCGCCGTTCGCGGCGGGCGGGGCGGCGAGGACGGCGCTGACGGTGCGCAGGTTGTTGAGCACCCAGCAGCGGTCGGAGTTGCCCCAGTTGTTGCCGAAGCCGCCGATCTCGGGCAGGACGACGCGGACGGCGTCGCGCAGCTCGTCGTCCCGGCCGTGGTCGGGCCGCCACTGGGCGGCCTCCGCCTTGCCGGGGCGCTCGGCCTCCGGCTGCGGGAGGAAGCGGGCGATCCGGTCCAGCAGGTCCGCGGCGGCGCGGGCGAATCCGGCGACGCCGGCGAGCAGCAGCGGGTGGGCGATCCCGGGCAGGGCAGCACCGACCGCCTCGACGGGCAGGGTGTTGCGGGCCTCGCCCCGCTGGGCCACCGGGCGGCGGACGCCCTGGACGGTCAGCCAGCGCTGCTCGTCCTCCGGGACGGGATCGGCGTCGACGGGCCAGGCGAGGTCGATCAGGTGGGCCGCCTGGTCGGCGGTCACGCCGCGCAGCGCGCGGGATCCGGCCTCGTCGCGGGGCCGCAGGGCGTGCCAGTGGTCGTACGGCGGGACGAGGCAGGTGCCGGCCGCGGAGAGCTCGCCCGACCGGCAGGGGCGCAGGTCGGCGGTGCGGTCGCCGCGGTCGGCGAGGTCGGGCAGGTTGAGGGAGAGGTGCTCGCCGCCCGGGCGGCTGACCACCGGGCGGCCCTCGCCGGGCAGGGCGAGCCGGCCGACCGGGACGGTGTCCGGCTCGCGTCGCCCGTCCAGCGGCAGGACGATGCGTTGCCCGTCGGCGGTGAAGGTGGTGACGGCCCGGCCGGGCTCGGTGCGGACCCAGCTGCCGAGTACGGTGCCGTCGGTGCCGAGCGGGGTCTGCTCCAGGCCGGGCTGCAGCGGCAGCAGGCGGGTGCGGCCCTCGACGAGCCGGCCGGCCGCGGCGGTGGCCGCGATCACGGGCGGCTCGGCGGCGCGGCCCAGGGTGCCGGTGGCCGGGTCGAGTTCGCGCAGGACCGGGCCGTCGGTGCCGTGGCGCAGCGTCCAGTAGCCGGTGCCGTCGCCGAGGACGGTGTGTTCGTTCGGCATCCGGGTGTCGCCGGGGTGCAGCGGGCGCTCGCCGGTGGTGCGGCCGCCGCCGGGCAGCGGCAGGGACGGCTCCTCGGGGAACCGCTCGCCGTAGTGGTAGCCGGCGATCGTCTGGCCTTCGAGCTCGAAGGTGTGGTCCGGGCGGCCGGACCAGTACGCCGTCTGCTTGCCGTCCTGGTACCAGGCGACGAGGAGTTCTCCGTCGACCAGGCGCAGCCGGGGCCGGTTCCAGTTCTCCGTCAGCTTGGGCAGGCGCAGGGTGTGGTCCAGCAGGATGCCCTCGGGGCCGACCACGACGGCGCGGTCCAGGCGGGCGAGGATCAGGTACGGCCAGGCGTCCTCGACGATCAGACCGGTCAGGCCCTTGGCGCGCAGGCCGGGCGCGGTGATCGGCGGGGCGTCGGCGGCGGGCGGGTCGGCGAGCTTGGCGAGCGCGTCCTCCAGGGCGGGCCAGCCGAGTTCGTCCAGGATGCCGGCGCCGAGGGACCGGGCGAGCAGGCCGCTGACGTCGAGTGCGGCGATCTTCTCGGCGGCGGCCGGGGCGACCGTGCGGATGGCGGTGCGGTGCTGGCTCAGCGAGCGGACCAGGTCGGCGGCGCCGGCCAGGCCGCGGGCGGCGACGACCTCCTCGGCGCGGGCCTCGGCCCACTCCGCGAACAGCTCGTTCAGCAGCGGCAGGACGGACGCCTGGCGCTTGACGGCCGTCTCCCAGGCGGCCGGGGCGGCGAGGCGCAGCAGCGGCCGGTATCGGTCGTCGGCGGCGACGGCGGTGAGGCCGGCGCTGTCGGGGCCGCACTGGCCGACCCAGTCGCGCAGGTCGAAGCCGAGCCCGGCCGGCGGGTCGGCCACGGGGACGCCCTCGGCGAGCAGGAGGTCCAGCAGGTCGAGGCGGGTGTGGCTGGCGCGGATGCCGGTGAAGAGGTCGACCGGGACGGCGTCGGCGCGCAGCCGCTCGACCATCCGGCGGGCCAGGGCGAGGGTGGCCGGGCAGCCGGGCCGGCTGCGCCAGCCGCGGCCGAGGTGGTGGCACCAGCGCTGGAGCCAGGCGGCGGCGGGCTCGGCGCCCTCGGCGCGGGGGCCGGTGAGCGTGCGTTCGGCGCCGGTCTCGGCGAGGACCGCCAGCCAGGCGGTGTCGTGCGGGGCGGAGTCGGAGCCGGAGGCGGCCGGGTCGGGCAGCAGCTCCAGCAGGCGGGTGCGGACCTCGGCGTCGCGCGTGCCCAGCTCGACCAGCGCGCCGTGCCAGGACTTCCAGAACGCGGCGGGCGCCCGGTTGACCGCCGGGGAGGCCAACAGCTCGGCGAGCAGCGCCTGTTCGTGCTCGACGCGGTCCAGCCCGGCGGCCCGGATCAGCGCGCGGGCGTCCTCGGCGACCCCGGCGTACGGGGCCATGCCGGCCGCGGAGCGCTCGGTGCACAGCTGGCGGAAGCGCTGCCAGGCCGTCCCCGGGTCGAGCCGCTGGGCGAGCTCCTTGACGTACTGGCGCAGTGACTTGACGGTGAGCGCGCCGGCCAGGGCGAACTCCAGGAAGACGGCGCGCAGCCGCTCCTCGTCCACCGTCAGCCCGTGGGTGCGCTCGGCCTCGCGGGCCTTGCCGAACCAGGCGGCGGCGTAGGTCTGGTTGCCGTGGCCCAGGAAGATCCGGCCGACCTCCTCGCAGAAGGTGGGCAGGAAGTGCGGGACGGCGCGGCCGAGGCGGGTGGCGAGCGCGTCGAAGCCGTCCTTGGCGGCGCCGGGCTTGGAGGCGGCCTGGCGGGCCAGCCGCTCCATCTCCTTGACCAGGGCGAGCGCGTGGTGGCCGTTGGCCGGGTCGTGGACCAGTGCCCAGGCGGGGAAGCCGAGTGCCTCCTGACGGACCTGGCCGACCTCGGCGGGCTCGGCGTCGGGCGTCAGGCCGAGGAAGTCGAGGGCGAGGTCCTCGGCGCCGCCGAGCGCGCCGGGGACCAGCCGGACGATCCGGCGGCCGTCGAGCGCGGGGTGGGTGTAGCCGCGGGCGGTGAGCACGTCGGCGGCGCTGTCGGGGCGGCCGGCGTCGGCCAGGGTGCCGGCCGGCAGCACGGCGCCGGCGTCGAGCAGGGCCTCGGGCGTGGCGGGCGTGGTCGGACCGGTGGCAGTGCTGTTGGCGGTGTCGGTGGTGTTCGAGCCGGTGGCGGTCATGCGGCGTCCTCCCCTTCGAGCGTGCGGCCGGCGTGCAGGGCGGCGGCCATCCGCATGCCCTCGGACCAGGCGACCGGTCCGACCTCGGTGAGCGGCAGGGCCCGGCCGTCGGAGCCCGCCCAGCTGAGTGCTCCGGTCTCGCACTCGTCGTAGTCGTAGTAGTCCCCGACCCAGACCCGGGCCTCGACGGTGCGCCCGCCCTCGGTGATCGACTGGACGGCGGAACCGCCGCGGACCCGGCAGCCGAGCCGGCTGCAGCGGCCGACCAGCTCGCGCAGCTCGCGGTAGCGGCCGCCGGCGTAGGTGGTGACCTCGGTGCCGCCCGGCAGCTCGGCCGGCCGGTGCCAGACCTCGCGGTAGAGCTGCTGGACGCGCTGGGAGACGCCGAGTTCGACGGCGAACTCGCGCAGCTCGTCGAGGTCTTCGAGGAGGACCGGGTGGGGTATCAGGACCTCGCCGTCGGTGAGGCGGACGGTGTCGCCGTCCAGGTCGACCAGGCCGAGGCCGCGCTCGGCGTCCGCACCGCGCAGGAAACCGGCGACCGAGCCGTCCGCGCCGGTGACCACCAGGTCGCGCAGCACGGTCTGCCAGGCCTCGTCCGGCCACACGGCGGTGATCACCGCGGCGGGCACCGGCAGCGAGCGCACCATCCAGCGCTCGACGTCGTCCCGGCAGCTCCGCTCGTGCGCGGACAGCCACTCGGCGAGCTGCTTGAGCTGGGTGACCACCGGGTCGTCACCGAGCTTCGACGGAACGGACTTGAGCTCGCGGCCCGCCGCGTTGCGGCACACCACCCTGCCCTCCCCGTCGAGCGCGACGCGGTACCCTCCCGCGCCCGTCTCCACCCATGCCACGGCCGTACTCCTCCCACCCGGGGACCCCCGGGAACCACGTCGAGATCGCTTGCTGACCAGCGATGCGAGGAACGTAGCGAGGCCCACTGACAACGCGGCGGGCGGGGTGAAGGCGGCCGGTGGCGTGCGCGGCTCAAACCCCTCGAACGAGTGAGCGAAGCCGCTGGGGCGCAGCTCAGCCGCGGTTCAGGACGCGGGCACGGGACAGGGAGCAGCCGCGGTTCAGGACGCGGGCACGCCGAGCCGCAGGATCCGGTCGTCCCCCGGGCGCGGGTCGCCGCGGCCGTCGGTGTTGCCGGTGGCCAGCAGCAGCGTGCCGTCGCGGTCGGTGACGACCGTGCGCAGCCGTCCGTAGACGCCGTCGAGGTAGGCCTGCGGGCTGCCGACGAGCCGGTCCCCCGCGATCGGGACGCGCCAGAGCCGGGTGCCGCGCAGGGCGGCCATCCACAGGGCACCGCCGGCGTACGCGAGCCCGCTCGGGGAGGCCTCGGCGGGACTCCACTGGGCCACGGGGTCGAGGTACCCGGGGCGGTGGCCGGTGCCCTCGACGACGGGCCAGCCGTAGTTGCCGCCGGGGCGGATCAGGTTGAGTTCGTCCCAGGTGTTCTCCCCGAACTCGCTGGCCCAGAGTCGCCCTTCGCCGTCCCAGGCGAGGCCCTGCACGTTGCGGTGGCCGTAGGAGTAGACCGGTGAACCGGGGAAGGGGTTGTCCGGGGCGGGGGCACCGTCGGGGGTGAGTCGGAGGATCTTTCCGCCGAGCGAGCCCTTGTCCTGGGCGGTTCCGGAATCGCTGCTGTCGCCGGTGGTCGCGTAGAGCAGGCCGTCCGGACCGAAGGCGATCCGGCCGCCGTTGTGCCGGGGGCCGTGCGGGATGCCGCTCAACAGGACGGCCGGGGAGCCGAGTTGGACGCCGGCAGGCCGTTCCGGGTGATAGCCGAGGCGGACGATGCGGTTGTCCTCGGCGGTGCTGAGGTAGGCGTGGACCAGGTGGTCGTCGGCGAAGGACGGGGAGAGCGCGAGGCCGAGCAGCCCGCCCTCTCCCCCGGCCGTCACGCCCGGCACGACGCCCGCCTCGGTCTTCGCCCCGCCGCCCGCGGCGACCCGGACGATCCGCGCGGTGTCCCGCTCCGAGACCAGCAGGTCGCCGCCGGGCAGCAGGGCCACACCCCACGGCACCGCCAGGCCCTCCGCGAGCGTGGCCCGCACCTCCGGCCCCGTGGAGGCGGACCCGGAGGCGGCACCGGAGGCGGAGGCGGAGACATGAGCGGAGCCGGGGGAAGCGGGGCCCGGAGCAGGAGCCGAGGAGCACCCGGCGGGGGCGAGCAGCGCGGCCAGCAGCAGGGCGAGGAGACGACGACGCACCGGGGACCTCTCGGTGGACGGGAAGCCCCAGCACAGCACATCCACCCGCGGTTGCCCGACCGCCCCGCCGCCAGGACCTCGCTTCCGCACCTCCCCCGGGCGCCGCGGGCCCGTCAGCCCAGCGGCGCCCGGGGCACGATGACCGGCGCGCCGTCGCCCGGCGCCGTGAGGACGTGGCTGTCGATGTCGTACAGCGCCCGCACCAGCGGCGCGTCCACCACCTCGCGCGGCGGCCCGCAGGCCACCACCGCCCCGTCCCGCAGGGCGACCAGCAGGTCCGCGTAGCGGGCCGCCCCCGCGAGGTCGTGCAGCACCATGACCACCGTCCGGCCGCCCGCCGCGACCTGGCGCACGAGTTCCAGCACCTCGACCGCGTGCCCGAGGTCGAGCGCGCTGGTCGGCTCGTCGAGCAGCACGACCGGGGTGTCCTGGGCGAGCACCATGGCGAGCCAGCAGCGCTGGCGCTGGCCGCCGGAGAGGCGGTCGAGGCGGCGGTCGGCGAGGTCCTCGACACCGGTGGCGCGCAGGGCCTCGGCGGTGAGCCGCTCGTCGTCCGGCGACCACTGGCGGAACAGGCCCTGGTGCGGGTGGCGGCCGTAGCGGACGAGTCCGGCGACGGTGACCGCCTCGGGCGCCTGCGGGCTCTGCGGCAGCAGGGCGATCCGGTGGGCGGCCTGCCGCGGGCGCAGCCGCCAGACGTCCTCGCCGCCGACCAGGACCCGGCCGCCGTCCGGGCGGTGCAGCCGGGCGACGGCCCGCAGCAGGGTGGACTTGCCGCAGCCGTTCGGCCCGACCACCGCCACCACCTGCCCGGCCGGGACGGTGAGGCCGACCCCGTCGAGCACGGGGCGGCCCGGGCCGTAGCCGGCGGTGAGCCCCTCGATCGTCAACTCCACAGCGTCAACTCCCCTGCGTCCCATCCATGGTGGTTCCACCGGCCCGGCGCTCGCTCAGTTGCCGCCGAGCGCCTTGCCGAGGTCGCCGATGACGACGTCGGCCGCGAGCGGGCCGCCCCGGGTGGACCAGACCGAGCCGTCCACCGTCACGACGCGGTTGTTCTTCACCGCGTTCAGCTCCTGGTAGGCGGGCTTGGACTGGACGTCCTTGAGCGCGGACTTGCCGTCGTCGGTGAGGGTGGACAGGAACAGCCAGTCACCGTCGATCTCGGAGAGCTTCTCCAGGCTGAGCGCCGGGCTGTGCGCGTTGCCGTCCTTGTCCTGCGCGGCCGGGCGGGTGAGGCCCATGTCGAGCGCGACGCCGCTCGCGAACTGCTTCTTCTCCATCCAGCTCGGGCCGGTGGGGTTCCAGCGGACGATGGAGACGGCGGCGCCCTTGTTCCTGGTGAGCTCCCCGCCGGCCTTGACGGCCTTGGCCTCGTAGTCGCCGATCACCTTGTTGGCCTGGTCGAGCTTGTTGACGGCGTTGCCGATGCCCCGGAAGGAGAGCTTCCAGTCGTCGGTGGGCGCCATGGTGACCAGGGTGGCGGGGGTGATCTCGCGCAGCTGCTTGAGCACCTGCTCGTCCTGCATGTCACCGGCCAGGATGAGGTCGGGCTTGGCGGCGATCACCTTGTCCATCACCGGCTGCAGCAGGTTGCCGACCACCGGCACGCCCTGGACCTTGTCCTTCAGGTACGCGGGCGGCTCGTTGAGGCCCTGGCCGTTGGTGATGCCGACCGGCTTGACGCCGAGGGCGAGCACCGCGTCCAGGTCCTCCTGGGTGAGGGTGACGATCCGCTGGGGCTCGGCGGGGACCTCGACGGCCTTGCCGGTGGCGTCCTTGACGGTCCGCTTGCCGCCGTTGCCGCCATTGCCGCCGCCCGCCGCGTCCGCCGCCGGGGAGGAGGCGGCCGAGGAGGAGCCGGAGGAGCCCGAGGAGCCGCAACCCGTGAGCAGGAGGGCGGCCGCCCCGGTGACGGCCAGCGCCTGGGCCGCGCGGCGGCGGACGGGGCTGAGCGGGCGACGGGCGAACGGCATGGGTGCCTCCGGGCAAAGGTGGTACGGGAGTTGAGCGACGCGCGGGCAGCCCGACAGGACGGAGGTGTCCTGCCGGGCGCCCTGCGGGGCGACTCGGTCATTAGGTTAGCCTTACCTTATGACATTGTCGCAAGCGGGCGCCCCCGAAGCGTCCCCCGCCGCCGCGCCGGACACGCCGCCGCCGACGGGGGAGCCCCACCGGTCCGAGCCGCACGCGCCCGGGCCGGTCCGGTCCGAGCCCGGCCCGCCCGAGCCCCGCCGCCCCGCCTGGCCGGTCGTGGCCGGGGCGGTGGCGCTCCTGCTCGCGCTGGCCGCGCTGTCGCTGTCGGTCGGCGCCGGCGAGGTCGGCCCCGGACGGGTCCTGGACTACCTGCTGAACCGCGACGGCGCCCGCGCCGACGGCCGACTCGCCCTGGTCGTCGGGGACCTGCGACTCCCCCGCACCGTCACCGCCGTGCTGGTCGGCGCCGCGCTCGGCGTCGCCGGAGCGCAACTGCAGTCCGTCACCCGCAACCCGCTCGCCGAAACCGGACTGCTCGGCGTCAACGCCGGCGCCTCCCTCGGCGTCGTGCTCGGCATCGCCGTACTCGGCGTGCAGACCTCGTACGGGTACCTCGCCCTCGCCTTCGGCGGCGCCGTGCTCGCCAGCACGCTGGTGCTGCTGATCGCGGGCAGCCGAGGCGGGTCGCCGATGCGGCTGGTCCTGGGCGGCTCCGCGGTCGGCGCGACCTTCGGCGGCCTCACCGGCGTGCTGATCGTCAACTCCCCCGAGGCCTACGACCGTTACCGGGTCTGGGTGCTCGGTTCGCTGTCCGGGGTGGAGGGCTGGGCCACGCTGCGCCAGCTCGCCCCCGTCCTCGGCGCCGGCTTCCTGCTCGCCCTGCTCACCACCCGGCCGCTCACCGCGCTCGCCCTCGGCGACGACCTCGCCCGCGGCCTCGGCCACCGGCCCGGCGCGACCCGCGCGGCGGTCGCCGCCGCCGTCACCCTGCTCACCGCCTCGGCCGTCGCACTGGCCGGGCCGATCTCCTTCCTCGGACTGCTCGCCGGATTCCTCGCCCGGGCCGTCGCCGGGCCCCGGGTCGGCCGACTGACGCTGCTGGCCGGGCTGTTCGGCGCCGCCGTGCTCACCGGTGCCGACGTACTGGCCCGGGTGGTGGCCCGGCCGTTCGAGGCGCCGGTGTCGGTGATCGTCGCCCTCGTCGGCGCCCCGGCGCTGATCGCCATCGTCCGCTCCCGACGCTCCGCCGCCCTCGCCGTGACCGACCCGGCCGAGGCCGCCGCCCCGCCCGTACGGCACGCCGAACCGCCCGCCCCGAAACCGGACCGGGCGCTGCGGTACGGCAGTTGGTCGCTGCTGCTCCCCCGCCGGGCCCTGGCCGCCTCGCTCGGCCTCGCCGCCGCGCTGCTCGGCGCCGTCGTGGTCTCCGCGCACGCCGGGCAGAGCGAACTCGACCTCGGCCGCACCTTCCAGGCCGTGTTCGGCTACGGCGACCGCCTCGACGTCCTGCTGGTACAGAAGTTCCGGCTCGGCCGGATCGTCGCCGGACTCGCCGCCGGCGCCGCGCTGGGCCTGGCCGGCTGCCTCACCCAGACCCTCGCCCGCAACCGCCTCGCCACCCCCGAACTCCTCGGCGTCAACGACGGCGCCACGGCCGCCGTGCTGATCTCCGCCACCGCCTCCGGCACCTTCGGCGCCTGGTGGGCCGGTCCGCTCGGCGCGCTCGCCGCCGTCCTGGTCGTCACCCTGGTCTCCGGCGGACTCGGCGCCCGCGGCTACCGGGTGCTGGTCGTCGGGCTCGCCATGTCCGCGCTCGCCTCCGCGGTGATCCAGGTCGCGCTCGCCCGCCGCTCGCTCAACTCCGCCGGCTCGCTCTACGTCTGGACCTCCGGCAGCCTCAACGGGCGGGACTACGCCATCGCCACGCCCGTCCTGATCGGGCTCGCGGTGCTGGTGCCGCTCGCCCTCACGGCGGCCCGGCGGCTCGCCGTGCTCCGCTTCGACGACAACGTCGCCTCCGCGCTCGGCGTCGACCCCGGCCGGGTCCGGCTGGTCTGCCTGCTGCTGGCCGTGGCACTGGCCGGGCTGGCGGTCGGCGTGTGCGGGCCGGTCGGCTTCGTCGCCCTGGCCGCGCCCGTCATCGCCGGACGCCTGGCCGGGCCCGCCCGCGTCCCCGTCCTCGGCTCGGCGCTGACCGGCGCCCTGCTCGTCGTCCTCGCGGACACCCTGGGACGCGTGCTGATCGGCGGCGTCGAGATCCCCGTCGGCATCGTCACCACCGTCCTCGGCGGCCCCTTCCTGCTCTGGGTGCTGCTCGGCCGCAACGGCCGCACCGCGTAAGCCTCTTCAGGAGACCACAACCATGGAAAACCCTCCCCTCGTCGCGCCCGACCTGCACGACCCCGCCCACCGCCTGGTCACCTTCACCCACCGGGACGAGGAGTGCGACGGCGTCCTGGCGCTGCTGCACACCGTGACCGACAAGGACCGCCACGACGGAGACCTCACACCGCACCTGATGGAACACCGGGGCGACGGGACGTGGTCGATCACCTACCGGCTGCGCGCCGACCACCGGGCCTCCTACCAGCTCTACCCGTTCCGCGGCGACGCCCCCGGCACGACCCGCGCCGACTGGCTGCGCGTCCTCGACCACGCCCGCCCCGACCCGCACGACACCGAACCCCGGCTGCCCGCCCGCGACGGCCGCCACCCCGCCTCGGTGCTCAGCCTGCCCGACGCGCCCGCGCAGCCGTACGTCCGGCGACGGGAGGACGTGCCGCGCGGCCGCACCGTGCCACACACCGTCGCCGGGCGACGGGTGGACGTCCACCTGCCGGCGGAGCACGGGAACGGCCCCCACCCGTTCGTCGTCCTGCTCGACGGCGAGATGTGGGGCGAGGTGCTGTCCGTCGGCGACACCCTGGACAACCTGGCCGCCGACGGCGCGACCCCGCCCACCGTGGCGCTGCTCGTCCACACCATGGGCCCCGAACGGGCCGCCGACCTCAGCTGCAACCCGGCTTTCGTCGACCTGCTCGCCGACCGCCTCCTCCCGTGGGCCGCACGGGAGTTCGGCGCGACCACCGACCCGGCCGACACCGTGATCGCGGGCCAGAGCGCGGGCGGGCTCACCGCCGCCTACGCCGCCTACCGGCGGCCCGACCGCTTCGGCAACGCGCTCTCCCAGTCCGGCTCCTTCTGGTGGCCGGACGAGACGGAGTTCGACGAGGGCAGCGAGTGGCTGACCCGGCAGTTCGCCGCCGCGGAACGGCGCGCGGCCCGCTTCTACGTCGAGGTCGGGCTGCAGGAGTGGATGCTGCTCACCCAGAACCGACACCTGCGGGACGTACTGCGGGCACGCGGCTACGACCTTGCCTACCGCGAGTTCAACGGCGGTCACGACTACGCCTGTTGGCGCGGCGGACTCGCGGACGGACTGGCCCACCTGCTGGGGAGCCGCACGCCGCCCGGAGCGGCGGTGTAGGACGAAGGGGCCCGGCCGCCGGGCGGCCGGGCCCCGGCGTTCGGCCACCCGAAAGACCCGCGCGGCGGCGGGTGCCGTCAGTCCCGGTACGGGACGAGCCGGGACAGGTCCAGCTCGAAGTCGAAGGGCTCCGGGATGCGGAGGCGCTCGCCGAACTCCCGCTCCGTCCTGGTGTGGTAGCGGTCGCGGTTCGGCTCGGAGAAGAGCGTCACGGTCTTCTGCCGCGGGTCCACGATCAGGTACAGCGGGAAGCCCATGCGCGGGTAGTCGCGGACCTTCCCGCTCCAGTCGTTCTCGGGATCGGACGGCGAGACGACCTCGACCGCGATCAGCGCCAGTTCGGCCGGGATCTCACGCCCCAGCTCGATGACGTCCTCTGGCAGGTAGGTGAGGTCGGGGCTCCGGACGGAGCCGACCTCGGGCGAGGTGAGGTCGCTGTTCCCGGTCGGGAAGTACCCGGGCGGGCAGTGCGCCTCGAACTGGCGCTGGACGACCGCGAGGTCGAACTGGTGGATCAGGGACGGCGGCGCCTGGATGACGACGGTGTCGCCGGACAGCTCGGCCTTGCAGCCGGCCGGGAGGTGCGGCGGGCCTCTTCGAGCAGGTGGTGGCAATCGGGGTTCATACGGTCTCCTCCGGTGCTCCGGCCACCGTACGGCAGCCGGAGCCGATCGGGAGGGCGCCCCGCTGCGGTGTCAGTGCTCCGGGGGTGGGCCCGGGGCCTCGGCCGGGAGGCGGGTGGCGAGGAGGGCGCCGGCCGCGACCAGCAGGGCCGTCAGGAGGAGGGCGAGACGGTAGGGGGTGGTGCCGGAGTCGGCGGGGAGGGCGCCGATCAGGGCAGCGGTGGCGGCGATGCCGAAAGCACCGCCGAGGGTGCGGAGGATGGTGAACAGGCCCATCGCGCGGCCCATCGCGGGCGGGGGGACATCGGCGAAGCCGGCGATCTGGACGGTGAGGACGGCGGTGCCGAGGATCAGGCCGACGCCGAACATCAGGGCCCGGACGAGCCACGGGTTCTCCGCGTGGCCAAGTGCGGCGAGCACCGCCGCAGCCAGCAGCAGCCCGGGCAGGGCGAGGCGGCGCGGGCCGAGGCGGGGCAGCAGGCGGTCGACCACCTGGGAGGCGGCCATCAGGCCGATCGCCTCCGGGAAGACGCTGAGTCCGGCGTCGAGGGCGGAGGCCCCGAGAGCAGCCTGGTAGAGCAGCGGGAGGGCGAACAGTGCGCCCATCAGGCCGGCCGAAGTGAGCAGGGCCAGCCAGGCGGCCGCGCCGAAGGTCCGGTCGGCAAGCAGCCGCAGGTCCACCAGCGGTTCTTCCGACCGGAGTTGGTGGCGGACGGCGGCGGCCAGCAGAGCCGGGCCGGCGAGTCCGGCGAGCGCGACGCCCGGGGAGGACCAGCCGTGGGCCGGGCCGAAACCGAGGGCGTAGGTGAGCAGGCCGAGGCCGGGGGTGGCGAGCAGGAAGCCGGTGGTGTCGAAGCGGCCGGCCGGGGGTTCCTCGGCTGCGCGCAGGCCGAACAGGCCGATCGCGACGGCGGCGGCCCCGATCGGCACGTTGACCAGGAACAGCCAGTGCCAGGAGAGGTGTTCGGTGAGGAAGCCGCCGAGCGGCGGCCCGAGGGCGGGCATCAGCGCGGTCGGGACGATCAGGATCCGGCCGAGGCCCGCCCGCTCGTGCGGGGCGAAGGCCCGGAACAGCAGGGTCATCCCGACCGGGGTGAGCAGGCCGCCCGCCGCGCCCTGGACGGCCCGCGCGGCGGCCAGCGGGCCGAGGCCGGGGGCGGCGGCGCACAGCGCGGAGGCGAGGGTGAAGGCGCTCAGCGCGCCGAGGAAGACCCGTTTCACGCCGTACCGGTCGCCGAGCCAGCCGGCCACCGGCAGGCCGAGCGCGAGGCCGACCAGGAAGGCCGTCTCGACGGCGTTGGCCGCCGAGACGGGGCGGCCGAAGTCCTCGGCGATGCTGAACAGCGCGGGGTTGACGATGGTCGAGTCCAGGCCGTTCATGCACATCGCGGCCGTGTAGACGACGACCACCGCGGCGCGCCCCGCGAGCAGGGGGCGCGCCGGGGCCTGGGCGTCGGAAGCCCCTGGCGCGGCCCCGGAAGCGGCTCCGGGGGCGGCCTCGGGAGCGGCCCCCGGGGCGGCCTCGGAAGTGGCACCGGTAGCGGCTTCGGGGGCGGCTTCGGGACGGGTCACAGGGCGGTCCAGTGCGCGGTGATCCACTCCAGGGCGGCGGCCCGCTCGCACGGGCCGTGGGCGACGCTCCAGCCGGCCGGCACGGCGGCGAAGGCGGGCCAGAGGGAGTGCTGCCCCTCGGGGTTGACGAGTGCCAGGAACTCGCCGTCGGCGTCGAAGGGGTTGACGGGGGCGTCACTCATCGGAGGTCTTCTCCAGGTGGTCGGCGATCACGCTCGCGATGTGCGCGATCGGGGCGGGCAGGGTCATGTCCTTGTGGGAGCAGGCCACGTCGGTGTCGGCGATCCGGCCGGTCACGTACGGGGTCCACAGCTCGGGCACCAGGGCGTCGTCGATGGTGTCGACGGTGGCGCGGAAGAACAGCACGTCGCCGTCGTAGCGACGGTGGTCGTAACCGCGCACCAGGTGGTTGGTGTTGAGGTAGATCCGGTTGAGCGCGGCCACGGTGGCGTCGTCGAGCCCGGCCAGCGGGCTGCCTTCGCGCCGCAACAACGCGGTGACGGCGTCGAGTTCCAGCGGCCGGCCGTCGAGGTCGGCGGGGCCGTAGCCGCCCATGGTGAGCAGCGCCTCGAGGGCCTCGGCCTGGTCGGGGACGGGCAGCTCGCGGAAGCCCTCGGCGGGATAGGCGTCCAGGATGGCGAGCAGCTCGACCTCTTGGCCCAGTTCCTGGAGTCGGACCGCCACGGCGTGCGCGATGATCCCGCCGGTGGACCAGCCGAGCAGTCGGTACGGCCCTTCGGGCTGGACCTCGCGCAGCCGGTCGACGTAGTGCGCGGCCAGCTCCTCCATCGTGCCGGGCAGCGGTTCGGCGGCGGTGGCGGCGCCGACACCCTGGGCCTGGAGGCCGTAGATCGGGACGTCGCCGGGCAGGTGGCGGATCAGGCCGGTGTAGCACCAGCCGAGGCCACCGGCCGGGTGGACGGCGAACAGCGGGCGCTGCCGCCCGGGGGCGGCGGGCCGCAGCGGGAGCAGGACGTCCAGCGCGTCGGTGGCGTCGGCGCCGGCCGCGAGCGAGGCGTCGAGGGCGGCCGGTGTGGGGGCCTGGAAGAGCGCGCCGATGCCGACCTCCAGCCCGAGCACCTCGCGGATCCGCCCGGCGAGGCGCACCACCAGCAGGGAGTGCCCGCCGAGGGCGAAGAAGTCGTCCTCGACGCCGACCGCGGCGACACCCAGCACCTCGGCGAACAGTTCGCACAGCTGCTGCTCGCGCGGGGTGCGCGGCGGCCGGCCGGCGCCCGCGGCGGGCGCCCCGGGGGCGGGCAGGGCGCGGCGGTCGAGCTTGCCGTTGGCGGTCAGCGGCAGGCGGTCGAGCAGGACGACGGCGGACGGCACCATGTGGACGGGCAGTTCAGCGGCGGCGTGGGCGCGCAGGCCCTCCGGCTCCGGAGCGTCGTCCGCCGCGCCGCCGACCACCGCGTAGGCGACCAGTCGCTTGTCCCCCGGCGTGTCCTCGCGAACGATGACGGCGGCGTCGGCGACCGCCGGGTGGGCGGCCAACACCGCCTCGATCTCGCCGAGTTCGATCCGGAAGCCGCGCAGCTTGACCTGCTGGTCGGCACGGCCGAAGTACTCCAGGACGCCGTCGGCGCGGCGGCGGGCGAGGTCCCCGGAGCGGTACATCCGGGTGCCGCGCTCGCCGAAGAGCCCGGCGTGCGGGTCGGCGACGAAGCGGGTGGCGGTGAGGTCGGGGCGGCCGAGGTAGCCGCGGGCGAGGCCCGCCCCGGCCACGTACATCTCGCCGGTGACGCCGGGCGGGACGGGCTGCAGGTGCCGGTCGAGGACGTAGACGCGCAGGTCGGGGATGTTGACGCCGATGGTGCTGCTGCTTCCGGCGGCGGCACTCGCCCGGTCGAGGGCGATGTGGGAGACGTGCACGGTGGTCTCGGTGATGCCGTACATGTTGACCAGGGTCGGCGCGTCCTCGGCGTGCCGGGAGTACCAGTCGTCCAGGCGGCCGAGTTCCAGCGCCTCGCCGCCGAACACCACGTGGCGCAGGGCGAGTTCGCTGCCGGGTCGATCCCGGTCGGCGGCGCTGAGCTGGTAGAACGCGGACGGAGTCTGGTTGAGCACGGTGACGCGTTCGCGGGCGAGCAGGTCGAGGAAGGCGGCCGGGTCGCGGCTGACCAGGTGCGGGACGACGACCAGTCGGCCGCCGTGCAGCAGGGCGCCCCACAGCTCCCAGACGGAGAAGTCGAAGGCGTAGGAGTGGAAGAGCGTCCAGACGTCCTCGGCTCCGAAGCCGAACCAGTGGTCGGTGGCGGTGAACAGCCGGACGACGTTGCGGTGGGTGACGGGCACGCCCTTGGGGCGGCCGGTGGAACCGGAGGTGTAGATGACGTACGCGGTGTCGTCGGCACGCAGCGGGCGGGTGCGCTCGTTCCGGCCGAGCGGGACGGCGGGGTACCGCGCGGCCTCCGGTCCGTCGACGAGGATCTGCGGCACCTCGTGGGCGGGCAGCCGGGGTGCGGTGGCGCGGTCGGTGAGCAGGGCGGCAGGGGTGGCGTCGGCCAGCATGTAGGCCAGCCGGTCCGCCGGGTAGTCGGGGTCGAGCGGCAGGTAGGCGGCACCGGACTTGGCCACGGCCAGCAGGGCGACGACGAGTTCGAGCGAGCGCGGCAGGGCGAGGGCGACGATGGTGCCGGGGCCGATTCCGTGGGCGGCCAGCAGGCGGGCCAACCGGTCGGCACGGGCTCCGAGTTCGGCATAGTCGAGCCGGCTTCCCTCGTAACTCACGGCGATGGCAGTCGGGTTGGCCTCGGCCGCCGCTTCGAAGAGCTCGGGCAGGGTGGCGCCGGGCGCGGAGGGGGTCGGGCTCGCCGCACCCGGGGTGGCGTTCCACTCGACCAGGGCGCGCAGCCGCTCCTCCTCGCTGATCAGCGGGAGTCGGCCGATCGGGGTGTCGGGCGTAGTGGCGGCGGCGGTGAGCAGCCGGGCCAGGCGTTCCCCGAGCGCGGCCACGGTGGCGGCGTCGAAGAGGTCGGTGCGGAACTCCAGGAAGCCGCCGATGCCGCCGCCGGACAGTTCGCCGGCGTTGAGGGTGAGGTCGAACTTGGCGGTGCCGCTCGGGACGGCGGCGATCTCGGCGGTGAGGCCGCCGCCCAGATCGACGGGCTCGTCGGGGCGGCTCTGCCAGGCGAGCATCACCTGGAACAGCGGGTGGCGGGCGAGTGAGCGCGCCGGGTTGAGCTCCTCGACCAGGCGGTCGAAGGGCAGGTCGGCGTGCTCGTGGGCGTCGAGGGCGGTGGTGCGCACACGCGCCAGCAGCTCGCGGAAGGTCGGGTCACCCGACGTTGTGGTGCGCAGGACCACCGAGTTGACGAAGTAGCCGACCAGGGCTGCGGTTTCGTCGTCCTCGCGGCCGGCCACCGGGGTGCCGATGGGGATGTCGGTGCCGCAGCCGTGCCGGGTGAGCAGGGTGGCCAGCCCGGCCTGGACGGCCATGAACACGGTGCCGCCGGTGGCTCGGGCGAGCGCGGCGAGGGCGGCGTGCGCCTCGGCGCCGAGGGCGAACGGCACGGTGGCGCCGCGGTGGTCGGCGACGGCCGGGCGGGGGCGGTCGGTGGGCAGCTCCAGCTGGTCGGGCAGCCCGGCGAGTGCGGTGCGCCAGTAGTCGGCCTGTCGGACGGCGAGCGGGCCGGGTGCGTCGGCGGCGCCGAGGCGCTGCCGCTGCCAGGCCGCATGGTCGGCGAACTGGACGGTCAGCGGCGGGAGTTCGGGTTCGTCACCGGCGAGTCGGGCGGAGTAGGCGGCGGCGAGGTCGCGGACCAGCGGGGTGGTGGAGGCACCGTCGCCGGCGATGTGGTGGAGCAGCAGGAGCAGGGTGTGCTCGGTTGCCCCGGCGGAGAACAGCGTGGCCCGCAGCGGCGGTTCGGCGGTCAGGTCGAAGGCGTACCGGACGGCTTCGGCCAAGTCCCCGTAACCGTCGTGCAGTTCGAGGGGTGCGGGCGGAAGGATCCGCTGGTAGGGGGTGCTGTCCGACTCCTCGCCGTAGACGGTGCGCAGGACTTCGTGCCGGGCGACGAGATCGCCGAGGGCTCGGGTGAGCGCGGGCCGGTCGAGCGGGCCGGTGAGGGTGAGCACGAGCGGGATGTTGTAGGTGGGGCTGGGGCCTTCGAGCCGGTGCAGGAACCAGAGGCCGCGCTGGGCGGGCGAGAGCGGCATCCGCTCGGTGCGCGGGACGGGCACGAGGGCGGGGCGCGGTTCGGGGGCGCCGCTGCGGCCGGTGGCCGCGTCGGCGTGGCCGGTGGCGGCGTCGGCGTGGCCGGTGGCGGCGTGATCGGTGACGATCTCGTCGGTGACGGCGCGGTCGGTGACGGCTCCGTCGGTCGCCGTCCGCTCGGCGAGCAGGGCGGCCAGGCCGGCCGGGGTCGGGTGGCGGAACACGTCGGCGAACCCGACCGGCGTGGCGAAGGTCTCGCGCAGCCGGGCGGCGAGCCGGCCGGCGAGCAGCGAGTGGCCGCCGAGGTCGAAGAAGGAGGCGTCCCGGCCGGGCGCCTGCCGCAGGTCGAGGACATCGGCGAACAGGCCGCAGACCAGCTCCTCCTGCGGTGTGGCCGCGGCGGTCCCTTCGGTCTCTGCGGCCGGCTCGGGCAGGGCCCGGTGGTCGAGCTTGTCGTGGGCGGTGCGCGGCAGTTCGTCCAGCAGCAGCACGGCCGACGGGACCATGTGCGCGGGCAGCCGGGCGGCGAGCGCGGCGCGCAGCCCGGCCGGGTCGGGGGCGCCGCCGGCGGCGGGGACGGCGTAGCCGAGCAGCCGTCGGCCCTGCGGGCCGGGACGGGCGATCACCACGGCCTGGGCGACGCCGGGCAGTTCGGCGAGGACGGCGGCGATCTCGCCGGGCTCGACCCGGAAGCCGCGGATCTTCACCTGGTCGTCGGCGCGGCCGAGGAACTCCAGGGTGCTGTCGGGTCGGCGGCGGGCGAGGTCGCCGGTGCGGTACATCCGGCTGCCGGGCGGGCCGAAGGGGTCGGCGAGGAAGCGTTCGGCGGTGAGGTCGGGGCGGCCGAGGTAGCCGCGGGCCAAGCAGGCGCCGGCGACGTACAGTTCGCCGGTGACGCCGTCGGGCGCGGGGCGCAGTGAGCCGTCCAGGACGTAGGCGCGGGAGCCGCGCACCACCCGGCCGACCGGGGCGCCGTCCGGGCCCGGCGTCCAGGCGTAGGCGTCGACGGTGGTCTCGGTCGGACCGTAGAGGTCGACGGGGTGGAGGCCGGGGACGGCGGTCAGACGCCGCCAGAGGGCCGGCGGGGTGGCCTCGCCGCCGACCACCAGCACGGACGGGCGGTGCCGGCCCTCGTCCAGGATCCCTTCGCCGATGAGGACTTCAAGGTAGGAGGGGGTGAGGTCGAGGTAGTCGATGCGTTCGCGGTCGAGGTGGGTGGCGAGGGCGGCCGGGTCGCGGTAGGTGGCGTCGTCCAGCAGGTGGAGTTCGTGGCCGTGGACCATCCAGAGCACCGGGTCCCAGGAGGCGTCGAAGGCGAACGAGGCGCTGTGGGCGACGCGCAGGCGCTCGCGGCCGGTGCGGCGCAGGGCGGGGGCGATGTGGTCCTCGGCGAGGCCGGCGTGCAGGTTGGCCAGTGAGGCGTGGGTGACCACCACCCCCTTGGGGCGGCCGGTGGAGCCCGAGGTGTGCAACACGTAGGCCGGGTCGGCCGGTCGGGGTGCGGGCGGGGCGCCGTCCGGCCCGCCGGCCGCCGGCGACGGCCGGACCGTGGGCAGGTCGGCGGGCAGGTCGAGCTCGGCGAGGGCCTCGGCGGTGCCGACCGCGCAGACCGGTCGGGCGTCGGCCAGCACGGCGGCGAGCCGCTGCCGCGGGTGGGTGAGGTCGAGGGACACGCAGGCGCCGCCGGCCTTGAGGACGGCGAGCATCGCGACGAGCGTGTCCGCGCCGCGCGGCAGGGCGATCGCGACCGGCGCGCCGTCCCGTACGCCGAGGGCGGTCAGGCGGTGGGCGAGCCGGTTGGCTGCGGTGTCGAGCTGCCGGTACGTCAGGGCGTCCGCGCCGCTGCGGACGGCGACGGCGTCCGGGGTGCGGGCGGCCCGGGCGGCGAACAGCTCGGGCACCGTCCGCTCGACCGGGGGTTCGGTCCGCCCTGCGGTGGCCCGGGCCAGGGCGTCCGCGTCGAGCAGGTCGATCCGGGCGATCGGGGTCTGCGGGGCGGTGAGCAGCAGGTCGGCGAGGGCGTCGAGGTAGCACAGCAGGCCGTCGCGGTGGGCGGCGAGGGAGGCGGCTCCGTGGCGGGCCGGGTCGGCGTCGATGACCAGGCGAAGCGTGCCGTCCGGGCCGGGCGAGACGTTCAGGGCGAGGTCGTCCACGGGGCCGGCGGCGAGGTTGCGGACGGTGCCGGGCAGGCCCGCCAGGTCGAGGTCGCCCTCGAAGGCCTTGATGTTGACCATCGGGCCGAACAGGGCGCGGCCGTCGCCGGTGCGGCCGAGGTCGCGGCGCAGGTCCTCCAGCGGGTAGCGCTGGTGACGGCGGACGGCGCGCAGTTCGCGGACCACCCTGCGCAGCAGGGCCTCGGCGCTGTCGGCGGGGCGGACGGCGAGGCGCAGCGGAAGCACGTTGGCGGTGGCGACGGGGGTGCGCAGGGCGGCCGGGCCACGGCGGTTGGCGAGCGGCAGCCCGAGGACGACGTCGTGACTGCCGGACAGGCGGTGCAGGTAGCCGGCGGTGGCGGCGATCAGCAGTTCGGCCCAGGTGGCGCGGACGGCGCCGACGGCGCGCTCCAGGCGGTCCCGGGTGCCGGCGGGGAGGTCGGCGGTGTGGCGTAGCGGGGCCGGACGGGGGGCGGGGGCGCCGGGCGTGGAGGCGTCAGGGGTCGGGGCGTCGGGGGTGTGGGCGTCGGGGGTGTGGGCGGGGGTGCCCGGGAGGGTCGGCGGGGTGTCGGTGTCGCTCATCCGGGCGGTCCAGTAGGCGCGGTCGGCCGGGTAGTCCTCGCCGGCGCGGTACGCGGCCTCCTCGGCGGCGGCCTCGGCGAGGCGTGCGAACGGGCTCGGGGCGGGCTCGGCACCGTCGGCGTCCGCGCGGTACAGCTCGGCGACCCGGTCGCCGAGGAGGGTCAACGCGTAGGCGTCGACGGCGAGGTGGTGGATCCGCCGGTACCAGAGGCGCCGGTCGTCGGCGAGACGGATGAGCGCGTGGGTGAACAGCGGGCCCTCGGCGAGGTCGACGGGGCGGGCGAGGTCGGCGCGCATCCAGGCCTCGGCGGCTTCGGCGGGGGTGGCCTGCGAGGGAGCGTCGGCGACACTGTCGGCGCCACCGTCGGCGCCACCGCCGGTGCCGCTACCGGCGCAGGACGCGGCGCGCAGGTCGAGGCGGTGCAGCGGCCAGGGGCGGCCGGGCTTCAGGCGCTGACGGGGCGTGCCGTCGGGACCGGTGACGACGACGGCGCTCAGCGCCTCCGCCTCCTCCACCGCCTGCCGCAGGGCCCGTTCGAACCGCTCCTCGTCCAGCGGGCCGACGATCTCGACGGCGTCGCCGGTGTTGTAGACCGGACTGGCGGGGTCGAGCTCCTGGGCGTGCCAGATGGCGGCCTGGGCGGCGAGCAACGGGAAGTCGACGGCCCGGGTCTCGACGGTCCGGGTGTCGCCAGGGTGGGTCTCGGCGGCGGGCATGGTTCGGAAAGCTCCTCGGGGATCCGGAACGCCTTACTTAGGTTAGCCTAATCTAACTTCATATGATCTGGTCAACGGCCCGGGGGCATCCGGGCCCTGACACCCCGGAGGCGCCACCCATGCCCCTGTCCGCACCCCCGCCCGGAACCACGCCCCCGTCCGGGAACACGGCCTCACCCGGGGACACGGCCTCACCCAGGGGCACCGGCACGCCGCCCCTCGACGCGACCAAGCAGGCCGTCCGCGACCGCGTGCACGCACACCGGGAGGAGCTGCTCGCGCTCAGCCGACGCATCCACGCCCACCCCGAGACCGCCTTCGAGGAGCACCGCGCGGCCGCCTGGTGCGCCGAACTGCTGCGCGGCCACGGCTTCACCGTCACCGCGCCCGCGCACGGTCTGGCCACCGCATTCAGCGCGACCCTCGGCAGCGGGCCGGTCACCGTCGCCCTGGTCTGCGAGTACGACGCGCTGCCCGGACTCGGCCACGCCTGCGGACACAACCTGATCGCCGCCGCAGGCCTGGGCGCGGCGCTCGGGCTCGCCCCGTACGCCGGCCGACTCGGGCTCACCGTACGGGTGATCGGCGCGCCGGCCGAGGAGCGCGGGGCCGGCAAGGCGCTGCTGCTGGAGGCCGGGGCCTTCGCCGGAGCGGACGCGGCGATGATGGTCCACCCCTGCCCGGTCGAGGTCGCCGACTTCCGCTCCTTCGCGCTCGGCACACTGTCCGTCCGCTACACCGGGCGCGCGGCCCACCCCAGCCTCAACCCGCACGACGGACGCAACGCCGCCGACGCGCTCACCGTCGCCCAGGTCGCGATCGGGCTGCTGCGCCAGCAACTCCCGCCGCACTGGCGGGTGCACGGCATCACCACGGCGGCCGGCACGGCGCCGAACCTGATCCCGGACAGCGCGAGCGCCGAGTACGAGATCCGGGCCTCGGCGGCCGAGGACCTCGCGGAGCTGCGCTCCCGGGTCGAGGACTGCTTCCGCGCCGGGGCACTGGCCACCGGGTGCGAGGTGGAGCTGTCCCGCCCCGAGCCGGACTACCTGGACATGCGGTCCGACCCGGGGCTGCTGGCCCTGTGGCGGGCCAACGCGGCGGCGCTCGGCCGGCCGGAGCCGGTCGAGAGCGGGCCGTTCGCCTGCACGGACATGGGGAACGTGTCGCACGTGGTGCCCTCGATCCATCCGGTCCTGGACATCACCGGCGGCGCCTGCGCCCCGCACGAGGCGGCGTTCGCCGAGGCGGCGCTCGGCGCGGAGGCGGAACGGGCGGTGCTGGACGGCGCGGTGGCCATGGCGTGGACGGCGGCGGACCTGGCGGCAGCCTCGGCTGCGGCGCGGACGCACGCGTGACGGTCGACAGCTTTCAGCGAACAGATGACGAAATCTGTTCGCTGAAAGCTGTCATCTGTCATCTGTCATCTGTTAGCTGTTAGCTGTTAGCTGACAGATGAGAGCCGTCCGCCGTCACGCGCCCAGCAGGGCCGCCGGTGCCACCCGGACCGCCGTCACACCCAGCTCCCGGACCACCGCCCCGACGTCGCCCTCCCGCTGCGGGTCGGCGAGCACCACGGCAGCGCCCGTCCGCAGCGGCCAGAGGAACTCCCAGAGCGGTAGCCCCAGGTGCAGCACCCGGTCGCCCGGGCCCAGCGGGTGCTCCGCCTGCAGCTCGCGCACTCGCCGGTCCGCCTCGGCATGGGTGAGCCGGACGGCCGTCGGGCGCCCGCCCGGGCCGTACCCGACGCACAGCAGGTGCTGCGGGGTGAGCGCCCGGGGCGGGTCGACGGCCGGCTCGCCGTCGACGTCCAGCCCGGCGAGCGCCCCCGGCACCCCCTCCCCCAGCACGCACACCGGCGCGTTCTCCGCGAGCAGCCGCTCCCGCCGCCCGGGCGCGTCCGCCGGGTCCAGCGGCAGGTACGCCGCGCCCGACTTCACCACCGCCAGCAGCGCCGTCAGCAGCTCGGCCGGTCGGCGGAACGCCGCCAGTCCGACCACCGCGCCAGGGCGGGCCCCACGGGCGGCCAGGGCGCGCGCCAGCCGGTTGGCGGACGCGTTCAGCTCGCCGTAGGCGACGGTCCGCCCGTCGGCGAGCACCAGCGCCGGCGCGTGCGGCGTCCGGGCCGCCTGCGCCTCCACCGGACCCACCAGGGTGGTGGCCGGGTACGTCACCCTGCGGCGGGGCAGGGACGGCACCGGGGTCTGCGCCTCCTCCCGCACCGACTCCCGCACCGACTCCCGCACCGATTCACGGACGGCCTCCCACCCCTGTTCCCGGACGGCCTCCCGCGCGGCCCCCTGGACGGTCTCCCGTACGACCGCATCCATCAGACCGCGCCCAGCAGCTCGGCCCAGGCCTCGACCGCCGGGCGCTCCGCGAGCCGGACGAACGCCACCTCGGCGCCCTCCGCCCGCCAGCGCTCGGCGAGCGTCATCAGCCGGATGGAGTCCAACCCCCAGTCCACCAGGTTCTCGTCCAGCGGGATGTCCGCCGGGTCCTCGCCGAGTAGGTCGGCGACCTCGGCCCGGATCCGCTCCACCGTGAAGCCCACGCCCGTCACTTCCCGTCCACCTCGTCCACTGCGTCCACTGCGTCCACTGCGTCCACTGCGCCCGCACCGTCCACCGCGTCCACCGCGTCGACCGCGTCGGACCATCCCGTCCCGCTCGGCCCGTCGAGCATCCCGAGCACGGCCTCCGTCGTGGTGACCACCCCGCATCGTCCGGCCACCCAGGCCAGCGCGGCGCGGTGCTCCGCCGGGCCGAAGTCGGCGACCGCGTCGGCCACCACGAAGGCCTGCAGGTCCCGCATCCAGGCGTCGCAGGCGGTGGCCTGCACGCCGATGTGCGCGTACACCCCGGTGATCACCAGCTGGTCCCGGCCCTGCTCTCGCAGCAGCCGCTCCAACTCGGTGCGGACGAAGGCGCTGTACTTCCACTTGGTCAGCACGGTGTCCCCCGGCGCCGGCGCGACGGCGTCGGCGATCGCGGTGGCACGCGGGTCGTCCGGGATGCCCGGCCCCCAGAAGTCCTGCTGCAGTCCGCGCTCGGCCGGGCTCTGTCCGCCCGGCTGGGCCGAGTAGACCACCGGCACACCGGCGGCGCCGGCCGCCTTGGCCAAGCCCGCGACGTTGCCGAGGAGTTCGGGCACCGGTGCGGCCTCGGCATCGAAGGCGCCGAGGAAGTGGTTCTGCAGGTCGTGGACCAACAGGACGGCGCGCGCCGGGTCCACCGTCCAGGCGACCCGGTTGGCGGGCAGCTCCTCGGCGGCGGGCATGGGATAGGAGGGAATGCGGGGCAGGCCCACGATGGTCGTTCCTTAGCAACTAGAGGGGGGAATCAACGGGCGGCGGGCAGGGAGGCCGCGATGGCGGCGCGCAGGTCCTTCTTGCTGACCTTCCCGATGCCGGTGGCCGGGAAGGCCTCGACGAACTCGACCCGGTCCGGCACCTTGTAGTCGGCCAGTCCGCGCTGTCGCACGAAGCGCTTCAACTCGACGCCCTTCGGCGGCTGTTCACGGTGCTCGGCGCGGAGCACCACGTACGCGCAGGTGCGTTCGCCCAGGTAGGGGTCGGGCATCGAGACCACCGCGGCGTCGTGCACGGCGGGGTGCGCGAGCAGGTGGTTCTCGATCTCCTCGGCGGCGACCTTCTCGCCGCCCCGGTTGATCTGGTCCTTGGCCCGCCCCTCGACCACCAGGTGGCCGGTCGGGGTCCGCCGGACCAGGTCGCCGGTGCGGTAGAAGCCGTCCGCCGTGAAGGAGTTCGCGTTGTGCTCGGGCGCGTTCCAGTAGCCGCGGATGGTGTACGGACCGCGGGTCAGCAGGTGGCCGGTGGCGCCGTCGGGCAGGTCCCGGTCCTGGTCGTCGACGATCCGGACCTCGTCGTCCGGGGAGATCGGGCGGCCCTGGGTGGTGGTGATCAGCTCCTCCGGGTCGTCCAGCCGGGTGTAGTTGACCAGCCCCTCGGCCATCCCGAAGACCTGCTGGAGCGTGCAGCCCAGCACCGGCCGCACCCTGCGGGCGGCCTCCGTGCTGAACTTGGCGCCGCCGACCAGCAGCACCTCCAGGCTCTCGTACCCCCGGGCGCCCCGCTCGGCGGCGTCCAGCCAGAGCAGGGCGAGCGGCGGCACCAGCCCGGTGACGGTCGCGCCCTCGCGTTCGATCAGCGGGAAGGCCGTTTCCGGATTGGGCTGCGGGCAGAGCACCACCCGGCCGCCTGCGTACAGCGCGCCGAGCGAACCCGGCGAGCTGAGCGGGAAGTTGTGGGCTGCGGGCAGCACGCACAGGTACACGCTGTCGGCGTCCAGTGCGCACAGCTCGACCGAGCCGCGCAGCGAGTAGATGTAGTCGTCGTGGGTGCGTGGGATCAGCTTCGGCACGCCGGTGCTGCCGCCGGAGAGCTGCAGGAAGGCGACGTCCCCCGGCTCGGGCTCGTCCGCCGGACCGGGACCGGGACCGTCACAGGGCACGTCGGCCAGCCGGACGTGTTCGCCCGCATCCTCTCCGGCCACCAGCACCAGCCGCAGCGCGGGGTTCTCCGACCGTACCCGGGACGCGAGTTCGCGGTAGTCGAAGCCACCGTCGACGGCGGGCACGACGTACGCCGCCGCCCCCGTGAAGGAGCAGAAGTACCCGATCTCGGTGTACCGGTGCGCGGGCAGCGCGAAGACCGGCAGCGCGCCGATCCGGAACAGTGCGAAGACCACCTCGAAGAACTCGGCGGCGTTGGGCAGTTGGACCACCACGCGGTCCCCGGCCCGGATGCCCCGGGCGAGCAGCCCGGCGGCCATCCGATCGGCCCGGTGGTCGAGGTCCGCGTACGTCCAGCGGCGCTCCGCCGCGGCCGCGCAGTGGCCGCCCGGATCGACGACGGCGATCCGCCCGCCGTGCGCGGCGGCGCGCTCGCGCAGCATCCGTCCGAAGGTCTCGCCGCGCCAGTACCCGGCGGCCCGGTAGCGCTCGGCGAACTCGGCGGGGTACGGGGTGAACCCGTCCCGCGGCGTCACCGGGACACCCCCACGGCGTCCAGGAAGGTGCGGAACTTGGCGCTGGTCTCGGCGAGTTCGGCCTCCGGGCAGGAGCGGTCGACCACCCCGGCACCGGCGTACACCCGCAGCGTCCGTTCGTCCGCCTCCGCACACCGGATGGTGACCACCCACTCGCCGTCGCCCGTCGCGTCCCCCCAGCCGACCATGCCGGTGTACAGCCCGCGGTCGAAGGGCTCGACCTCGCCGATCACACGGCGCGCGACGTCCGTCGGGGTGCCGCAGACGGCCGGGGTCGGATGCAGCGCGCAGGCGAGCTCCAGGGCCGAGACCGCCGGGTCGGCCAGTTCGCCGCGGATCGTGGTGGCCAGGTGCCACATCGCGGCCGTCCGCACCAGCGTGGGCCGTTCGGGCACCTCCAGGGTGCGGCAGTACGGCGCCAGCGCCTCGCGGATGGCGTCCACCACCACCGCGTGCTCGTGCAGGTCCTTCGGGGACTCCAGCAGGGCGGCGGCGCGCCGGACGTCCTCGCCGAGGTCCTCGCTGCGCGGCACCGAGCCGGCCAGCGGGTTGGCAAGCACGGCCGTTCCCCGCCGGGAGAGCAGGAGTTCGGGGCTGGCGCCGATCAGGGTCCGGCCGCCGCCGGCCGGGACGGCGAAGGTGTAGCCGCCCGGGTCGCGCCGGGCCAGCCGCTGCAGGATGCCCGGCAGGTCGAGCGGCTCGGCGGCGCCGAGCTCCAGCGTCCGGGCGAGCACCACCTTGCTCAACTCCCCGCCGCGCAGCCGCTCGACGGCCGCCGCGACGCCCGCGCCGTACGCCTCCGGCGCTGGCACCGGGCGGATCCGCCAGTCAAGCCGCTCGGCCGGCGGCGCGGGCAGCGCGATCAGCGGGTCGTCACCCAGTGCCCCGCCGGTCCGGACCCGCTCGGGCACGGCGAGTTCGACCCTGCTGTCCCGGTCGAACGCCACCGCGCCGACCACCAGCGGCCGTTCGCCCCCCGCGCGACCGGCCTCGGCCAGCGTCTCGGCGACCCGCAGGGCCAGCGGTCGCCCGTCCTGCGGCACCCGGGCACGCACGCCGGAGGTCAGCAGGGTGCGGGTCGGCGAGGCGAAGAACGCTTCGTCGGAGGCGGCCCGGTACTGGCCGAGCAGTCCGCTGGCCGCGCCGATGACGGCGTGGTCGGGGCCGCCGGCGAGGGGGGCCGCCGGGGCGTGGTGCACCGTGGTCACGGTGGATTCTCCAGTCTGGGACGGGTCTACGGGGGAGATCGCAGCTCAACGGGGATCCGGCGGCTCTTGGGGGCCGGCAGGTCTTCGGGGCCGGCGGATCTCGGGGGGCGGCGGGACTCGGGGCACCGGCGGGACTGCCGGGGCCGACAGGGCGTCAGGCGTCAGGCGTCAGGCGTCAGGCGTCAGGCGCAGCCGCGATGAAGCGGCCGTTCGGCGGAAGCCCGGGGCGGCTCAGGCCCGCAGGGTCGCGCCGCCGTCGACGTACAGGTCGTGCATGGTGATGTGCCGCGCCCGGTCGGAGGCCAGGAACACCACGGCCTCCGCGACATCGGCGGGCGCGGCGATCCGCCCGAGCGGGATACCGACCCGCCAGGCGGCCAAGTCGCCCTCGATCACCCGCTGTTCGGCCGCAGCGGCGTCCTCGCCCCACAGCGCGCGCTGCATCTCGGTGTCGGTCGACCCGGGCGACACGACGTTGCACCGCACCCCGGACCGGGCGAGTTCCAGCCCCAGGCAACGGGTGAACATGGTGGCCGCGGCCTTGGACGCCGCGTAGGCGGCCATCCCTGCCCGCGGCACCCCGGCGGCGTTGGAGCCGACGGTCACGACGGCCCCGCGCCCCCGCCGCGCCATCCGCCGCCCGACGGCGCGGCCGGTGTGGAAGACACCGGTGGTGTTGACGGCGAAGGTGTCGGCCCAGTCGGCGTCGGTGAGTTCGACGACCGGTCCGGAACGCAGGATGCCCGCGACGTTCGCGAGCGTGGCGATCGCGCCGAGTTGACGTTCGATCAATTCGACTGCATCGTCGACGGCTTGGGCATCGGCCACGTCCAGTACGTACGGTCTGACGGTCGGAAGCTCCGCCACCAGTGCGTCGAGCGCTCCGGCGTTTCGGTCCACCGCCGCGACGACGGCTCCTTCGGCCACCAGCGCCCGCACCACGGCCGCGCCGATGCCCTGCCCGGCTCCGGTGACCATCGCGACGGTACCGGCGAATTCGGACTGCTGCTGCACAGGACATCCCCTCCGACCAGCAAGATTAGGCAAGGCTAACCTAACACAGCTGTTCGCCCACGCCGAGAGCCTGTGCGACCGTCAATTCGAACGCCGACCTGCCGCCGCCTTCACAAAGACGAGACGGTTCGTCTCGCTTATCTCCCGCGCCACGACACGACCCACCGCACGAACTGGGTGAGCAGCGCCCGCCGGCCGCCGGGGCCCGACCTCACGGCGAGGTCGTCGGCTCCGCCGGAGCCTTCGGCGCGGGGGAGAGTCCCGCGCAGCCGCGCAGGCCGTCGCGGCGCTTGAGGGCGGCCGCTGCCGCGGCGCCGGCGACCGGCTCGGGGATGCCCTTGTCGTCGATGGTGGCCGGGGCGAAGGCCTCGCCGGTCACCTTGCCGTCGGCGGTGAGCGTGAGGGTGGTGACGCCGGTCTCGTTGGAGTTCGGGTAGTCGGAGGTTCCGTACCAGAGGAAGTTGCCGAAGCCGTACCCGATGTAGGTGTTGCCGAGCATGCCCGAGCCGACCATGGTGTGCGCGTGGGTGCCGACCACCGCGGTGGCGCCGGCGGTGGCGAGCTTCTTGGCGATGGTGGTCTGCGCGGCGGTCGGGCAGGCCTTCCCCTCCTCGCCCCAGTGCAGGTAGACGAGGACGACCGGGGCCTGCTGCTTCGCCCCCTCCACCGCCTTGACCAGCGCCGGGACGTCCAGTGCGGAGGCTATGCCCGGCTTGTTCGCGCCGGCCCGCCACTTCTGGTTGGTGAGGTCCTCGACCTGGCTCGCGGCGACCACGGCGACCTTCACCCCGCGCACGGTGGTGACGTACGGGGCGTACGCCTCCTTGGCGTTGCGGCCGACGCCGACGACCGGGATCGGCGAGGAGTCCTTGGCGGCGAGGGTGTCGGCGAGGCCGTCGGCGCCGAAGTCCACGGCGTGGTTGTTGGCCATCGAGACGACGTCGACGCCCGAGTCCTTGAGCACCGACAGCGCCTTGGGCTCGGTGCGGAAGGTGTACAGCTTGGGCTCCGGGGCGCCCCGCCCGGTGATCGCGGTCTCCAGGTTGAGGACGGACAGGTCCGCGTCGGCGAGGTTGCGGGAGATCGGGCCGAGCGCCGGCTCGGGCGGCTGGACGGCCAGCCGGGCCTCGGTGCGCCCCTCGAAGTGGACGTCCCCGGCGAAGGCGACGGTGATGGTGCCGTCCGGCCGGGGCGCGGCGGTCTTGCTCGGGGCCGCGCCGGTGGTCGGGGCGCCCGGGGTCGAGGACGCGGCCGTCGGGGCGGGGGCGGCGCCCGCCGGGGCGGGGTCCGGGTCGTCCGGACCGCAGGCGGTGACGGTGGTGAGTCCGACGAGCAGCGCGACGGCGGCCGCGGCACGGCGCATGAGTGGTTTCCCCCCGAGGATGATGCAAGAGCGGTCAGCCTACGCCACCGAATCACCACCACTTGGGCCCGCAGCCGCAACATTCCGGCCACAGAAGGGCACGGGCGGCCCCACCCCTGGCCCGCCCGTCCCAATCACCCCACCCGTCCCGGCCACCGTGTCCCTGGTGCGGCGGCGGGGAGGGCGCGCAGCGTGGTGGTACGGGGACACCGGTCCCGCGCGGGAGGCCCGGAGGTGTGACGTGATGGGCAGCAACGAGGTCGGCGCCGTGCACGGCGGCACGGACGGCACGGGCGGCGTCCCGCACGGCGGCACGGGCGGCGGGGGTGGGGGCGGCGAGCGGGCCGTCCGCACCAAGGACTGGCAGCTCAGCCTGCACGTGGTCGAGGACCGGGACACCACCCGGGTGCACGCCGTCCTGAACGCCGACGGCAACGTCCTGCACAGCGACGCCCGTTCGCGCCGCAACCCGCGCGACACCCCGGCCCCGGAGGTCGGCGACGAGTTCGCGGTCGGCCGCGCCCTGGTCGACCTCGGCCACCAGTTGCTGCGCGCGGGCGTCCACCGCGCCACCGGTCCCACGGAGGAGTGAGAGGCACCCGGCTGAACCCCGCCGCGGCTGCGCCCGGCAGAGGAGTGCGCACTGCCCGTCCGGGTACGCCATGCTGAACCGCGACACCCGACCGGAACACCGGACGACCGGAAGAGCCGTACCCCGCCCATGGACACCACCCCCGACCGCCGGCCCGCCCCGGACCCCGACGCGGACCCGGCCCCCGCCCCCGCTCCCGCCTCCGCCTCCGCCTCCGCCTCCGCCTCCGCTCCGGGCGGCCCCGCCGCGTCCCCCGACGTCACCCCCGGCGCCACTCCCGCCTCCGCCTCCGATGTCACCGATGTCACCGACGTCACCCCCGACTTCACCCCCGCCGAGCGCGCCCGGGGCCGCGCGCTGCGCCGCGCCCAGCTGCCGTGGGCGTTGGGCGGCCGGCTGGCGGGCCTGGCGCTGACCCTGCTGCTCGGCCTCACCCCGGCCGGCGCCGCGCTGGTCACCGCCGCCGGCAGCTGGTTCGGCGGCTCCCGGACGGCCACCGTCCTGGCCGGCGCGGCGGCGCTGGTGGTCCTCGGCCGGCTGCTGCAGTTGCCCTTCGACGCCCGGGTGCGGTCGGTCCGGGCCCGGTCCGGGCTGGTGACCCAGGGCTGGGCCGGCTGGGCGCTGGACGCCCTGCGCGGCCTGCTCCTCACCCTCGTCCTGGTCCTCCCGCTCGCCCTCGGGCTGTTCGCGCTGACCGCCTGGTCGCCGCAGCACTGGTGGGTACCGGCGGCGGGCGCGGCGGCACTGCTGACCGCCGCCCTCTCCTTCCTGCACCCGCTGCTGATCGAGCCGGTGTTCAACCGCTTCGCCCCGATGCCGCCGGGCGAGCTGCGCACCGCGCTGCTGGCGCTGGCCGAACGGGACGGCGTCCGGGTGCGGGACGTCCTGGTGGCGGACGCCTCCCGCCGGACGACCGCGCTCAACGCGTACGTCTCCGGCTTCGGCGCCACCCGCCGGATCGTCGCGTACGACACGCTGCTGAGCACCGCCGAGCCGAGCGAGGTGGAGCTGGTGGTCGCGCACGAGCTGGGCCACGTCAAGCACCGGGACGTGCCGGTCGGCACCGCGCTGGGCGCGGTCGGGGCGGCCGTCGCGGTGGCCGTCCTCGGCCTGCTGACCGGTTGGCAGCCGCTGTTGGACGCCGCCGGGGTGACCGATGCGGCGGACCCCCGGGCTCTGCCGTTGCTCGCGGCGCTCGCGGCGCTGCTGGGTGCGCTGTCGGGTCCGGCGCAGTGCGCGGTGAGTCGCCGGATCGAGGCCCGGGCGGACCGGCACGCCCTCGAACTGACCGGTGATGCCGAGCAGTTCGTGGCGATGCAGCGCAGACTGGCACTGACGAACGTCTCCGATGTCGACCCGCCCAGGCTGCTTGAGCTACTGTTCGCCACTCACCCGAGTGCGACCCGCAGGATCGCCGCCGCCCGCGCCTGGCAGGCCGCGCGAGGACGGCCGGCGTCGGAGCGTCGCGCCACCCCGGGCGAATCCGTTGTATAGTGCAACAAACATCGAGGAGATAGGAACGCCGTGCCCGGCCGCGAGTCGTCCATCGACACCATCCAGCGCGAGCTGACCGCGTTCGCCCGCCGCGCCCGGCACAAGGCCTCCCAGCTGCACCCCGACCTCTCCCTGGTCACGTACAGCATCCTCGACCTGATCACGGAGCGCGGCGGCTGCCGGGCCGCCGACGTGGCCGCGCACTTCATGCTCGACAAGTCCACCGTCAGCCGTCAGGTCACCGCCCTGGAGAAGCTCGGCCTGCTGGCCCGCGAGGCCGACCCGGACGACCAGCGCGGCCAGATCCTGCGCGCCACCGAGGCCGGGCTGACCCTGCTGCGGGACGCCAACGAGCAGCGCCGACTGGCCTTCACCACCCGGTTCACCGACTGGTCCGACGAGGACATCGCCCGTTTCGCCGCCTACCTGGCCCGCTACGGCGAAGAGGGCTGACGGAACGCTCACGGCGCCCGGCAGCCCAGGACCGACCGGGCACCGAGGGCAGCCCCACGGACACGGCCCGGCCCGGCACCGACGGCAGCCCCACGGACGCGCCCCGACTGCGCGCCGAGGGCGGCCGGCGACGGAGCGCTCCCAGCGGTCGACGGCCGCGGACCGACGGCCGTCTCGGGGTGCGCCCCGCCGCCCCCACGGTGTACAGAGGAGAGGTGCCCCTCCGGCAGCGTCCCGATGCGCCGTTCCCGCCGCACGCGCCGCATCCCCCCGACCGCCGCCGCACCTGGCGACCCGACCCCCGGGTGCTGACGGCGCTGACGCTCGCGCTGATCGCCCTGATCACCGTCATCGACATCCTGTCCCCGCCGGACATCCACCTCGGCCCGCTGCTGATCGTCGCCCCCGCCCTGACCGCCTCCTTCGCCGGCCCCCGGGCCACCGCGGCGGTCGCCCTGATCGCGTTCGCCGCACTGACCGTCATCGGCTCCGTCCGGGACAGCCTGACCAGCGCCAACATCGAGACCCAGCTCAGCGCGCAGGCCGTCGTCTCCGCACTGATCATCGGCCTGCGGGTGCTGCGGGAGCGGCACGAACGCGAGCTGGCCCGGGTCCGGTCCGTCTCCGAGGCCGCCCAGCGGGTGCTGCTGCGCCCGCTGCCGGACCGGATCGGGCCGCTGCACCTGGCCTCCGTCTACCTGGCCGCCGAGGCCGAGGCCCAGGTCGGCGGCGACCTGTACGCGGCCGCCCGTACCGCCACCGGCACCCGGCTGCTGGTCGGGGACGTGCGCGGCAAGGGCCTGTCCTCGCTCGGCGACGCGGCCCTGCTGCTCGGCGCCTTCCGCGCCGCCGCCCACCTGCACGCCGAGCTGCCCGACCTGGCCGCCTACCTGGACGGCAGCGTCAGCTGGGACCTCGCCCAGCTCGCCGAGCAGTCCCGGCAGGCGCGCCGGACGCAGCAGGAGCGGCGCACCCTGCCCCGGGCGGCGTCCCGCGACGCCGTCGAGGAGCCCCACGAGTCGGGCGAGGCCGGCGAATCGTTCATCACCGCCGTCCTGCTCGACATCCCCGACGACGGCTCACCGGTCCGCCTGATCGACTGCGGCCACCCGCCCCCACTGCTGCTGCGCCCCGACGGCATCACCACCCTCGCGGCCCGCCAACCCTCCCCGCCCCTGGGGCTCGGCGACCTCGCCCCGACGCGGTACGAGGTGGAGACCTTCCCGTTCCGCCCGGGCGACCGGCTGCTGATCTACACCGACGGCGTGATCGAGGCCCGCGACGCCCAGCGGCGCTTCTACCCGCTCACCGAGCGCGTCACCGCCTGGCGCGGCGACCGCCCCACCGCCCTCCTCCACCGCCTCCGCCGCGACCTGCTCGCCCACGTCGGCGGCCGCCTGGACGACGACGCGGCCATGGTCGTGGTCGAACGGCTCCCGGACGACGGACCACAGCACGGCAACCGCGCCACGGCCGACCTCGGCTCTCCGGCCGGGGTCGACGCTCCGGCCGGGGCCACCGCTCCGGCGGGGGCCACCGCTCCGGCGGGGGCTGCTGCTCCGGCGGGGACCGTTAAGCTCCGGCGGGCCTCGGGAGTGCGGCCGGGCCGGGGTCCGCCGCCGGGTCGGGGTCCGCCGCCGGGTCGGAGTCCGCCACCGAGCTCGGTGCAACGGCTGCCGGGCTCGGTACAACGGCCGCCGGGGCGGGGTCCGCGGCCGGCGGCGTTACGGCTTGTACGGCAGCTGCGGCACGTCGTAGCAGTTCGTCGTCATCGACGGCACCTGGGTGACCCAGCCGCCGCGCCCGCCCTGCGCCGCGTCCTGCCAGCGGGCGGCGTTCAGGCAGGCGCGGGTCGGACCGGAGGGCGGCGGCTGCGGGACGAAGGAGGCGGGCAGGATCAGGCCGTGCGCGTCGTACGGCTCGGCGCGGTTCATGAACGCCTCGACGCAGGAGCGGGTCGGCGCGGCGCCGCAGGAGTCCAGCGCGTCGGTCAGCCACTGCGCGCCCGCCCAGCCCTCCAGCTCCCAGGCGGACAGCTGACCGGCCCGGTCCGGGTAGTAGCGGGCCATCGCGGTACGGAAGTCGTGCACCGCCGGGTACTGCTGGTCCTCGTAGTTCAGGCTCGACGAGGTCGCCCAGAGCACGTTGCGGCAGTTCGGCGAGGACTGGTAGTCACTGCGCACGGACTCCGACCAGTTCTGCACGTTGGTCACCTTCGCCGTGACCGTCACCCCGGACTCGTCCAGTGCCCGGCACAGCGCGGCATTGCCCCGGGTGTCCATGGCGTCGAACAGCAGCTGAGAGCCGTCGGCACGCACGGCCGCGGCCACCGCCTGGAAGTTCGGCAGCGCGAAGTCCACCGTCTGCATCAGCACCCGGTAGCCCTCCGCCTCCAGCCCGGCCTTCAGCTGTCCGGCGTAACGGGCCGAGTCGGCCTGGTTGTACGCGACCACGGCGGCGCTGCTCGCGCCCAGGCGCTGCTTGAAGAAACGGAACACCTCGGTGCTCTGGTAGAGCGTGCCGTTCCAGCCGACCGAGCGGCCGTCGCGCGGCGCGGCGTTGCCGTAGATCTCGTAGAGGTGCGGCCAGCGGTCGTACGCCGTGCCGATCGGCTGTCCGCCGACGTCCGGCACCGCCTTGCCGCTCACGTACGGCGCGCCCGCGTAGTCGAGGACGCTCCCGCTGACGAACGCGAAGACGTGCTGCTGGTCGATCAGCTTGTGCACGCAGTCCTGGTTGCCGACACCGCTGCCGCCGTCGTCGCAGGTCACCACCCGGACAGTGCGCCCGTGCAGGCCGCCGTGGTCGTTCAGGGACTGGAAGAAGGCCTGGGCGCCGTACCGGGGACCGCTGAACACGTCGCTGCCGACCGGGCTGGTCAGGGAGGTGACGATGCCGATCACGATCTCGCCGGCGGTGACCCCGGTGTCGGAGGCGGCATTGGTGTTCCCGGTGCCCCCGGTCCCGCTCCCTCCGCTGCCGGTGCCCCCGCTTACCCCGGAGGTGGGGGTCGCGCGGGCGGTGAAGGCGTCGGCGGGCAGCCGGGTCCCGCAGCCGGCCGGCAGCGCGAGCAGGAGGAGGGCGAGGACCGCCGCCACGACGCGGCCGGGCCGCCGGCGCGCGAACGCGTCGGCGGCCCGGCACCACGAGCGGGGCGTCAGCTGCATCCGGGGATCGGCGTGCCGCTGGCACCACCGGCCTGGGTCAGCAGGCCGCAGAGGGTCGAGCGGGACACCTTCCAGGTGCCGTTCTCCAGGACGGCCTGGCCGGACGCGCTCGGCTCGACCACCGTGCCCTGGAGGGACAGCGAGTAGGTGACGGTCGCGGTGGAGGCGTCGGTGAACGAGACGTCGGTGACCTTCGCCTGCACCTGGCCGACCCGCGGATCCTGCGAGAAGCCCTGCAGCACCGGGAGCAGCGCGTCGCCGCCCTGGAGCAGCGCGGCCTTGTCGGCGATCGGCGTGGCCGGGTCGAAGAACTTCTCCCAGTTGGTGGTGATCGCCGTCTTTGCGGCGGCCGGGTCGGCGGGGGCGGTGCCGGTGGCCCCCGGGCTCGCGGAGGCGGTGCCGGTGGCGGTCTCGCTCGGGCTCGCGGAGGCGGTCGCACTCGCGCTCGGGCTCGCGTTCGCCGGGGAGGACGCCGAGGAGCCGGACTTGCTGCTGCTGCACCCGGCCACCGCGCCCGCCAGCACCAGCGCGAGCAGCACGCTCGCCGTCCGCAGGGCCCGGCCGCCGCCCGTGGGGGTGCCGCTTCGCGTCACGTGCATGGTGTTCCCTCTCGACTGCGCCGCCCGGGCCGCTGTCTCGCTGTCCCGGATGCTGTTCCAGGCCAATCCTGGAAACGTCTCAAGTGACACCATGAAGGCGGATCCATGGACGAATCGCAATCCGACGGAGAAATCACCCGTAACGCCCCAGAGGGTTCCCCCGTCCGAGGCGGCGCGCGTCGGGGCGGCGCACTCCGGGGCGGCCGCTCGGGGGGTGGCGCCTCGGGGGGTAGCGCCTCGGGGGGCGCCCTCCGGGGTGCGCGCGAATGGGTCGGCTGGCTGCTCGTCGCGGCCGGGGCCGTCCTGTGCGTACTCGGCTGGTACGGGGTCTCCGGAGAGCGCTTCGTCGAGCAGCAGATCCCCTATCTGGCCTCCTCCACCGTCCCGGGCGCGGCCCTGATCGTGGCCGGGACCGTCCTGGTCGCACTACGGTCGCCGCCCCCGCCGGAGCGCGAGGACCTGACCGACCGGCGGGTGGAGCGGCTGTACGAGCTGCTCGTCGAACCGTCCGGCACGGGAGCGCCCGACGCAGGACCGGGCACCGAGCCCGACACCGGTCGGCGCGCCGGACCGGGTGCCGCAGCGGGTGCCGAAGCGGCTGCCGCAGCGGGTGCCGGGCCGAGTGCCGCAGCCGGTGCCGGGCCCGCTGCGCCGGATCCGGCCGGAGGGGGCGCCGAGGGATGGCTGGCCGTTCCCGAGGGCAGCCGCTACCACCGTCCGGACTGCCCGCTGGTCACCGGCAAGGCGCGGGCCGGACCGGTGGACCGGGGCGCCGTCCGGGACCGGGGGCTGACGCCCTGCCCGCTCTGCTCGCCGCCCGTGGTCGACCCCGGCGCTGGCCCCGATCCCGACCCAGGTCCTGGCCCCGACCCAGGTCCTGGCCCCGACCCAGGTCCTGGCCCCGATCCTGGCCCCGGCTCAGGCCGAGGCCCCACCACCCGTCCGGGCGAATCCGCCCCGCCGACCGGCTGACCGCCCATGACCGCCACCGCCCTGCTCACCGCCGCCCCCGACTCGTTCGGCCTCACCGTCGACCTCGCCCTCGCCGGGCTCACCGTCGGCAGCGCCGCCGCGCTCAGCGGCATCGGTCTGGTCGTCTGCCACCGCGCCACCGGCGTGCTCAACATCGCCCAGGGCGCCCAGGCCATGGCCATCGCCTACCTGCTGCGCGACCTCGTCGTGGTACGGCACTGGCCGGTGTGGCCCGCCGTCGCCTGCTGCCTGCTGCTCGTCGCCCCCGCCCTGGGCGTGCTGCTCGACGTCCTCGTCTACCGCCCGCTGCAACGGCGCGGCGCCGGACCGGCCGAAACCGTGGTCGCCGGGCTCGGCGTCTTCGTGCTGCTCATCGGCGTGGCCGTGCTGCTGTGGGGCGCGGCACCGCTGGCCGGCGCGCCCTCCCCGCTCGGCGGCACCCCGATCCACCTGCCCGGCGGGCACAACCTTCGGCCCGACACCGTCGCCCAGCTCGCCGCCATCCTCGTGCTCGGCCTCACCGTCTCCGCCGTCACCCGGTGGACCCGCTTCGGCCTCCATCTGCGCGCCGTCGTCGACGACCGCCACCTCGCCACCCTCGCCGGGGTCGACGCCGACCGGCTCTCGGCCGCCGGCTGGGCCTTCGGCACCTTCACCGCCGGGCTCGTCGGCATCGCCCTCGCGCCGTACCTGCTGCTCGACCCGTACGGGCTGCCGCTGCTGGTGATGGAGACCATGGCGGTCGCGGTCGCCGCCCGGCTGCACAGCATCCCGGTCGCCGTCGCCACCGGGCTGGCCCTCGGCATCGCCCAGTCGGAACTCACCCGGCTGCACCCGTCCGGGCAGCTGCTGCCGCTGGTGCAGGCGGTGCAGTCCAACCTGTTCGTGATCGCGCTTCTCGCCACCGCCCTGCTCGCCGGGCCACGCATCGGCGGACCGGGCATCGACGGCGCAGGCACCGGCGGGGAACGGGCCGGACCGGCGCCGCTGAACCTGCACCGTGCGGGGAGCGGGGGCGGACGCCTCGCGGGGGCCGTCTGCCTGGTGCTGCTCCTGCTGCCGCTCGGCTTCCGGGGCAACGACCTGCGCAGCGCCCTGCTCGTCCCCGCGCTCGCGCTCGTGCTGCTGTCCATCGTCGTGGTCACCGGCTACGGCGGGCAGATCTCGCTCGGACAGGCCGGCTACGCGGGCCTCGGCGCGCTCGGCACGGCGCTGTTGATGTCCGGTCGCATCCCCGGCCTCCCGCCACTGCCCTCCGTGCCCGCGCTGCTGATCGCCGTCCTCGCCACCGCGCCACTCGGCCTGCTCACCGGTTGGCCGGCGATCCGGCGACGCGGGCTCGCCCTCGCCCTGGTCACCTTCGCGGTGGGGATGGCGATGAGCCGCTTCGTCTTCCAGCAGCCGTACGCCACCACCGGGCTCGTCCTCGACCGTCCGTCCTTCCTGGCCGGCGACCGTGCCTTCTACCTCGCCGAACTCCTGCTCCTCGGCCTCGGTCTGCTCGCCGTTCGCGCCCTGCACCGGGATCGACTCGGCCGGGCCCTGACCGCCATGCGGGACCACGAACCGGGCGCGGTCGCGGCCGGCGTGGACGTCCCCGGCCTCAAGCTCCTCGCCTTCGTCGCGGGCGCGGCGCTCGCCGCCCTCGGCGGCGGCCTGATCGGCCTCGCCGGACGCGCCTTCGACCCCGCCGACTTCGACCCGGTGCGCGGCCTGCTCTGGTTCGCGGCCGTCGTCGTCGCGGGTGCCGACAGCGCCCTCGCCGCCGTCCTGGCCGCCGCCCTCCTCATCGGCCTCGACGCCGGCACCGTCGCCGGCGTCTCCGCCGTCGCCGTCGGCGCCCTCGCCGCCGTCATCGGCCGCCTCCCCGGCGGCCTCGCCTCCCTCCCCCTGCACCACCACCGCGACAGCCGCCCACCCCCGGCCCTCCCCCCGTCCCGCCTCACCCCGACGGGGCACCGGGTACGAGCGGCCATCGCGGCGAGGCGGGAGAGAGAGGAGCGGGCATCATGAGCAACTCTCATGCCATCCCGCCGGCCATGCGGAGGAGCAGCCATGAGGAAGTCTCATCGCACCACCCGGGCGAGAAGCCATGAACAACTCTCATCCCGTCCCACCGACCAACGACGGCACCGGGCCATGAGGAACTCTCATCCCACCCCGCGTCCCATCGACCGAGCGGCAGTCCTCGGCGCACGGAACGGTCAGCCATGAGCGACACTCATGTCGGCCGCCCCGTCTCCCACCCCGCTGCCCGGCTCACCGCCCGGGGCATCGTGCGACGGTACGGGGGGATCGAAGCGGTGGCCGGGGTGGACCTGGTGGCGTTGCCGGGGCGGATCACGGCGTTGGTGGGGCCGAACGGAGCCGGTAAGAGCACCCTGTTCGACTGCCTCGCCGGCACCGCGCGTCCGGACGCCGGGCGGGTGCTGCTGGGCGGGCGGGACGTCACCGGGCTGCCCGCACACCGGCGGGTGCGGCTCGGGTTGGCGCGGACCTTCCAACAGATCGCCGTCTTCCCCACCCTCTCGGTGGCCGACAACGTCCGGGTCGGCGCCGAACAACGGACGGCGCAACGGCCCGGGCGGCCCGGACGGACCGAGACCCGGGCCGTGGCCGAACGGACGGCCGGGGCACTGCGGCTGTTCGGGCTGCAGGACATCGCCGCCGAGCCCGCCGGGGCGCAGCCCACCGGCGTGCTGCGGCTGGTGGAGCTGGCGCGGGCGCTGGCGGGCGGGCCCCGCGTGCTGCTGCTGGACGAGCCGGCCGCCGGGCTCGACGCCGCACAGACGGCCCGTCTGGTGTCCGTGCTGCGGGGCCTGGCCGAGCGCGGCATGGCGTTGCTGCTGGTCGAGCACGACGTCGAACTGGTCGGCGAACTCGCGGACTCCGTCTACGCCATGGCCGAGGGTCGGATGGTGGCGGGCGGCCCGACCGCGACCGTCCTGGCCGATCCCAGGGTCACCCGGGCCTGGGGTGCGGTGACCTGATGCCCGTCGAAGCCGCACTCCGTGCCGCCCGGGTCCGGTACGGCCCGCTGGAGGCACTGCACGGGGTCGACCTCGCCTTCCCCTCCGCCGCCCTCACCGTCCTGCTCGGCCGCAACGGCGCCGGACGGACGAGCGCCCTGCACGCCCTCGCCGGGGTCGTACCGCTGTCGGGCGGGCAGGCGCTGTGGCGGGGCCGGGACATCGGCGGGCTGTCGGTGCACCATCGGGTACGGCGGGGGTTGGCCCTCGTCCCGGCCGAGCGCGGGGTGTTCGGGTCGCTGACCGTCGCCGAGAACCTGAGCCTGGGTGGACCGGGCCCGGGCGAAGCGCTGGAGCTCTTCCCCGAGTTGACCGCGCTGCTGGACCGCCGGGCGGGCAGTCTCTCCGGCGGCCAGCAGCAGCTGGTCGCCGTCGGGCGGGCGTTGGCGGCCCGGCCGACGCTCCTCCTGCTCGACGAGCCCGAGCGCGGCCTGGCCCCCGCCGTCGCCGCCCGGCTGCACGCCCGCCTGCTGGCCGACGCCGCCGCCGGCCGTACGGTGGTGCTGGCCGCGCAGTCGCTGCCGCGCACCCTCGCCGGGGCGGCCGTGGTGCACGTGCTGCACCGGGGCGAGGTGGTCTTCTCGGGTGAGCCCGGGGAGCCGTTCCCGGGGCGGTTCGCGGTCACGCGGTGACGACACGTCCAGGTCCAGCCCCTCGCCGAGGGCAGGGCCCCGCTTCCCACAACTGGTCCAAATACCTTCCCCCGCCGGTACGCTGATGAACCGTGCGGGAAGAGGTGCGCGACCCTGTACGCGACGACATGCACGACGGAACGCCGGGCAGGGCGAAGCAGAGCGTGACGTCCAACCGGTTCTCCGGCGGACAGGCGCGGACCGTCCACCAGGCCGAGGTGATCAACCTCTACGGCGGACCGCAGCCCACGACCGCCGACCCCGACGCCCGCCGACTGGCCCTCGTCGTCGCCCGCCAGTGGCGCGACGAGGCGGCGACCCGCGGGCTGTTCGGTCCCGTGCCGCTACCGGTGCCGTGGCGAGCGGACCGGCACCTCGCCGACCGTACGGAACTCGCCGGAGCCCCGCCCGAGGGGTCGTCCGCCGAGCTCGCCGCGTTCGCCGAGGCCTTCCTGGCGCTGCCGCAGCGGCGCCTGGTGGTCCTCGGCGACGCCGGCTCCGGCAAGACCTCGCTCGCCGTCCTGCTGCTGCTCGCCCTGATCGACCGCCTCGGCCCCGCCGACCCCGTCCCGGTCCTCGTGCCGTTCGCCTCCTGGAACCCCGCGCGGCAGGGCCTGCGCGACTGGCTCGCCAAGCGGCTGCGCCTCGTCGAACCAGCGGTCCCCCTGGACTCGGGGAGGCGCTGTCCGTGCCAAGGGCAGAAGTCGATCCCGATACTTGCTGTGCCGCCGTCATGGATGATCAGCCCGTACTCCCGGAACGTGGCACCGGACCGAATCAGGGCGTCCGGGCAGGTGAAGGGGTCATCGCCTCGGCTCCTCGTCGATCAGGGGGAACGACCGGAAGTGGATCACGGCCCAGGGTGGCCTCCGGTCCGGGGCGGGGAGATCTGCCGGACGCGCAGCGGACCAGGCCCTACGGCCGGTACACGTACGGCGTCGTCGTGCTCAGTCGGGCGAAGCCGAGGCGCTGCAGGATGGGGCGGCTGTCGTCGCTGGCATCGACCTGGAGGTACTGGTAGCCGAGGTCCGCGGCGAGGCGGGCGCGGTGGGCGACGAGGGCGCGGTAGATGCCCCGGCCGCGCCAGTCGGGGGCGGTGCCGCCGCCCCAGAGGCCGGCGAAGCCGGTGCCGGGGTTCAGTTCCATCCGGGCTGCGGACACCGGGCGGTCGCCGGCCAGGGCGACGACCATGCGGACCGTGTCGCTGCCGTGCCGGAGGTGGCCGAGCATCCGCGCGCGCAGGCCCGGGTGGTCGGCGCCGAAGGCTTGGGTGTGGGCCTCCACCATCAGGTCCACCCCGGCCGGGTCGGTCACCGGGTGCAGCCGCACGCCTTCGGGGAGGACGGCCTCGGTGGGCAGGTCCGCGATCCGGGCGATCATCAGCGCCTCGTCCGGCTCGGGCGTGAAACCGGCCGCGAGCAGCCGTCGCCCGAGGTCCGCGGGGCGGTCGTGGGAGTAGGCCTTCCACTCGAACTCCAGGCCCAGTTCGGTGAAGTGACGCACCTGGGCGGCGATCGCCTCGTCCACCACGGCCTCGTCCAGGCCGGACCACACCACGCCGTTCCAGTCGCCCACCCCGCCCACCAGCCGCACTACCGCACCGTCGTGCTCGACCCGGACACCGGGCCCGTCGGGCTGCGCGTTGCGCCGGACACGGTCGTCGAACAGGGCTAGCACCTCGTCATGATCCATCCGCTCACTCCAGCACGGCGCGGACGCGCACGCCACCGGGTTTCCGCCGGGCCCGCGCCGTGGGTTCGGCGGCCCGGCGGGCGGTAGACCGGCGCGGATCACCTCGCTCGGCGCCTCCGCGGCCGTTACCGTGTCCAACAGGGCACGGTCGGCGGCGAGTTCGCCTGTCCTTCGGGTGATCCGGGCGCGCTCCAGGGCGAGGCCCGCGAGCGGTTCCGGACAGGTCGGTCCGGCGCGGCGGCGCCCCGGCATCAGCAGGCCTGGCGTAGCTGTCGTGCCGGGCGGACGATCTCCCTCAACCCTTCCTTCCCGTACCGCCGTTGCCGTGCCCGGCCTGAGCCCGATGGGCCGGGCGCCGACGCGGCGCTGCCGGACCCGTTCCGACCACCGCACACGGATGGGTCCACACCCTGACGCCCGCCCGGGCCGAGGGCATCAGCTGCGCCGAACTCGCCTCGTACGACCAGGGATTGACCCGGATCATGCCGCCGCTGACCGACGACTTCGCCCGGCGCGCGGACGACCGCCGGCATCCCGGCCACCGCAGCAGCGTGGCCCCCGCCGCAGCCGGCCCGGCCCACGTCGCGCGCACCGTCCGGGCCAGCGGCCTGGACACCGCCGTCCTGGACGCCGCACTCGGCCTCACCCGCCGGGCGATCGACGCCGGGCATGGGCCGGACGAGGTGTCGGCGCCGGTCGAGCTGCTCGCCGGCTGATCCGCCTGATCTGCCTGATCTGCCTGATCTGCCGCCCGCGCTACTGCGCCAGGTACCCGCCGTCGACGGGCAGGACGGCACCGGTGATGAAGGAGGCGTCGTCGGAGGCCAGAAAGAGGACGGCGGCGGCGACTTCGTCCGGTGCGCCGAGGCGGCCCATCGGGTGGAGCTTCTCGATGGCCGCGAGGTACTCGGGCCCGCCGGGTTCGTCGCGCAGGCGGGCGACCCGCTCGGTGGTGATCGTGCCGGGGGCGACGGCGTTGACCCGGATGCCGCGGTCGGCCCACTCGACGGCGAGGTGCTTGGTGAGGCCGGAGGCGACGAACTTGGCGGGCCCGTAAACCGCTTGGCCGCGCTGGCCGGCCTCGCCGGAGATCGAGGAGAGACAGACGATCGCGCCGCCGGGCCGCTCCTGGGCGGTCATCGCCCGGATCGCGTACTTGCAGGTGAGGAACATGCCGCGGCCGTCCACCGCCATCACGTGGTCCCAGTCCTCCGCGGTGGCCTCGGTGATCTCCATCAGCGGGATGACTCCGGCGTTGGCGACCAGGACGTCCAGCCGGCCGTGCCGTTCCACGGCGGCCGCGACCATCCGGCGGGCATCCTCGTCGCTGGCCACGTCGCCGACCACCGTACTGACGGCGCCCGGGAGTTGCCCGGCCAGCCGGTCCAGCCCCGCGGCGTCGACATCGGCGGCAACCACCGACGCGCCCTCGCGGACGAACCGCTCGGCGACGGCCCGTCCGATGCCGCTCGCCGCACCCGTCACCACGCAGGAGCGACCGGCCAGCCGACCGGTCGCGGGGCTTCCCGCCGCGTCCACCGTCACCATGGCCGCGACTCTACCGACCGGAACGGGCGGCAGGCGGCCTTCCGCCACCGTCCCGCGATCGGCGCGTCGGCACCTCGGCAGGCGGCACCTCGGCGGGCGACGCTTCGGCGGGCGGCACCTCGGCGGGTGGCGCGCACCCGCGAGGACGAGCGGCCACGAGGCCAACGGCGCGACGGACAGCTGTCGTTGCCACCCGCGTCCGGCCCCCACCCCGGCCCGTTCGGGGGAGCAGCACCCGTCGCTCCACACGGGTGGCCGGGGGGCCGGGGTACGGGCGGCATCCGCACGCGGCGTCAGACCGTGAGGACGATCTTGCCGCGCAGGTGCCCCTGCTCGCTGATCCGCTGCGCCTCGGCCGCCTCCGCCAGTGGCAGCACCCGGTGCAGCGGCAGCCGCAGGGTGCCGGCCTCGTGCAGGGCGAGCGCGGCGGTGTAGGCGCGCTGGTGGAGGTGGTCGACGCCCTCGGAGCCGCCGGTGAAGCGGACGCCGTGCTGCTGCCCGCCCACGAAGTCGGCGATGGTCAGGACCCGGTCCGCACTGCCCGTCAGCTCGATGGACAGCGGCAGCACCCCGCCCTGTCCGGCCGCGTCCAGCGCCCGGTCCACGCCGCCGGGGGCGGCCTCCCGCACCCGCTCGGCCAGGCCCTCCCCGTACGTCACCGGGATCGCGCCGAGTTCGCGCAGGTGGTCGTGGTTGGCCTCGCTCGCGGTGCCGATCACGGTGATCCCGCGAGCCCGGGCGAACTGCAGCAGCACCGTGCCGACCCCGCCGGCCGCGCCGTGCACCAGCAGGGTCTCGCCGGCCCGCACGCCGAGGACGTCGAGCACCCGTTCGGCGGTCTCGGCCGCCACCGGGATCGCCGCGGCCTCCTCCCAGCCGAGCGAAGCCGGCTTGCGGCCCAGCAGCTCGACCTGCACCAGCACGTGCTCGGCGTAGCCGCCGCCCATCACGGCGCCGAACACCTCGTCGCCGGGGGCGAAGCCGCTCACGCCCTCACCGAGGGCCTCCACCACGCCGGCCACCTCGTAGCCGGTCACGGCCGGGAAGGCGACCGGGAAGAGCTCGGCCATCGCACCGCTGCGCACCTTGTGGTCCAGCGGGTTGACGCCCACCGTGCGGACCGCGACCCGCACCTGGCCGGGCCCGGGGGCGGGCAGGTCGAGGTCGACCGGGCGCAACACGTCCGCGCTGCCGTACTCGTGGAAGGCGATCGCCTTGGTCATGGAATCTCCTTGGGGTTCTGGTGGTTCGGTACTTCCGACGGTTCCCATCCTGGTCCCGGCGTCGCAGCCGGGGACCCTGCCGTTCGGACGGTTCGACCTGTCCGAACGGCCAGGCGGATCCGATCGCGACCGGACTAGGCTCGACGGCATGGATGGTGTGAACGGCGTGCGCGGGACGAGCGGCAGGAACGACCAGGGCAGCACCGGCCGCACGGGCAGCAGGAACGACACGGGCAACCCGAACGGCGCGGACGGTGCGAACGGCGCGGACGAGAAGTGGCGGGAGTCCTGGGGCCGCCCCGAGGACGCACTCGCCCGGGCCGTCGAGGTGCTGCGCACGCCGCGGCCGGACCTCCTGCTGCGCCTCTCCACGATGCTCGGCACGCTCGTCCCGCACGTGGCGGTCGCCCAGCTCAGCGGTGTGTGCACCCACTCCCCCACGCACGCCTACGGTCTGCCAGAGCTGACCGAGGGGGTCAGCAGCCTGGAGCTGTCCCGGCTGGCCGAGCACACCACCGCGACGACCTCGGCGGGCCGGCCTTGGCAGGGAGAGGCCGAACTCGCGGGCCGCGTCCGCCCGGTGGTCGTCGTCTCGACCACCGCGGGCGGCAACACTTCGGGCGGCAACACCTCGGGCAGCGGCACGTCGGGCGACGGCCCCGCACCGGGCGACGGCACCGCACCGGGAGCCGGCCACGGCGCCGTCCTGGTGCTCGTCCGGGCGAACGCCCACCCCGTGGCGCCGGGGGCGCTCGCCGTCCTGCAGCAGCTGTGGGACCTGGTCATCGCCCACTCCGACCACCGCGCCACCGACGCCGGCCCCAAGCACGCGGCGGCTTCCCGGGCCTCCGCCAATGCCCGTGCCCGCGCGATCGCCGAGTTCACCGGCACCCACAGCGCGGCGCTCGGCGCCGTCCTGGCGCCGCTGCGCTCGCCCGACCTGGACGACGCGACCGCGCGCCGCAACGCCACCGAACTGGCCGTCACCGCCCTGCTCGACCTGCGCCGGGGCGCCGACCTGGACCGCACGCTCAGCGAGGAGCCGGCCGACGCCGCCTTCGCCCGGCTCGCCCGGGAGTTGCGCCCGCTGCTGCGGCACACCAAGGTGCGGCTGGACGCGGCGCCCCCGGTGGAGGCCGGGCGGTCGGTCCCGGCCGACGCCGCGCACACCGCCCGGGACGCCGTCCGGGTGGCCGTCCTGTTGATGCTGGAGCAGGAGAAGCCGAGCCGCCTGCACGTCAGTTGGCAGTTCACCCCGGACGGCGCCGCGCTGCGGGCGGTGGTCCGCGGCGACGGCATGGGTGTGCTGGCCCTCGACGCCCTCGCCGTCCACCGCACCACCGACCGCATCACCGCCCTCGGCGGCCGCTGCACCGTCGAAGCCGTCCCCGGCTGGGGCACCACGGTGACGGTCGACCTGCCACTCGCCCTCCCCGAGCCCGCCCTCGCCACCGACCCCCTGGACGGCCTCCAGCCCCGGGAGCTGGAGGTCCTCGACCAGCTCGCCCAGGGCCGCCGCAACCGCGACATCGCCGCCGCGCTGCACATCAGCGAGTCGACGGTGAAGTTCCACGTCGCCAACATCCTGGCGAAGCTGGGCGTGGCCTCGCGCGGCGAGGCGGCGGCCCTGGCCCACCGCGCCGGGCTGCCGGGCGGCACGGTGGGCCTGCACGTGGCGTCCTGAGCCCGGCACCCGCGCCCCGTCCCGTCCCGTCCCCCGCCCTGTCCCGCCCTGTCCGGCCCTGCGTGCGACGGCCGATGCCCGGCGCCCGGTGCTCGTCGGGCGCCCACGGAGTCCGACAAATCCCCCCGGAGAGAAGCCACATGACCGACCCCACCCGCGGACCCGACCCGATCCACCCGGCCCACCCGGCCCACCCGTCCGACCGCGCCGATCACACCGATCAGCCGACCCCCTGGGCGCCCGACACCCCCGGTCTGCTGCGCCTGCCCTCCGGCCGCCTGCTGCGCGGCCGCGGCCTGAGCCGCCCGCTGCCGCCCGGGCCCCGACCCACGTTCGGCCTCTACCTGTTGGGCCGCCCGCCGACGGGCATCGCGTGGGAGCACCGCTGGGTCCGCTGGCCCGACTTCCGGCTGCCCGGCGACCGCGCGGACGCGGCCGACGCCTTCCGTGAGGCCTGGGAGCGCGCCGCCACCGGACGCGTCGAACTCGCCTGCGTCGGCGGGCGCGGTCGCACGGGCACCGCGCTCGCCTGCATCGCGGTGCTGGACGGCGTCCCGGCCGCGGAGGCGGTCGCGTACGTGCGCGAGCACTACAGCCGGTACGCCGTCGAGACGCCGTGGCAAAGGAAGTTCGTGGAGCGGCTAGCCTGACCTCATGGGTGGGGAACCTCGGGACACGACGACCAACCGCGTCACCGGAACGGTCCTCGGCGCGGTCTACCAGGCCGGGACGATCAACCTGGTCGCCGACGACGACGGGCCGCCGGTCACCGCCGGGTCGATGGCCGCCGCCTGCGCCGGGTACGCCCGCCGGGTGCGGGAGACGTACGGCCGTCTGGACCTGGAGGTGCTCACCCCGCTCTCCGAGCAGGGCGAGCACCCGGTGGTGGAGCTGCGCGAGGTGTTCGTCACCCCGCAGGTCCGGGAGGACCCGCCGCCGGTGGAGTTGCCCCGCGAACTGGTCCAACGGCTGTCGGCGTACGGCGAGTTCGCCGGCGACGCGCTCCCGCCCGGGCTCGGCCGGCCGGCCGTCGAGCAGCTGCGCGACGACTACCTGGACCGGCCGACCGAGGACGCCCTGTCGGTCCTGACCGGACCGCGCGGCCGGCGGGTCGTCCTACTCGGCGATCCCGGCTCGGGGAAGTCCACCCTCGCCCGCTACCTGGCCCTCACCCTCTGCCAAGGGGGTGCCGGGCCGCTCGCCCCGTTGGACGGACTGGTCCCGCTGGTGGTCGAACTGCGCCAGTACGCCGAAGGGCACTGGCGCGACGGCACGTTCGAGGACTTCCTCGACCACCGCCACCGCGTCGCCGGGATGTCCCTCCCCCGGCCCGAACTGCTTCGACTCCTCGACGAGGGCCGGGTCGTGATCGTCTTCGACGGCCTCGACGAGCTCTTCGACCCGGGGGTGCGCGCCGCCACCGCCGAACGGATCGCCGCCTTCGCGGCCCGCTACGAGCGGGCGCGCGTCGTCGTCACCTCGCGGGTCATCGGCTACCAGCGCGCGGCCCTCGGCGGCGCCGGCTTCACGCACTTCATGCTGCAGGACCTCGACCGCGGCCGGATCGCCGACTTCGCCCGCCGCTGGTACACGATCGCCTGCCCGGCGGACCCCGAACTCGCCGCCCGGCTGGTCGAACGCATCACCGACGCGGTCGACGCCTCCCGGCCGATCCGCGAACTCGCGGGGAATCCACTGCTGTTGACCATCCTCGCGATCATCGGCCGGCGCCAGACCCTGCCCAGGGACCGCCGGGGCGTCTACGAGCACGCCGTCCGGGTCCTGGTCGCCCACTGGGACCGCGACACCAAACACCTGAGCACCCCGCTGAAGCCCGGCGCCGCCGAGGCCATCGACCTCCTCGACGACCGCGAGCGCATGGAACTGCTGCGCCTGCTCGCCCGCCGGATGCAGGAGGGCACCGGAGGCATCGCGGGCAACCACATCCACGCGCAGGAGCTGGAGTGCGTGTTCCGGGACTACTTCGGCCAGTTCGGTCTCCCGGTGCACCAGTGCCTCGCCGCCGCCCGCGCCCTGCGGGACCAGCTGCGCGAGCGCAACTTCATCCTGGCGAGGTACGGCGGCGAGGTGTACGGCTTCGTGCACCGCGCGTTCCTGGAACACCTGGCGGCGGAGGACATCGTCCACCGCTACACGGTGCAGCGCGAGTGGACGCCGGAGGGCCTGATCGAGGAGGTCTTCGCGCGCAGGGCAGACGATCCGGCGTGGCACGAGGTGCTGCTGCTGGTGGTCAACCGGCTGAGCGAGCCCGACGCGGCGACGGCGATCGACCACCTGCTCGACCGGGGCGACGACACCTCGCTGATCCTGGCGATCCGGTCCTTGGCCGAGGTGCGGAAGATCGGGCTGCTGCGGGCCCAGAGCGACCGCGCGATCGACGGCCTCACCAGCCGTCTCTCGGGGTACACCACCGTCGCGTTCAAGATCGATTCGCTGCTCGCCCCGCTGGCCGCCCTGAGCGCGGTTCCCGGCTGGACGGGGCGCGAGCGCTACCTCCGCTGGTTCCACCTGCACGGGCAGTTCACCTCGTCGACCAATGCGAAGGTCACCGTGGCGGTCGCCTTCCACACCGCCGTCGAGACCTCCCTGGCCCTCGCCGCGTTCGGCCCCGGGGACAACACGCACGCCGCCGTCACCGCGCTGGCCCGCCGGTGGAGCAGCCATCCCGGCATCGTGCCCGCACTCCTGGCGCTCGCGGCCGAGAAGTCCGTCTTCCTGCTCCGGATGAGGGTGCTGTTCGAACTGGCGGACGGATGGCCCGACCACCCGGACGTCGTGCCGCTGCTGCCGGAGGTCGAGGCGGCCCTGGCCTCACCGATGTTCGTCGGCCGCGACATCGTCGACCTCCCGCCCACGACCTCCGAGCCCGGGGCCACGGGCGACCCGCTACAGCTGTTGGACCTCGCCGCCAACGGCCTGACGGGATCCGTCCGGTGCGACGCCCTCCAGGCCCTCGCGCGGTCCTGGCCCGCACACCCCGAGGCGCTGCCGGTGTTCCTCGACCGCGCCACGGGCGACCTGCAGAACAGCGTCCGGGAGACGGCCGTCCGCGAGTTGGCGCGTTGGCGGACCGACACCCCGGCCGTCCTGCCGGTGCTGCTCGACCGGGCGCTGCACGACCGCAGCCCCGGCACCCGCCGCCGCGCCCTCGAAGGCCTCGCCCACCTGGACGCCGACAACCCCGCGACCGCCGCGCTGCTCACCCGGGTCGCAACGGGCTCGGAGAACTCCGAACTGAGACTGAAGGCCGTCAACCTCCTGGCCCAGTACCGAGGTTCGCACCCCGAGACGGTGCTGCTCCTCCTCGACCGGGTCACCGCGGACCCGGACCACGGCGTCCGTGGCGCCGCGCTGGGCCACTACGCGGTACTCGCCCCCGACGACGCCGAATCGGTCATCCACGCCCGGGCGAAGGGCGATCCCGGCCGGGAGGTGCGCCGCCGGGCACTGACCATGCTCGCCTGGCAGTGGCCCGGCCGTCCCGGGACCCGGGCCGCCCTGGAGCACGCGGCGGCCACCGACGCCGAGGAGTCCGTCCGCGACGCCGCCCGGTCCGGCTTGGCCGCCGCCGCCCGCCTCACCTCCGCCGCCTCCTGAGCCGCAGCACCTCCTCCAGCGGCACCCCGCCCTCCGCCCACGCCGCCAGCCGCGCCCGGTCCAGCCAGTGGACGGCGTGCCGGTCGCCCCAGGCCTTGGCGTCCCTGGTCAGGCCGCCGTTGGTCACCACCACGGCCACGTCGGCGCCGTGGGCCGGGCCGGCGGTGCCCTTCACCTGGTACATCACGTGCACACCGACCTTCGCCGCGACCCTGGTGTGCTTGGCCTGCAGCACGATGCGGCCGAGCCGCGGGTGGTGGCCGATGACGTCGGCCGCCTGGTCGCCCTGCCGGCCGACCTGCCGCGCGCTCCAGCCGTCCCGGACGAGGAGGTCGCGCAGCGCGAACTCGAAGGCCCGGTCGTCCATGGCGTCGACGGTGGCCAGCGGTATCCGCAGGGCGGCGAGCCGCTTGGTGCGGGCCCGGTCGAGGGCGGGGCCACGGGCGGCGGACAGCAGACAGCCGGCCGAGACCACGGCGAGGAACACCCAGGACCGCAGCAGCGACTGGACCACGCCGACGACGAGCACGGCGGCCGCCAACGCCACCAGGGCGGCTCCCAGCCGTTCCCCCGCACCGCGCGGGCGGCGGATGCGGACGGTGCGGGCCATCAGGTCGCACCGGTCTCGGCGGGCACGGAGGCCGTGGGCCCGGGTGCGGTCGGCACCGCGGCCGGCACGGCGGTCGGCACCGCGGTCGGCACCGCGGTGGACACCGGGGTCGGCGGCGGGGCGGCGGGCGGAGTGTCGGAGAACCCGACGAAGCGGCTCCAGAGCCAGAACGCCGCGACCGCCCCGGCGATGACCCAGCCGCTGCCCCGGGCGGCGGCCGCGCCACCGGGTCTCGGCCGACGGCGGACGTGTGCCCGTACGAAGATCCGGTCGTCCTGGTGTGCCACTGCGCCTCCCGAGCGGGGCACGGCGCCCGATGCGCCGCCGACCCGTCCATCGGATGTAGCAGCGACTCCTCGGCACACGCACGACCGCACCGTCCGGAACCGGCCACCCGACACTCCGGCCCGCCCCGGGCGGGCGGCCCCCGGCACCGCCGCCGGGCAGCACCGATGCCGTGCCGTCAGGTTGGCGCGAAGGTGCCCGGCTCGTACGGTGCACTTCCCGGCGCCCGTCGGCCGTTCACTCCTCCGGGCGGAGCGTGAAGCGGTCCGGCTCGCCGTCCATGGTGAAGCGCCGTGGTGCGCCCGGCTCCTCGGACCGCCAGCCGGCGGCGAGGCCGGCCCGGACCAGGGCGGCGGTCAGGGCGGGGGTGACCGGGGCGAGTCGGAAGACCTCGGCGATGCGTTCGGCGGGGGCGGTCAGCAGGACGCCGTAGTGGAGCCAGGGGTCGTCGAAGCGGACGGTGACCTCCAGCGGCCGGCCGGCGCGGCTGCCACGGCCGGTGCCCTCGGAGCGCTCGGAACGCTCGGGACGCTCGGAGTACTCGGGGGCGTCCGACCAGACCCGGACCACGACGTGACCGGCGTCCCGGGAGCGGACGGTCCAGCGGTAGTCGCCGCCGTCGACGTGGATCCTGCGCGGTGTCCTCGGGGCCATCCCGCCACGGTACCCGTCAGAGGTCCCAGCTCCGGGCGGCGGCCCAGGCCTCCAGCGACTGCCACGCGATGTCCGGGTGGGCGGCGTGCAGGCCGTCGGTGTCGATGTCGAGGCCGGGTTCCCGGAAGTAGCGGAACATCGCGGCGAGGTCCTCGGAGTAGGTCTCGACGACGGTCAGCGGCACCTCCTCGAAGCGGATCGGCCGCCTGCTCGCGGCGGCGATCGCGGCGGCGATCTGATCGCCGGTGCACCACTGGGAGGCGATGTCGATCCGGCGGCCGGTGTACGCGTCGGGGTGGGTGAGGACGTGGGCGGCGAAGGCGCCGATGGTCTCGGCGGCGATCACCGGGAGGGGGACGCCGGGCGGCATGGGGAGGTGGAAGACACCCGCGCGCAGGAACGGGAGGGTCCAGTCGTTGGCGTAGTTCTCCAGGAAGGCGGCCGGGCCGATGACGGTCCAGGGCAGGTCGAGGCCGGCCAGGTGCTGTTCGATGCGCTGCTTGGTGTCGAAGTGCGGGATGCCGGTGGAGCGGTCGGCGTTGGCGGCGGAGGTGAAGAGCACGTGCCGCACACCGGCCGCGGCCGCCGTGTCGAGCAGGGCGGCGCCCTGGCGGACCTCGGTGTCGAGGTCCGCGCCGAACGGGGTCGACATCGCGAACAGCGCGCCCGCGCCGTCCAGCGCCGCGGCCAGTGTGGCCGGCTCGTCGAAGTCGGCGTGCACCACCTGGGCGCCGAGCGCGGCGAGTCGGGCGGCGGCGGGCGATCCGGTGTCGCGGGTGAGGGCGCGGACGGGGCGGCCGGCGCCCAGCAGGGCGCGGGCGGTGGCGCCGCCCTGGGCGCCGGTGGCGCCGGTGACGGCAACGGGGAGCTGATTTATCTGCGTCATGCAGGCAACATAGAAAGAGATGTCTGCGTTGCGCAACTATTTATCCGGCGGGCGACGGCCGGCCGGTTACCCTTCCCCCATGACGACCCGCGACGAACTGATGGCGCGGCTGTGGCCGGTCTCGCGCCGCTACCTGGCCTCCTACGTGCTGTTCAACCAGGCCGTCGCCGACCACCTCGGCATGCACCCCACCGACGTCCAGTGCCTCAACCTGCTCACCCTGGAGGACGGCCCGGTCACCACCGGCCGGATCGCCGAGCTGACCGGCCTCACCAGCGGCTCGGCCACCCGGCTGGTCGACCGCCTGGAGAAGGCCGGCCTGGTCGCCCGCCGACGCGACGAGGCCGACCGCCGCCGCGTCCTGGTCGCCGTCCGCCCCGAGGCGCTGGAGCGCTTCGGGGAGGTGTGGCGCACCCTGGGCGCCGACTGGGCGGCCACCTTCACCGAGGACAGCGAGGACGAACTCGCCTTCCTGCTGCGGCACATGAACCGCACGGTGGAGCTCAGCCACCGCCAGATCGCCCGCCTGGCGGGGAGCGACGGGCGCTAGGTCTTGCGGAGTTCCGGCGCCGGGGCCCCGATCAGCAGCCGGCGCACCGCGTCCCAGGCCGAGCGCAGGGCGGCCGCGCAGGCGCGGGTGTCCGAGCCGAGCAGGCGCAGCCAGGCGCCGCTGTCCTCGGGGAGCACGCTGACGCCGTGCAGCAGACCGCAGCCGGCCAGCGCCTCGTGCAGGGTGTCCGCGACCGCCGCGGGCGGGGCGAGCGGGGTGAGGACGTAGAGGCTGCACATCACGTCGTGGCCGGCCAGCACGGCCGGACCGCCGACACCGGCACCCCCGCCTCCGCCCCCGCCTCCGCCCCTGCCCCCGGCACCGGCCCCGGGCTGCGCGGGCTCCAGCCGTACGGTGTCCAGGGCCACCAACCGGCCGTCCGGGCGGCGCACTTCGAGGTCCGAGGCGAACACCCGGTAGGCGTTGCGCTCGCCCCGCGCGAGGCGGCCGGCCAGCACGGTCTCGCTCGCCAACACCGTCGCGCCCGGGTCGACGGTCAGGACGGTGCGCTGGTAGAGGCGGGAGTCGACGAAGGGGATCACCGGCTCGGGCAGGTACTCGACGTAGGCGCCCGGGCCGGCCGCCAGGGACAGGAGCTGCGTCGCGTAGTCGTGCTCCATCCGGTAGACCTTGGTGGCCGCCTGGGTGGTGAGGTGGACGGCCGTGTCGGCGCCGCAGCGCACGTCCGTGCGCAGCCGGTCGGCCTGCAGGATGCCGCCGCCGGTGGACATCAGGAAGGTGACGGCGAGGTCGGGGCGGGCCGGGTCGTAGTACAGCGGGCGCATGATCTGCAGCGGCGACTTCTGGTAGTGGCCGGTGAGTTCGGTGCGCCCGCCGATCCTCTCGAAGGCCAGTTCCAGCAGCCCGACCTTGCCGGGGCGCCCGACCGCGAGGGTGTCGGGCGTCCCGGCGTGGCGGCGGACCTCGTACGGGACGCGGGCGGGCTCGTAGTGCCGGGGGTCGAGCCGGGGTACCGCCGGCGGTGCGACGCGTGCCCGCACCCCGGTCACGCCGGCACCTTCCGGAAGGTCTCCAGGAACGCCGCGATCTCCTCCAACCCCTCCCCCGTCAGGCAGTTGGTGAGCACCACGGGGCCTCCCTCGCGCACCCGGCGGGCGTCGGACTCCATGATGCCGAGGTCGGCGCGGACGTACTGGGCGATGTCGATCTTGTTGATGACCAGCAGGTCCGACTCGGTGATGCCCGGTCCGCGCTTGCGGGGCATCTTCTCGCCCTCGGCGGTGTCGAGGACGAAGAGGAAGAGGTCGACCAGCACCGGGCTGAAGGTCAGCGTGAGGTTGTCGCCGCCGGACTCGAACAGCAGGGTGTCGACGTCCGGGAAGCGTTCCAGGAGTTCGGCGCCGGCCGCGAGGTTCATCGTCGGGTCGTCCCGGACGGCGGTGTGCGGGCAGGCGCCGGTCTCCACGCCGACCACCCGCTCGGGGTCCAGCAGCCCGGCCAGGGTGCGGCGCACGTGCTGGGCGTCCTCCTGGGTGTAGATGTCGTTGGTGACGACGGCGGGGCGGTGGCCGCGCGCGATCAGCACCGGGACGAGCGCCTCGATCAGCGCCGTCTTGCCGGAGCCCACCGGCCCACCGATGCCCACGCGGAGCACGTTCTCGGTCAACTCTCCTCCTCTGGTGCGAAGTTGCGTACGTCAAGGGGTCAGGGGGGTCAGGGATTCAGAGGTTCAAGGGGTCAGGGGTTCAGGGGTTCAAAGGGCCAGGGGTTCGAAGGGCCAGGGGTTCAGGGGTTCAGCTCGCGAACAGCCGGGCATCGGCCCGCTCGTGCCGTCCGGACATCGCGTCGGCGACCGGTACGCAGCCGCCCATGTCGGCCGACTCCCGTACCAGGGCGGCCGATACGACCTCCCGGACGACGGGCGCGACCGCCCGCAGCACCACCTGCGCCCGGCGGTGGTCGGTCAGCCGCAGGCGCAGCGCCGCGCCGACGAAGCTGCTGCAGAACGCGAACAGGTCGCCGGTGACGGCCTGTTCGACGGGGACGGCGGCCGAGGCGTAGGCCACCCCGGCGGCCACCGCCTGGCAGCCGGGGGCGCGCTTGTCCGCGACCAGCGCCGCGTACCGTTCCAGCGGCTCGCCGCCCACCGATTCCCGTGCGATGTCCAGGAGTTGGCGTCCGGTCCGGGTGGCGGCCAGCCGCAGCTCCCGGTTGAGCTTGGTGGCGTGCAGCCGCTGGTCGGTCTCGGCGAGCAGCTCCCAGTCGCCCGCCGCGGCGGCCCGGTGGGCGAGGACGAGTGCCGTGGCGTCGGACGGTCCGACGCCGTGCCGCAGCAGGTCGGCGAGCAGTTCGGGCAGCGTGTCCGGGGTGACGGCCTTGGCCTGCGCATAGCCTTCGAGGCCGTGCGAGAGGGTGTAGAAGCCGCTGGGGAACGCGGAGTCGGTCAGCTGGAGGCAGACCAGCAGGGCGTCCAACCGGTCCCCGGACGCGCCGGCCGAGCCCTCGGAGGCGGCGCTCACGCGAGGTAGAACAGGTGGTTGAGCGGCAGTTCGCGGGCCGGCTCGATGGTCGCGGGCTCGCCGTCCAGGGTGACCAGGTACGTCTCCGGGTCGACCGCGATCTTCGGCAGCGCGTCGTTGCGCACCATGTGCTGCTTGCCGACCGTCCGGCACCGCCGCACCGGCAGCACCCGGCTGTCCAGCCCGAGCCGGTCCGGCACGCCGAGGTCCACCGCGGCGCGGGACATGAAGGAGACCCGGGTGGCCTGCCTGGCGCGCCCGTACGCGCCGAACATCGGTCGGTAGTAGACCGGTTGCGAGGTGGGCAGCGAGGCGTTGGGGTCGCCCATCAGCGCCCAGTTGATCACCCCGCCCTTGATCACCATCTTGGGCTTGGCGGCGAAGGAGTTGATCGGCCACAGCACGATGTCGGCGAGCTTTCCGGGCTCCAGCGAGCCGATGTGGTCGGCGGTGCCGGAGGCGAGGGCCGGGTTGATGGTGAGCTTGGCGAGGTAGCGCAGCACCCGGACGTTGTCATGGCGTTCGCTGTCGCCGGCGAGCTTGCCGCGCTGCTCCTTGCAGTGGTGGGCGGTCTGGAAGGCGCGGGTGAAGGACTCGCCGATCCGGCCCATCGCCTGCGAGTCGGAGGAGAAGATCGAGATGACGCCCTCGTCGTGCAGGACGGTCTCGGCGGCGATGGTCTCGGCGCGCACCCGGGAGTCGGCGAAGGAGACGTCCTCGGGGATGTCGTGGCTGAGGTGGTGGCAGACCATCACCATGTCCAGCAGTTCGTCGACCGAGTTCACGGTGTAGGGCAGCGTCGGATTGGTCGAGGACGGCAGGACGTTGGGCTCGCCGGCGATCCGCATGATATCGGGGGCGTGGCCGCCGCCGGCGCCCTCGGTGTGGAAGGTGTGGATGGTGCGGCCGTCGATCGCCGACAGGGTGTCCTCGAAGTAGCCGGACTCGTTGAGGGTGTCCGTGTGGATGGCCACCTGGACGTCGTACTCGTCGGCGACACTCAGCGCGCTGTCGATCGCGGCCGGGGTGCTGCCCCAGTCCTCGTGCACCTTGAGGCCGCACACGCCCGCCTCGACCTGTTCGCGCAGCGCGCCGGGCAGCGAGCCGTTGCCCTTGCCGAGCAGCCCCACGTTGACCGGCAGGTCCTCGACGGCCTGGTACATCCGGCCGATGTTCCACGGACCGGGGGTGCAGGTGGTGCCGTTGGTGCCGTCGGACGGGCCGGTGCCGCCGCCGATGAGGGTGGTGATGCCGTTGCTCAGCGCCTCCTGCACCTGCTGCGGGGCGATGAAGTGGATGTGGGTGTCGATGCCGCCGGCGGTGGCGATCAGGTGCTCGCCGGAGACCACCTCGGTGCCGGGGCCGATCACCAGCTCGGGGTGCACGCCGCTCTGGGTGTGCGGGTTGCCGGCCTTGCCGACGGCGGTGATGAAGCCGTCCTTGACGCCGATGTCGCCCTTGACCACGCCGAGCACCGGGTCCATGACGACGACGTTGGTGATGACCAGGTCGAGCGCGCCCTGGACGGAGGTGGCGGCCGGGTCCTGGGCCATGCCGTCGCGGATGCCCTTGCCGCCGCCGTAGACGGCCTCGTCGCCGTAGTGGCCCTGGTTGAAGTCCTGTTCGACCTCGACCACCAGGTTGGTGTCGGCGAGGTGGAAGCGGTCGCCGACGGTGGGGCCGAACAGGTCGGTGTACTGCCTGCGGGAGAGGATGGCCATCAGCGGGCGCCTTCCTGGTGGGGCTCCGAGTGCTTCTTCGAGTGGACGTCCGAGTGGATCTCGGAGTGGATCTCGGAGTGGATCTCCGCGTGGAGGTCGGGGAGGAAGTCCGGGTGGAGGTCCGGGTGGAGGTCCCGGGGCCGGTCCTCCTTGAGGTCGAGGTTGGTGCCCTTGAAGCCCAGGGCGAGCGCCCGGTCGATGGCACGGGCCCGGGTGGCGGGCGCGGTGATGCCGCCGTCCACCAGGTTGCTGAAGCCGACCAGACGGCGGTGGCCGCCGAACTCGGCGAGCGTGACGTCCTTGGTGTCGCCGGGCTCGAAGCGGACGGCGGTGCCGGCGGGGATGTCCAGGTGCTTGCCGAAGGCGGCGTTGCGGTCGAAGTCGAGGGCGCGGTTGGCCTCGAAGAAGTGGTAGTGGGAACCGACCTGGATCGCCCGGTCGCCGGTGTTGCTGACCGTGACGGTGGCCTTGGCGCGGCCGGCGTTGATCTCCACCGGGTCGTCGCCGTACAGGTATGCGGCGCCACCAGACATGGCTGGCCTTCCTCTCTGCCGGTTCAGTGGGGGGTGTGTGCGGGTGCGGGTGCGTGGGGGTGGTGCCGGTGGGGGTGCGGAACGGGGTCCGGGTGGCCGTGGGGGTGGTGCGCCCCGCCCGGTCCGTGGCTGTGCGGGTAGCCGTGCCCGTGCTCCGCCTCGAGGCCGGCCCGGATGCCGTCCTCCCCGTGCCCGAGCAGGTGCAGCGCGGCTACCGTCCGGGCGGCGATCACGCCGGCGATCGCCGACGGCCTCAGCAGCGGGCCTCCGTCGCGCACGCCGCCGCGGCCGTCGACGGGCACGACCTCCGGAGCGGTGTCCCGGACGACGGACCGACCGGTGTCCCGGACGCCGCCCCGAACACCGTCCCGTGCTTCGTCCCGGACGCCGGGCGGCGCCGCCCGCAGGGCCGGGCCGAAGGAGGCCGGAACGGCCGTCACCTCGCGGGCGCCGAGCAGGCGGCAGCGTGCGGCGCCCTCGGCCGGGTCGGGATCGCCGCCCTCGAAGGCGACCTCCACCCAGCGGTGCCGTCCGTACTGGCGGACCAGTCGGGCGATCCGGAACAGTTCGGCGTCCTCGAAGGGGCCGGCCGCCGGGGCGGTGACCAGCAGGGCGCCGTCGGGGGCCGTGCGGGCTGCGGCGCGCAGCCAGCCGATGAGGTGCTCGGCGGCGCCGAAGGGTGCGGCCAGGGCGAGCCGGCCGCGACCCTCGCCGGCGGCGAGCCGGCGCAGCGCCCGGGCGGTGTCGGCCACCAGCCGGGGGTCGCGGCCGAGCGTCATCGGCACGACGCACACCGGCCGGTCGGCGGCGGCCAGCGCGGAGCGGACGGCCTCGGCGAGCGGGCGGCCCGCCGGGGCGGCGGCGTGGACGGCGGGCCCGGCCGCCACCAGCGCGGCGAGGTCCCGGCCGCCGTCGCTCTCGTGCCCACCGGCCAGCACCACGGTGGCGGGCTGCGGTCGTGCCATGGCTCAGGCACCCACCGGGTCGTGGCAGGAGACGAGCTTGGTGCCGTCCAGGAACGCGGCCTCGACCTGGAGCAGCGGCAGCATCTCGCGCACGCCGGGCATGACGTCGACGTTGCCGACGACCTGCTTGCCGATCTCCATGCATTCGGCGACGGTGCGGCCGTCCCGGGCGCCTTCCATGATGGCTTCGCTGATCAGTGCGCAGGCCTCGCTGTAGTTCAGCTTGACGCCGCGGTCCCGGCGTTTGCGGGCCAGATCGGCGACGACGTAGATGTACAGCTTGTCCATCTCACGGGGCGAGAGATTCACAGGAATCACTCTTCCTTTCCGAGGATCCGATGAAATGCAAGGGAGTTGGACGGACAATCAGACCCGGCGCAGGCGGGGAACGGCCGGCACGGCCGCCAGGAACAGCATCGTGGTCAGCACGAACGGCCAGGTGAAGGCGTGGCCGCCGAAGGGCGCGCAGATCGCGGCGAGCGCCGGGGTCAGGACGGTGGCGGTGGCCGCGCCGAGCAGGGCGTAGCCCGCGCTCCAGCGGCTCGGGGCGACGAAGACCCCGCACAGCGCGAGCGCCACCAGCACACCGCTGTAGCCGAGCAGCCCCTGTCCGACGGCCTCGGCAGGCGCACCGAGGCCCCAGGCGGTGAGCAGTCCGGTGACGCTGCCCGCGCAGGCCATCAGACCCGCGAGGCGGCTCGCCGCGAACAGGCCCGCCAGGAACAGCAGGCCGACGTACCACTGGGGCATGAAGAAGATCTGACCGATGTTCGCGAAGAAGCCGCGCCAGAGCTCGTCCCAGCCCAGCCCGGTCTCACCGACGGCGGCCGCGGGCAGGGCGGCGGGCGCCTCGGCGCCGCGCCACAGCCGCCGGAACCCGGGGGCGGCGACCGTGACGCCCGTCGCGACCAGGCAGAACGGCGCGGTCAGCGCCGGGAGCCGCCACGTCTCCAGGACCGTCCCGAGCCCCGCCGTGACCACCACGGCGACGGCCGACCCGAGCACCGCCACGGCGACCGTGGCCGGGTGCCCGGCCCCGAGGAGGACGGCGCAACCCAGCGCCACCAGGCACCCGTTGTACCCGTGCAGCCCGGCGCGGACGGCCCGCCGGTCGAGCCCCAGCCCGTACGCGACGGCGGTGGAGACGGCACTGCCGAGCAGACCGTAGAGCCCGTACCGCGGGCCGGCCGCGAACAGTCCGGCCACGAAGAGGAGTCCGCACACGGCGGACGGCATGAAATCGACCTGAGCGACGCCGCGCAGGACTTCGGCGACCACTCTGACGGATATCGGACGAGCCGGCGCGACCGCGTGCTCCCCACCCATGTGCTGACCCATGCTTCGCACCAATTTCCGGTACGGCCGGTGGGTTTGGAGGCAGCCCCCGGCGATTCCTCCGGAACCGTACTCCTGCGGATTGCGGAGTTGGTCACCTACGGGGGGTTACGTCAAATCGACGAAGCGTGACCACAGGGTCGTTGAACTGCAACATTTTGTTGAAAGAGGTGGGGGTCGGCTTCCCCGGAGAGGGGAATTCTTTGCGAAGTTTTACTCAGGGATGCCCAAATGCCGGACCAGGAACCGTTCCGAGGCCTCCAGCTCGAAGTCCGGCACCTCCAGGTGACCGCCGGGATTGGCGTGCAGCGTCTTCTCACGCGAGCCGAACGCCCCGAACAGCGCCAATGACCCCTCGCGCGGGACCAGTTCGTCGTCCCACTGCAGGACGAACTCCAACGGCACGCCCACCCGCTCCGCCGCCTCGGTCTGGGCCGTGTGTCCCGTCAACCCGAACACCGCGGCGACGATGCGCGGTTCGGCCGCCGTGAGCGGGATGCCGACCACGCTCCCCAGCGACAGCCCCCAGAACCCGACCGGCCCGAGGCGCCGCCCCGGCCCGCCCAGTACGTCCGGCTCGTCCAGGGCGTCCAGTGCGTCCAGCACGGCCACCCACTCCGGCACCGCCCGCTCCGCGAGGGCCGCCGTGTGCCGCGCCACCCACGCGCTGATCGGCCGTCGGGCCGCCAGCAACTCCCCGATCTCCGTGACGAACCGCTCGTCCTGCGCGCTGCGCGGCCGATCCCCGTGCCCCGGCGCGTCCAGCGACAGCGCCGCGAAGCCGTACCGCACGACACACCGCCGCGCCCGCTCGGCCACCGTCAGCTTGTCGCCACCGCCACCGTGCCCGAGCAGCACCAACGGCCGCCCGCCGAGCGGCGGTCCGTCCGGCTGCCAGAGCACACCGGGCACACCCTCGAGGGTGAAGCCGCGCCGAGTGACGCCGTCCGAGCTGGTCTCCGAAGTGAAGTGCACCCAGCCATGATGGCGCCCGACACACGTTCGAGTCCCGGGTTTCCCCGGGTCGGCGGGTTGTCGCCGCCGCGCCGGGACGCCGCGAGCCCTTGCGGTTTCCCGGTTTCCCGCTTGGTGCTTCCCGGGGCGCCGGAGCGGGCGGGAAACCGCAAGGGAGCGGGCCCGGTCCGCCCCGGCCCGCTCCCCGCCCGGCCGCTACCGAGCCGGTGCGGTCTCCCGCAGGAAGTCCAGCACCAGCGCGGTCGTCTCCTCCGGCCGCTCCAGGCTCGGCAGGTGGCCGGCCCAGGGCAGTTCGAGGTGACGGGCGTTCGGGAGCAGCCCGGGGAGGGCGGCGGCGATCTCGCGGAAGTCCGGCACGTCGTGGGCGCCGCCGACGGCCAGGGTGGGGGCCGTGATCAGGGAGAGGTCGACCTCCTCCCGGTCCGGGCCGAACTTCGCCTCCTCCTGCACGTCGAACGCGTGCCGCTGCATCCGCCGGACGCTCGCGCGGACCGTCTCGTCCGCCTCCGGCCCGAGCCAGGTCTCGACGTTCAGCTCGACGGCGCCGTCGATGTCGCCGGCCTCGATCAGCGCGTCCTCGCGCCCGCCGAAGGCGCGCAGCGTCTCGCTGGGCTGGTGTCCGGGCATGCCCGGGGCCAGCAGCAGCAGCGCCCGCACCGCGTCCGGACGCAGTGCGGCCGCCGTCAGGGCGATCCGGCCGCCGTGCGAGGCGCCGACCAGTGCCGCGGACTCGATGCCCAGGTGGTCGAGCAGGGCCAGGACGTCCGCGGTGTCGCTGTACGGGCCGTCCGCGAGCGGCGAGTCGCCGAAGCCCCGGAAGTCGCACCGCACCACCCGGTACCCGGCGTCGACCAGCGGTTGCCACTGGGCGTCCCACATCCGTCGGTCGCACACCGACGAGTGCAGCAGCACCACGGCGGGCCCGCTGCCTGATACGTCATGAGAAATGATCACCGGCGGATGCTACCGGCCGCTCACACCGTTCCCAACAGGTTTGCCCCCGGGTCGCGCAGCTCCTCTCCACGGAGGCCCGTCGGAGCCCCGTCGCCGCGCCGACCGATCCTCGCGGCCCCCGCCGGCCGTGACTCCGGAGGAGGGGCCCGCACCGGAGTAAGCGTTTCCGGCCGCCCGCGGGCTCCTGGTGGGTGAAGGAGGTGCTCATGGGAGAAACGAAGAGCGGGCGGGACGACGAGTTCCGGACGTTCATCGTCGCGGTCTGGCCGCGTCTGGTCCGCACCGCGTACCTGCTGGCCGGTGAACAGTACGCGGCGGAGGACCTGGTGCAGTCCGCGGCGGAGAAGGCCTGCGCGGCCTGGTCGAAGGTGCGGCGGGCGGACGATCCGTACGCCTACGTGCGGCGGATCCTGGTCAACCAGCACGCCCGCCGCTGGCGGCGCCGCCCGCCGGAGCTGCTGGTGGACGCGGTGCCGGACACGGCCGGGCCGGAGGACGGGTACGCCCGGTCCGACCAGCGCGGGGCGCTGCTGGCGGCGCTGGCGACCCTGCCGCCGCGCCAACGGGAGGCCGTGGTGCTGCGGCACTGGGAGGACCTCAGCGACAGCCAGACCGCGGCCGCCATGGGGTGCTCGGTGGGCGCGGTGCGCAGCCACGCGGCGAAGGGCATCGCACGACTGCGGCAGGTCACCGAGCTGGTGGCGCTGAAGGACACGACACACATCGGAGGAACGGTATGAGCGCGGACGTGGACGCCGACAAGGACCTGTGGATCGGGCTCGGGATGGCCGAGGCCGCAGCGGGCGCGAAGGTCGGCCCGGCACCGGTGGCGGACATCCTGGCGGGCGGCCGCCGCCTGCGGCACCGCCGCCGTGCGGTGGTCGGCGTTGTGGCACTGGCCTCGGTGCTGGCCCTGACGGGCGGGGCGCTGGCGGAGCTGCGCCCGGATCCGGCGGTCGCCGGCCGGCTCGCCGCCGCCGGGTCCGGCACGGCCGCCGTCGAACCGGCGCCCGCCCCGACGGCCGGAGCGCCCACCCCCGGGGTGCGCGACCCGTTCACGCCGGTCCGGGTCCGGATCGGGCAGGGCGTCGCCAACGGCCGGACCTGGGAGCTCTGGCAGGCACTCTGGCCGACGGCGCCGAAGGAGCGGGCGTACGAGCAGGCGCTGGCCGTGTGGCAGGAGCGCGCCCCCTTCGACTCGGCCGTCTCCAAGCCGACGACGGACTTCGTCGCCCACTACTGGGACCCGGACTCCGACGTCGTCGACACCTACCTGGTCGTGGACGGGGTGCGCTTGCCGCACGACTCACAGGGCACCACACCGTCCCCGGGCAAGCTCGACCCGCGCGCCGCGACCGACGTCGGCGGCGGCCTGGTCGGCCGCAGCAGCAAGGACGGCATCGTGCCCCCGGTGGACGTGGTGCTGATCTCCGTCGGCCCCGACGTCGGCCGGGTGGTGGTGACCTGGACGGACGGGACGACCACCGAGCCCCAGCCGGTCACCGTCGGCGACTCCCCCACCCGCCGCCTGGCGGTCGCCCGTCCGGGGACGCTGCGGGCCACCTCGTGGCAGTTCTTCGACAGGAACGGCAACCGGATCCCGGACGGCGGCGCCGCGTACCTCACCGAGGAGGCGCTCTGACCTTCCGGGCCTACCGTCGGAGCTGACGTCCTGGCGGGGTGACGGCTCAGGGGGTTCCGGTGCCCGGGGATCCGCGAGCACGGTCGCCCGAGGGGCGGCGGGCGCGGTCGCCCGGCACGCCCTGCTCCGGCCGTGGATATCGCCGGCGGTCACCCTGGTCTGCAGCGCGCTCCCCGGCCTGCCCGGGGACACCGCCGCGCCCTTCACCTTCGGGCCGGCGTGGCCGGCCCACCCTCGCCCTCCGCGGCACCCGGGCGCGGGCGGGGCGGTAACTCCCAGGCTGGGCGGTAACTCCCAGGCTGGGCGGTAGTTCCCAGGATGGGCGGTAACTCCCGGGCGGGAGCGGGAAGTCGGCCCCATCGAACCCGACGACCGCCCGCTCCTGCCCGGCCCGCCGACCGCTGTCAGCGCGCGGCCGCCTCCAGCAGCAGCTTCGCCGCCACCGCCGCCCCGTCCGTGCGGATGTCGCCCGCGACGGCGGCGGCCCGGCGGGCGGTCTCCGGGGAGAGGGCCTGCCGGAGGGCGGCGGACAGACTGCCGGTCGTCGGGGTCGGGCCGTCGTGGGCGACGCCGATGCCCAACTCGGCCACCCGCGAAGCCCAGTAGGGCTGGTCGACGATCTGCGGGACGAGGACCTGGGGCACGCCGGCCCGAGCGGCCGTGGTGGTGGTGCCCGCGCCGCCGTGGTGGACGACGGCGGCGACCCGGGGGAACAGCGCCTGCTGGTTGACCTCGCCGACGGCGAAGCAGTCGTCCGCACCGTCGACCTCGGCCAGTCGGGCCCAGCCCCGCCCGAGCAGGACCCGGCGGCCCTGGGCGCGGACGGCGTCGACGGCCACCCGGGCGGCGCCCGCCGCGTCGCGCAGCGGCATGCTGCCGAAGCCGACGTACACCGGCGCCTCACCGGCCGTCAGGAAGGCCTCCAGGTCGGCGGAGAGCGGCCGGTCGTCCGGCAGGATCCACGCGCCGGTCTGCACCACCTCGTTGTCGGCCGGGAGCCGCCACGGGTCGAGTGTCGGGTCGGTGGCCAGCCAGGGACGGTCGGTGAGGACGTGGTCGCGGACGTTGTCGACGACCGGCAGCCCGACGGCCGCCCGGTGAGTGTTGACCGGTTCGCCGAACAGCGCGTTCATCGCGCCGATGTTGAGCTCCCACAGCTTCCGGTTGTCGGTCACCCCCGCCGGGTACGGCTGCATCGGGTACTCGAACGGCCGGTGGTGCGGGGAGGGCAGCATGGTCGGCTGCAGGGCGACGCACACGAAGTGCGCGCCCAACTGCTCGGCGGCCGCCTGCGCACCGGCCACGGCCGGGAACAGCCCGGTCGCCACCACCACGCCACCCGGTTCGGCCGCCGCGAGCACCGCCCCGTGGAACTGCTCGACCAGCCGGGCCGCCCGCGCGGGGAGCTCCGACGGCGCCGGGGGCGGCCCGCTCACCAACGAGCGCACCGACTGCCCGACCGGCACCAGGTCCACCCCGGCCTCGGCCAGTCGCGCCGCGAACTCCTCGTCCGGCGGGGCGCACACCCGAACCTCGGCACCCGACGCCTTCAACTGCAGTGCCAGCCCCGCCAGCGGCTCGACATCCCCGCGCGACCCGTACGTCGACAACACCACTCGCACGTCGTGACTCTCCTGTGTTCGCCGGCCCGGACGTTGAGTCGGTGATTCTGCGGCATCACCGGGGCCTTGCGGCAAGGCCCCCCGTGCGCTATACGTTGAGCGTGGCGGGGAGTGAGTGCACCTCCCCTTCCCCCTGTTCCTCCTCCGGGCCTCGTGCCGCACGCCGGCTCCGGCTCTCTGTCAGGCTCTGCTCATGCGAACGATCATCGAGGGCATGGCCGAGCAACTGACCACCGTACCGGGCGTGGTGGGCGTGATGCTCGGGGGCAGCCGGGCGCGGGGCGAGCACGCAGCGGACTCGGACTGGGATCTGGGCGTGTACTACCGGAGCCGGGGCGACGGCCTCGACCTCGGGGCGCTGCGGGCGCTCGCCGGCCCCGGTGCGGAGGTGGCCGGGCCGGGCGGGTGGGGTCCGTGGGTGAACGGCGGTGCGTGGCTGCGGGTCGACGGTGTCGCCGTGGACTGGATCCTGCGGGACCTGGACCGCGTCGAGCGGGTGTGGGCGGACTGCCGCGAGGGCCGCTACGAGGTGGGGGTGCAGCCGGGGCATCCGCTCGGGTTCTGGTCCCCCTGCTACGCCGGCGAGGTGGCCTGCGGGCAGGTACTCGCCGATCCCACCGGCGAGTTGACGACGCTGAAGCAGCAGACCTCGGCCTACCCCGAACCGCTCCGCGCGGCCCTGACGGCGGCGGCGTGGGAGGCCGGGTTCCTGCTGGACGTCGCCGCGAAGGGCGCCTCCCGCGCGGACACCCTGTACGTCTCGCTCTGCCTGTCCCGGGCGTTCGGCGTCCTGGTGCAGGCGCTCCACGCCCATGACCGGCGCTGGTGCCTCAACGAGAAGGGCGCCCTGGCCGTCGCCTCGCAACTGCCCGCCGCACCAACGGACTTCGGCCGACGTGCCCGTGCCCTCCTGGCCGGGCCCGGCGAGTCGCCGGACGACCTGGCGGCGACGGTCGCCCGGGCGCAGGAGCTGACCCGGGAGACCGTCGCCGCGCTCGGCCGCTGAGCCTGCCGCGGGCGCCCGCGGCCGTCCGGCCTGAGCCGGCCCGGATCGAGATCGTCGGAGGCCACCGCTCCGACGCCCGGGGAGTGGGACGTCGGACCGGCCGACTTCCCACTCCCTCGCACACGGGCACCGGACTCCTCGCGCCGCTACCGCCGCGGCCGGGCGCCAGGACGCTCCCCGGTCGGAGGGCTGCCCGCGGTCGCCGGCGGGCTGCCCGCCCCGGGCCAGTCGGGGGTGACGGAGGACGCGGTGCCGGCCGTCACCCGCAGGTGCCGGCCGCTGCCAGCGCCTCGGCGACCGCCTGGCTTCGAGTGGGGAGAGAAGGGGACGTCATCGGCCCATCATGCCTTTCGCTCATGGCCCGTGCCCATGACTCATGACTCATGCTCATGCTCATGCTCATGACTCGCACTCATGACGCGTGCTTCGCCGTGCTCCATGAGGTCCTCTCATGACTCGGGCGCCATGAGGTCCTCTCATGACCCGCCCCCATGAGTGGCCCTCATGATCCTGCCCCCCCATGAGTCGCCCTCATGACCCCGCCTCATGAACTCCGCTCATGCCCTCCCCCGTCTCGACGCCGGCGCCGGAACCGGAGCCCGCCGCCGCCCGACCGGCCGCGCTCAGGACCGCCCGTACGCCGGCGGTGAGGACGGAGGCGTCCCGGCCGACGCCCCAGACGACCGGGCCGCCGGCTCCCCCGATCCGCGCCTGGACGTAGGCGACGGCATCCGGCCCGGAGCGCACCGCGTGCTCGCTGAAGGAGAGGATCTCCGCTCCCACCGCGTTCGCGACCGCGTCCAGCGGCCCGGCGCCGGTGCCCCGCCGTCCGTCGACCTCTGCCCAGTCGTCGCCCACCCGCCAGGCCCATGAGGAACCCTCATCGAGGTACTCCGCCCGGAACAGCCCGTACAGTTCCTCGCCCGTCATCTCCCTCCCGCTGTCGTCCGTCGCCCGCTGCACGACCCGCGCGAAGTCGATCTGCAGCCGCCGGGGCAGCTCCAGCCCCTCGCCGGCCTGCAGCAGGTAGGCGATCCCGCCCTTGCCGGACTGGCTGTTGACCCGGATCACCGCCTCGTAGTCCCGGCCGAGTTCGGCCGGGTCGATCGGCAGGTACGGCACCGACCAGGGTGCCTCCCGTTCGGTGATGCCCAGCTCGGCGGCGGTCTTGGCGTGCTGCGCGAAGCCCTTCCTGATGGCGTCCTGGTGGGTGCCGGAGAAGGCGGTGTGCACCAGGTCCCCGGCGTAGGGGTGCCGCTCGTGGACGGGCAGCCGGTTGCAGTGCTCGACGGTGCGCCGGATCTCGTCGATGTCGGACAGGTCGAGCATCGGGTCGACGCCCTGGGTGTGCAGGTTGAGCGCCAGGGTGACCAGGTCGACGTTGCCGGTGCGTTCGCCGTTGCCGAACAGGCAGCCCTCGATCCGCTGCGCGCCGGCCAGGAGCGCGAGTTCGGCGCAGGCGACGCCGGTGCCCCGGTCGTTGTGCGGGTGGACGGAGAGGATCACCGAGTCGCGCCGCTCCAGGTACCGGTCCATGTACTCGATCTGGTCGGCGTAGACGTTCGGGGTGGCGATCTCGACCGTCGCCGGCAGGTTGTGGACGACCGGACGGTCCGGGTCGGCGTCCCACAGCCGGGTCAGCCCGTTGCACACCTCCAGGACGTAGTCGGGCTCGGTCAGGTTGAACACCTCGGGCGAGAACTGGAACCGCAGGCCGTCCCGGCCCTCTCCCAGTCGGGCCATGTGCGTGGCGGCCTCGGTGATCAGCGCCCGCAGCTGCGCCCGGTCCTTGCCGAGGACGACGTCCCGCCACAGCGGCGCGGTCGCGGTGTAGAGGTGGACGACCACGCGCGGCAGGCCGGCGACGGCCTCGAAGGTGCGCTCGATCAGGTCGGCCCGGGCGGCGGTGAAGACGACGACCGTGACGTCCTCGGGGACGGCGCCGGGGGTGGTGGCCAGCTGCCGGACGAAGTCGAAGTCGGTCCGGCTGGCGGAGGGGTAGCCGACCTCGATCTCCTTGAAGCCCATGGCGAGGAAGAGGTCGAACATGCGCTGCTTGCGTGCCGGGTCCATCGGTTCGGCGAGCGCCTGGTTGCCGTCCCGCAGGTCGACGGGCACCCACAGCGGAGCCCGTTCGATGCGCCGGCCGGGCCAGCGCCGCATCAGGGCGGGGACGTGGACCCGCCGGTGGGCGGGGAGGTAGCGGTGGGAGGGCATGGCGCCGCCGCGTTGCGGGTTCCAGGCGGGGGCGTCGGCCGGGACGGGCCCGGCGGGGGCGTGCAGGGTCGGGAAGTTCATGCGAGTTCCTCATGACGCGTACCGGTGACCGGCAGGACGGCGCCCCGCAGCGGGGTGCCGGTCCGGTCACGCCCCGCTGCGGCCACCAAGAAGAAGGCCTCCCACGGGGAGGATCCACGGCTGCATGCCGGGTAGAGTAACCACGACAGAAGTCCTCAGACAACCTGACAGGTGAGCCCGATGACCCCGCTCCGCCCCTCCCCCCTCGCCGAACAGGCCGCCGCGCGGATCGAGGAGCAGATCCGGGCCGGCCGGTGGCCGGTGGGCGGGAAGCTGCCCGGCGAGGTGGCGCTGGCCAAGGAGTTGGGCGTCGGCCGCTCGACGGTCCGGGAGGCGCTGCGCACGCTCGCCGCGGCCGGAATGGTGCAGAGCCGCCAGGGCTCCGGGGTGTTCGTCACCGCCGACCGCCCCGCCGGGGACTGGTCCGCCCGGTTGCGTCGCGCCGAGCTGGCGCACGTCTACGAGGTGCGGACGATGGTCGAGGTGCAGGCCGCCCGCCTCGCGGCCACCCGCCGTACGGAGGCGGACCTCGCCGCCCTCGACGCCGCCCTGGCGGCCCGCCGCGCGGCGGGCGGGGCCGACGACACCGCCTTCGTGGACGCCGACATCGCCCTGCACACGGCAGTCGTGGCGGCCGCCCACAACCCCGTCCTGGACGACCTCTTCGCCCAGTTCGCCCCGGTCCTGCGGGAGCAACTGGTGGCACTGGTCGGCCTGTTCGGCATCCGGGACGAGGATCCGAACCAGGGCTACGACTCGCACGCGGCCCTCGTCCGCGCCGTCCGCGACGGCACCCCGGAGGCCGCCGGGCGGGTCCTGGCGGCCGAGTTGGAGGCCACCCGCTCCCGCCTCCTGGCGGACTGAGCACCGCGCCCGGGCCGCCGCGACCGCCCCCTGGCGACCCCATGGGGCGGCATCACACAGTTTTCACACGAGGGCCATCCAGTGGCCGCGCGGCTCGTTGACACTGTGTCGAGCAAGCCCGGAACAGCCTGCTCCGCATACAGACAGTCAACAACTGAATGACATTGTGCCCACGGCGTGTACAAGCGCCGCTCAGGCAGCGAACGGGCTTTCACTCCAATCACACGGTATGACTAGTATCGCTTCGTCAGAAAAGCCCGTGCCCGGACGGCCCGCCCCTCACCGGCCGGCCGCCAGCCCCAAGGAGTCTGCTCTGCGCGCGCGTGCGAATCGGCGGCCCCCGACGCCGAAGGGCCCCCGCAGGCGTCCACGCCTGTCCCTGCGGGCGGCGCTGCTCGTCCTGGCCGTCGTCCCCAGCCTCGCCCTCGCCGTCCTCTGGGCGGTCACCAGCGGCGAAACCGTCTTCGACTTCCAGCGGCTGGCCGACCAGGGCCTCCTGGCCCAGAAGGCCGGCCAACCGTCGAACATCGTCTACTACAACCTCCAGGAGGAGCGCCGGCTCAGCGCCGAGGCGCTCGCCCGGCCCGGCGCCGGCACCGACCAGCTGCGCCGCCAGCGGCAGGCGACCGACGACGCCGTGCGCCAGTTCCAGGTCCTGTCCGGCGAGACCGCCGACAGCGCACCCGAGGAGGTGCGCACCGCCGTCGCCGAGGCCCGCCAGGCCATGGGCAAGCTGGCCGAACAGCGCGCCGCCGTGGACCGCGGCTCGATCGACCAGCAGACCGTCTACGCCTACTACACCGATCTGATCGCGGTGGACCTCCGGCTGTTCACCGCACTCAGCCACGTCGACACCGGCGAGGTCACCTGGATCTCCAAGACCCTGGTCAACGCCTTCTGGGCGAAGGAGATGCTCGCCCGCGAGGACGCCATCCTGGCCCGCGGCTGGCCCACCGGCCGCCTCAGCACCGCCGACTACCAGGCGGTCCAGCAGGCCATCGGCGCGCAGGACCACCTGCTCACCGTCCAGGTCGTCCCGTACGTCCCGGACGCCGAGGCCCCTGCCTGGCACGACCTGATGAACAGCCCGGCCTGGCAGGCCAAGGCCGCCGTCGAGCAGCAGCTCACCAAGCCCACCGCCGCCGACTCCAACGGCACCGTCAAGCTGCCGGCCGCCCAGGACCAGTGGCGCCAGGCCGTCGACCAGCTCAACCCGCCGCTGGTCAAGGCGATCGAGACCCGCACCAGCGGCATCGTCGACGTCGGCAAAGGAGCGATCCTGGGCCTGCTGACCCGGGTCGTGCTGACCACCGTCATCGGCCTGATCACGGTCGTCGCGGTGGTCATCGCCTCCTGGCGGATCAGCCGCTCGCTGCGCCGCCGCATCAAGGAGCTGCACACCCAGGCCGAGGAGATGCAGCGCACCCTGCCCGAGGTGGTCGAACGCCTCGGCCGCGGCGAACAGGTGGACGTCGAGGCCGAGACCCGCACCATCACCGCCGGCCCGCACGGCAACGGCACCGACGAGCTGGCCCGCCTCGGCCAGGCGCTCAACCTGGCCCGCTCCTCCGCCCTGCAGGCCGCCGTCGGCCAGGCCGAGCAGCACCGCGGCTTCGAGCGGCTGCTGCAGCGCATCGCCCGCCGCACCCAGCTGCTGATCGGCCGCCAGCTGCGCAAGCTGGACGAGCTGGAGCGCAAGCACGAGGACCCGGAGGTCCTGGAGGGCCTGTTCGACCTCGACCACCTCACCGCCCGCCTGCGCCGCTACGAGGAGAACCTCGTGATCATGGCCGGCGGCCAGCCGCAGCGCCGCTGGCGCAAGCCGGTGCCGCTGCTGGACGTACTGCGCGCCGCGCAGGGCGAGGTGCAGGACTACCGCCGGATCACGCTCGACGTCGAGGGCCACCCGTGGCTGTCCGAGCGGGCCGTCGGCCCGGTCGCCCACGTGCTCGCCGAGCTGATGGAGAACGCCACCACCTTCTCCAAGCCGCCCACACCGGTCGAGGTCCGGGCCGCCATCGTCGGCCGCGGGCTCGCGATCGAGATCGAGGACCGCGGCCTCGGCATGGACCCGGAGCAGTACGACGCGGCCAACGAGCTGATGAGCCGTCCGCCGCGCACCGACGTGCTGGCCCGGGCGGACGACATCCGCCTCGGCTTCCACGTGGTGGCCCGCCTCGCCGCGCTGCACGGGCTGAGGATCGAGTTCCGCCCGTCGGCCTTCGGCGGCACCCGGGTGGTCGTGCTCGTCCCGGACGAGCTGGTCATCGAGGGCGACACCGGGCTGCCGGACGACGCCACGGGCACACCCGCCGAGCCGATCCCGCTGGTCCGGCGCTCGCGCCGGGCGGTGCGCTCGGCCTCCGACGAGGCGCCCGCCCAGGCCCCGGCCGGGCCGCCGGTCGCTCCGGTGGAGTCCTTCGGGCAGGCCGACTTCGCGCCGCAGACGGTTCCGGTGCCGCTGCCCCCGCCGCTGCCGCTGCCGGTGGCTCAGGTACCGCCCGCGCCGGAGGCATGGCAGGCGCCGGCCCAGGCGACCCAGGAGCCCCCGTATCTGCCGGCACCGCTCCAGGAGGCCCACCCCCCGGTCCCGCAGGCCCAGCCGCACGCCCCCGTGCAGCACCCCGCCCCGCAGACCGGGCAGCACCCCGTCCGGCCGGCCGGACGGCGCCCCCGCCGGACCGAGCAACCGATCGAGCACAGCTCCCCGGTCGAGCCGGCCACCGCGCACGAGACCCCGGTCTACCCGGACATCGCCTACGCCCTGGTCACCGAGGCCGAGGCCCCGTACGCCGACGAGCAGTACCGCCCGGCCGACCACTACCGGCTGGCCGAGCGCCGCGGCACCCGCGAGTACCCCACCTCGGTGCCGTACAGCCCCGCCGAGGGCGGGCAGCCCCCGCTGCCGCAGCGCGTGCGCCAGGCCAGCCTGGCCGCCGAGCTGCGGGTGCCGCCGGCCCGCCCGCAGTGGGTCGAGCGCCCCGCCGAGGGCGCCGTGCCGCCGCCCGCGGGCCCGTTCCAGCGCTCCGACCGCCCGGTGCGGCGATCGGGTGCGGCGATCGGCGCCTTCCAGCGCCAGTCCCGTGCCGCCCGAGCCCAGGACAGCGGCGAGCACCGGCTGCCCGCCGTCCACACCCCGCCGGCTCCCCCCACCCCCGCCGCCCCCGCCGGCCCCCCGGCTCCCGCGCCCGCGTCCGCGTCCGGCCCCTCGCCCTGGGCCCTGCCTGCCGCGGACTCCCGAACCACACGAACGGATGACCAGTGATGAACCGCACGATCGCCACCCACCAGGACCTGGACTGGCTGCTGGACGGACTCGTCGACTCCGTGCCCGGGACGAGGAACGCCGTCCTGCTCTCCGACGACGGCCTCGTGGTCAGCCACTCCCGCACCATCGAGCGGGCCGACGCCGAACGTCTGGCCGCCGTCGCCACCGGCCAGCAGAGCCTGGCCCGCGGCGTCGGGGTGCTCTTCGACGGCGGGCCGGTGCACCAGGTGATCGTCGAGCTCTCCGAGTGCTGGCTGTTCGTCATCGCCGCCGCCCAGGGCACCCACCTGGCCGTGGTCGCCTCCCAGGAGGTGGACGCCGAGGTGATGTCCGTCGCGATGCACACCCTGGTGCAGCAGGTCGGCCAGAAGCTCACCACCCCGGCCCGCGGCGAGGGCCCGTCCGGTGCCCCCACCGCGCCCGCCGGGTTCGACGTCTTCGCCGCCCGGAACCGGGGCTGACGCGGGTGGGCCCGGACGGGAACGACGCCCGGGGGGACGGCCGCGACGACGGTCGGCGGCGCGACGCGCTGCCGCACTGGAGCGACCTGGAGGACGAGGACGCGGAGGACGGGACGGGCACCATGGTGCGCCCGTACACCATCACCCGCGGCCGGACCGCGCCCGAACGGGACGACCTCACCCTGATCACCGTGCTCACCACGGTCGAGGAGGCCGCCGCCGCGGCCCCGGCGCGGGGCAGCCGCACCGGTGCCCGCGGCCTCCAGCCCGAGCACCGCATGATCCTCGAACGCTGCCGGCGCCCGGCAGCCGTCGCCGAGGTGGCGGCCGGCCTGGACCTCCCGGTCTCGGTCACCAAGATCCTGCTGGGCGACCTGGTCGCCCAGGGCCTGCTGAAGGCCCGGGCGCCGCTCTCGGTGGCCCGCGCCGCCGGGGGCGTGGACCTCGGCCTGCTCACGGCCGTACGCGAAGGACTCCGGAGACTCTGAACATGGCAACACCCCACTCCGCCACCGGCGAGCCCACCCCCACCGCCGCCACCGCCCCGGCCGCCGTCAAGATCCTGATCGCGGGCGGCTTCGGCGTCGGCAAGACCACCCTGGTCGGCTCGGTCAGCGAGGTCACCCCGCTGCGCACCGAGGAGTACCTGACCCGGGCCAGCGTCGGCGTCGACGACCTGTCCGGCGTCGACCAGAAGGACACCACCACCGTCGCCCTGGACTTCGGCCGGATCACCGTCAGCCCCGAGCTGGTCGTCTACCTGTTCGGCACGCCCGGCCAGGAACGGTTCTGGTTCATGTGGAACGACCTGGTCAACGGGGCCCTCGGCGGGATCGTCATCGCCGACACCCGCCGGCTCGAGAGCAGCTTCGCCTCCATCGACTTCTTCGAGAGCCGGGGCATCCCGTTCGTGGTCGCGATCAACTGCTTCCACAACACCAACACCCGTACGCCCGACGAGATCCGGGCCGCGCTCGACCTCGACCCACAGGTCCCGATGCTGCTCGGCGACGTCCGCGAGCGCGCCTTCGGCCGGGACCTGCTGCTCGCCCTGGTCGACCACCTGATGGAGCTCGCCACCGTCTCCCCCGCCGGCTGATCCCGCCGTCCCCGCCCCGCCCGCTCCGACTCGGCCCGACTCGGACCGACCGAACCCCGTTTCCCGACCGAACCCCGTTTCCCGGCCTCACCCCGCCCTCCCGGGCGGCCCCCGACTTCCCAGCCTCACCCGTCCCCCGGTTGAACCGCACTTCCCTGGGAGCACCACCATGACCACACCCCTGCGCGTCCTCGTCCACGGCGGCGGCATCGGCGGCCTGACGCTCGCCACCGCCCTCGCCCGGCGCGGCCACCACGTCGACGTCGCCGAGCTGCGCGAGCAGCCCGAGGCGCTCGGCGTCGGCATCATCCAGCCCTCCAACGCGCTGCACGTGATGCGCGAGATCGGCGTCCTGGACGACTGCCTGGCCGTCGGCTTCGCCTGGGAGGTGCTGACCATCTGCGACCCGGCCGGCGCCACCCTCGCCGCGATCCCGCAGCCCCGGATGGGCGACGCCCCCGCCAACAACGGCATACCGCGCCCCGCGCTCGCCCGCGTCCTCGCCCGCGCGGCCACCGGGGCCGGCGCCACCGTCCGGTTCGGCACCACCATCGCCTCTATCGCGGACGACGGCGAAGGCGTCGACGTCACCCTCACCGACGGCCACGCCGACCGCTACGACCTGGTCGTCGGCTTCGACGGCATCGGCTCCGCGCTGCGCCGGCGCCTGTACGGCGAGGCGTACGCGCCCGAGTACACCGGCTTCGCCAACTGGCGTGTCACGCTGCCGCGTTCGCCCGAGGTGCAGGGCGTGGTGATGTCCTCCGGCAACCTCAGGGCGAAGGCGCTGCTCACCCCGATCAGCACGGAACTCATGTACCTGGGGGCGGTGTTCGCCGAGGCCGAGGACTTCCGCCCGGACCCCGAGCACGCCCACGAACAGCTGCGCGAGCGCCTGGCCGGCTTCGGCGGCCCGATCGCCGAAGCCCTCGCACAGGTCACCGACCCGGCCGCCGTGGTCTACTCGCGGATCTCCCAGGTCACCGTCGAGGCGCCCTGGCACGTCGGCCGGATCGCGCTGGCGGGCGACGCCGCCCACGCCTCCACCCCGCACCTGGCCCAGGGCGCCGCGATGGCCGTCGAGGACGCCCTGGTGCTCGCCCGGAGCCTGGACGCGGCGGACGACGTCCCGTCCGCGCTCGCCGCCTGGGAGGCCAGGCGCCGCCCCCGCGCCATGTGGGTCCAGGCACTGTCCCGGGCGGTCCTCAAGCAGGAGACCGGCACCCCGACCACGGCCGAGGAGGACGACCTGCTGAAGGTCGGCATCCCGGGCGCGGCGCACGTCCTCGTCCAGCCGTACTGAGTCAGTCGGGGGAGCCCGGCGCCATGGCCGGCTCCCCCGACGGCTCGGCCACCACGACGAACACGCCCGAGCCCGCCGGGTCCTCCTGCGACGCCCGGTGCAACCGCCCGGCCCAACCGGGCGGCCACCGGGTGCCGGCGTCCCACCGCACGCCTTCGAGCCGGACGTGGTCCAGCGTCCCCATCGCCTGGAGGTCCGCCCCGAGGAACTCGTCGGCCGCCAGCTCCAGGAGGGCGACCCCCCGCGCGAACTCCCGCACCATCGCCCGCGCCTGGTCCGCCACCGGCTCGAACCACAGGTCGTTGACGACGCCCCAGGGAACGCCGCGGCGCCGGAGGATCTCCTGCGCATCGAGCGTGAAGCGCTCCAGCAGGGCGACGCCCTCCCCGGCGGGAAGGCCCGGATCGAGGATCCGCCGCAGCATCGCGCGGGCGTACAGGCCGAAGTCCACGACCCGCTCGTCCCCTCCCGCGATCGTCGGACCGATCAGCCCCGTCGCCTCGGCCACCAGCAGCCGGATCGACGCCAGGGCCTCGCGGAGCAGCCCACGGTGCGCCAGGCGCTGCACCGGTGTCCGGAGCATCCACCGGTCCGCGAGGTCCGCCAGCGTCGGCGCCTGCGGCCGCTCCTTCCTCGGCCGGGCCTGCGGCGGCGCCGAAGCGAGCGGGCCCAACGGCAGGTTGAACAGCGAAGCCCGCAGCCGCCAGCCCAGCGAGTAGCCCTGCCACCGCCGTTCGGGCACGCCGGCGCCCCGGCCGGCCAGCGCGGCCAGGCAGCGCGTCGCCAGCGAGCCGATCACGCGTTCCTCCGCTCCACGGCCTTCTGCGGCTCCTGACCGTCGGCCCCGACCGCGGGCCGCTCCGTCTCCTCGCTCTCCGTGAGCCCGTGCCCGAAGAGCAACGGCAGCCGTTGCAGGAACTCCATCCCCGCGTAGCCGGTCGCCACGATCGGCAGGACCCCGTTCACCTGCCCGTGCACCAGCAGGCCGGCCCCGGCCCCGATCAGCGCACGCAGCGCGGCCGCCAGCGGATCCGCCACCGGATCGAAGTACCGTTTGAACGGCGGGAGTCTACGACCCGCCACCCGCGCCGCGTGCCGCTTGCGCTGCCAGGTCAACACACGTTGGAAGCCGATGCACAACTCCGCGATCAGCCCGCCGGCCGCTCCCCATCCGGCCGCCGACACCAGGTCCACTCGCCGCCCCTCCGCGCATCGTGGTCGCCGGCCCATGAGTCTCGCAGATCGCCCACGAATCCGACGGAGGGTTTCTCGAACTCACGGGTGTCCCGGTGGCGTCGGGCTCGGAGCCCCGACGGCCCGGGACCACGGAGTGGGAAGTCGGCCGACCCGACTTCCCACTCCTCCCGTCAGCCCTCGCCGCGGCCCGCCCGGCCGCGTTCGCGCAGCGAGATGCGGTTGCCGTCCGGGTCCACGGCCTCGATGCGGATGCCGAACCCGTACTCCTCCGGCTCGTCCGCGTCGAAGACCACACCGCGCTCGCGGAAGACCTCGAAGTCCGCCCGCAGGTCATCCGATTCGAGGATGACCGGACCGGGCGTGCCACCCGGACCCACCTCCGCCGGCCGGCCCGCCGCCGGAGCGTGCGCCCACAGGATGATCTCGACCGGGCTGCCGGGGACGCCGACGGTGAGGAACCGTCCGCCCGGGTTCGGAAAGTCGACGCGCTTCTCCAGGCCGAGCTGCTCCGTGTAGAACCTCAGCGCGCGGTCCTGGTCGGTGACGTAGAGCGTGACGTACATGATGGTGGTCAGCATCGCGCTGTCCTTCCGCGTGTCGGTGTGCGTTGCTCCACCGACGGATCCCGGGCGGGAAGTGTGACGAGCGCAGCGCCCCCGCCGGCCGGGGGCCCTTCTGCCGACCGTCGACAGTCAGATGACCGATGCGGCCGGTGTCCTGGCCACGGGAGGGTGGTACCAGCCGTCCACCCGAGGAGGACCGATGTCCGCATCCGCCGGCCCGTCCACCGATCCGGCGGCGAGCCACCGCGCCATCGGGAACCTGATCGCCCGCTACGCCGAACTCGTCGACGACGGCGACTTCTCGGGACTCGGCGCCCTCCTCGCCGACGCCGTCCTCACCGGCAGCGGCGCACCCGTACGCGGGCGCGAGGCGATCGAGCGGATGTTCCGGGACGCCCTGATCGTCTACGCCGACGGCACCCCGCGCACCCAGCACGTCACCACCAACACCGCCGTCGAGGTCGACGAACCGGCACGCACGGCGTTCGCGCGTTCATACGTCACCGTGCTGCAGGCCCTGCCCGACTTCCCCCTGCAGACCATCGCCGCCGGCCGCTACCACGACCGGTTCGAACTCCGGGACGGTCGGTGGCGGTTCGCGGAGCGCCGGATCCGCATCACCCTGGTCGGCGACGTGAGCCGCCACCTGCGCCGGACCGGCGCCTGACCACTCGCACGCCTGGCCACTCGTCACACCCGGTGCGGGGATGAGGGAATCTCATGACGCCGACGCCATACCGCCGCCGAGACCCGCGCCAGCAGGCGGGCGGCCGGGTCGGTCCGGTCGGCGCCGGTGGCGAGCGGGCCGGTGTAGCAGACGGCGAGCAGGTAGGGCGGGCAGTCGTAGGGGTGGACGAGGCCGACGCAGTGACGGGCGCCGGGAATCCAGCCGTTCTTGAAGGCGATCCGGGTGCTCGGCGGGAGGCCGGCCGCGAGGTCCACCCGGAAGTCGTTGTCTTCGAGGAGGGCGAGGAGTTCGGGCTCGCCGGCGAGCGAGTACAGCAGCCGAACGAGGTCACGGGCGCTGACCAGGTTGTTGACGCCTGCGGCCCGCGCCGCATAGTCCTCGATTCCGCGCGGGGTGGCGCTGCGGGTGGCCCCGGCGCGGCGCCACACCTCGGCGACGGACTGAGGGGTGGTACGAGCCAGGCAGAGGTTGGTCGCGAGATTGGAGGAATGGGTGATCATCCGCTCGGCGAGCAGGCTGAGGGGGACGTGCGCGCCCAGCAACTCCCAGGGGAGGGGGTCGCTGTCGTACTCCGGGTCGTTGCGGAACTCCCCGCCCACAGCGGACGTGAAGCGGTTCACCACCGGGACCTCGGCGCCGAGGTTCACACCACTACGACAGAGCGCTGCGAGCACGGCGACCTTCATCGTGCTCGCAGCGTCGTGCAGGACGTCCGGGTTACGCATGAACACCGGCTCTGCCACACCCGCCCAGGGGGCCACCACCACAGACAGCATGGAGGAAGGGTAGGGGAGATTCCGTCTCACCTCGGCCGCCCGCCCGACATGAGTCGGGCTCATGGGCGGGCGACATGAGGCGAACTCATGGGTGCCGACATGAGTCGAGCTCATGGGTGCCGACATGAGCCGGACTCATGGAAGGACCTGTATGAGGCGAACCGATGCCGCGCGGGTCGACATGATCCCTGCCGTCTCCACGTCTCAGCTGTAGTGATGATATCCAGCCTGCGCCGTACACGATGGATGAGACGAACTCATGGCCGCCGGCGCACCATCGACTACTTGGCGTGCGAGGCCTCCACCCGCAGGCTCCCGCCGTACGTCGACCCCGTCACGGTGATCACGTGCGTCACCGCCACCCCCGGCAGCGCGTGCCGGGAGGCGTGGTCGCGGACCTTGCCGCCGAACGTCGAGATGCCGCTCAGGTCCACCGCGACGCCCGGCGGCAGCAGCAGTCGCACGTTCCCGCCGTGCAGGTCGATGCGGATCGCGCTGTACCCGCCCTCGGGCAGCCGTGCCAGGGTGTAGTCCAGCCGCGCCGAACCCCCGTACACCTCCAGCTCGATGATGCGCGGCACCACCCAAGCGCCCTCCCGGCGCAACCGGTGACCGGTCACCTGCCACCGCTCCGCGTCCCCGCCCGCCGCAGCCGGCACGGGCACCGGCATCGTCTGCAGCGGCGCGGGAAGCGAGGCGTGGAACTGCGGCGCGTGGGGCCGGGCGGGCGGCGCCGTCGGCAGCGTCGGCGGGACGGGCGGCGCGACCGGCAGGTCCTCCGTCAGCGGTGCCAGGTCCGCGAAGGTGCGCGCGGTGAGCGCGCGCTCCACCCGCTCCTCCAACTCCTCGGCGTCCAACCGGCCGTCCGCCGCCGCGTCCCGCAGGATCTCCACCATCCGGTCCCGGTCCGCGTGCGAGACCCGCAGCAGATTCGGATCCCGCTCGACTCGGCCGCCCGACTCCTCGATGCCCATGGTCACGTACCTTACGACCCGCTCCATCCGCCCACACCCCCGGCGGCAAGCAAACACGCCCGCCGAGCCGTACATCTGACAGACCGTCTGTCCAGCCGGTGGGCGCCGAGGTGGGGCGCCACGGACCGGCTCAGAACGTCAGTGGCCCGTACGTGCCGTCCCGGAAGGTGATGGCGTGCGGCTCGGTGTCGAACTCCTCACGGACGTGGCCGCCGTGGCCGGGTTCCCTGACGTGCGGCGCGATCAGGTCCAGCAGGGTGGCGAGGTCGCCCATCATGTCGTCGAGCCAGAGGTTGCGGCTGAACAGGCCCCAGGCTTCCTGCGGGCCGTCGGCCGTGAAGCCCCGGCCCTGGAGCCGGAGGGCGGCGAAGTCCCCTCCGGGCTGGCGGCTTTCCGGGTCCGGGGCGAGCATCCGGTACTCGTGATCCTCCGGGTCGAGCCCGGCCGGTCGCTCGTCGGCGAGGCCGAGGTGCCACCGCAGGGCGTCCAGGACCTCACCGGGAGTGTCGTCCCGGAGGAAGCAGCTGAGGACGACCTCGTAGTGGTGGCTCATACCGCCGATTCTGCCCGACCGGTCCGACAAGCCCGACAGGTCACCGGGCGCCGGGCGTCTGGCGGCGGCACGGCCACGCACCGACGCGGCGGGGAGGCCGGAGGCGCGCGGCCTACCCGCCGCGCCGGAAGGCGTCCACCAGGTAGGTGCCGTCGGACTGCCGCTGCAGGATCAGTTGCCCGACGAACAGGCCCGGGCCGCGATGTGACCAGCCGTCGTCGGCCCGGTACGTGACCTCCACCGACACGCGCACGGTCGCGGTCTGCCCCGGCTGCTGCCCGGCGAGGTGCCTGTCCGCCACCACCAGGGCCGCCGAGGCCGAGGCGACCGCCGACCAGCCCCGGCGGGCGGTCACCTCCGGCGGCCAGTCCGGGTTGTCCGGCTCCGAGCCGCCGGCCGCCTCCGCCTGTGCCTCCTGCGCCGCCTTCGGCGTCATGTACGGCCGCAGCCGGGGCAGGACGGCACCCAGCCCGGTGTCGCCGCGCCGCACGTCGAAGCTGTTGACGGTGACGATCCAGGCGAGGGCGACGGACTCAGGGTCCTGCGGGATCACGGTGAGCGGGGGTGCGGACGCGCTCGGGCGTCCGTCCGTAGCGGCCCACGGGGAGCCCGGCGGCGGGGCCGGTCCCTTCGGCGCCCCGGGCACCGAGGTGCCCGGGAGCGGCGCGCCCTCGTTGGAGCACGGGTTGCAGCGGACCGGCGGAGCGACGTGCACGCCGTACTCGGTGACCCAGACCGTGGCTTCGCCCCGCAGGCCGGACGGGAGGTCGGTGCGGATTCCGGTGACCCGGAACGGCCGGTCGCCGTCCTTGAGGGTCCAGGTCCGGTGCTTGCCGTCCACCGAGCCCTCGACCGTGAGGACGTACTCGTAGCTCTTGCTCGCCGCGAGGACGCCGAGCTTCACCTCTTCGGGCTTCCGGTCCTCCAGGTACAGGTACTTGTCCGTGAAGAACGGCGCGTACGAGGTCTCGCCCGTGGTCGTGCCGATCAGGGCGGCCCGGTCGGCGGAGTCCAGATCGATGCCCAGCTCCAGCGCGGTGCCCAACCCCTGCGGGGGGCAGTAGGCGATCGTGCCGGCCGGTGGGTCCTGCGGCGTGCCGACCACGGTGGCCTTCACGGACTGGATCGCCACGGTGTGGCCGCGGCCACCGGTCGCCTCGACCACCAGGTGCGAGGTGCCCACGTCGAGGCCGCCCTGGGTGTGCAGCCAGGCCCAGGTGGCCGGGCAGCCGGAGACCGAGGCCGGGATGGCGGTCGGACCGAACGGACGGGGCAGCATCATCGCCGCCGTCTCCGTCCGGGCCGAGTCGTAGCGGGCGGTGAGGGTCGGCTCGGCGCCGTCGTCCCGGCCCAGCACCAGGTAGGTGGTGACGGCGGCGATCAGCGCCATCACCGTCGCCAGGACCACCAACGGCCCCCGCCCGGAGCCGAACAGCATCCACACCTTCCCGGCCTGGACCACGGGACCGTGGAACGTCCCGTCGTGGATCGTGCTCTCGACCCGGTACCGCTCGCCCCGCTCGCCCATCCCCACCCCGTCAGGCCGCTGCGGCCATCAGGATGCAGGCGGACGGCGGCGAAGGGAAGAGCCCCGCGCAGCTACGCCGGTTGGTCGGCGGGCTGTTGGTCGGACGGCCGTCGATCCGGGGGCAGCCCGCCCGGAGCCGGCGGCGCGGGGATGCGCGCGCGGGTGCCGAGGCGGTCGTTGCGGCGCAGGACGAAGACGACCGGCAGCGCGACCAGGCTCGGCCCAGCGAGCAGGCCGGCCAGCCACTGGCGTCCGTCGAGGCCGACGATCACCGAGCCGGCGAGCATCCCGGCGGCCAGCACGAAGCCGGCGACCAGGCCGCCGAGGTAGAGCTGGTGGGCGCGCTGGTCGCTGCGGTCCTGGGCCTCGATCCGGGCCCGCTCGGTCATGTGCTCCTGGCGCATCCGGTCCGCGTCGAGGCCTGCCTGGTGGCGCTCGCGGGCCGTGTCCCGCGCGTGTTCGCGCTGGAGTTCCAGTTCGAGGTGCTCCAGCGCCACCCGCAGGTGGTCGGGCGGGAGTTGGGCCCACTGGGTGGCGATCTCCAGCGCCGTGGGGCGCCGGGTGCGGCTCTCCTCGGGGGTGCTCACCTGTCGTCACCTCTGGGCGTGGGCGCGGATCCGTCTGGGTCGGGCATCGGAGTCGGCGGCGGGCCGAGGCGCAGGAAGAGCCGCTCCAGCCCCTGGGTGAGGGTCTCGGCGGCCGCGGGGGTGAGCGGGTCCTCGGCATACTCGTGCAGTTGGCGGTGCGGGGGTGCCGCGGTCGCCGCGCTCCTGGCAGCCACGGCACCGCCGCTCATCGACCCGATGACGATCCCGCCCCGGGACATCGGCAGACCGCCCGAGCCGAAAGCCGCGGGGTCGGGGGAATCACGTCGACGCGACCAGCGGTCGACCCGGCCCCGCCGACTGCGCTCGCCGGACAAGACCGTGGCCGCCATGCCCACCACCGCCACCGCTCCGCCCCCCAGGCACGCCGCCGCCGTCGCCCAGCCGGCCGCCTTGACGAGCATCAGCAGCACGGCCACCAGCAGGATCAGTGAAGCCACGATTCCCAGGACCCGCCTGATGCCCCTCACCTCCTCCGGTCGGATCAGAGAGTACCCATGAAAAGGCCCCCTGACCGGGGAACCGGCCAGGGGGCACACATGACGTCGCGTCAGCCGGCGCTGGGCTTCGGCGCCGGCAGGGTCGCCGAGCCGCCGATCAGCGGCCATTCGCGGTGGAACGGCGGCAGTGGCAGCTTGCCCTCGATGATCGGGGTGCCGAAGATCTTCAGGTGAGCGGTGAGCGCCCCGTTCAGGTCGACGCCGCCGAGCAGCGACCAACTGCCCTGCACCTGCGGCGGGTTGCCGGAGGAGTCGGCGATCAGCGAGCCTTCGGCCTGGGCCTTCAGGTAGGGGGCGACGGTGGTCTCCACACCGACGGTGTCGTACAGGCCGACGCTGATCTCGGCGCCGAGCGCGGCCCGCACGCCGGCCTTGCCGTTGAGGCGCACGTGGACCGGGGTGACCTTGGTCTCGGCGTTGGTGACCGGGGTCCAGCCCTTGCCGCCGGTGTAGTCGGCGCGCACGGACCAGGTGCCGGCGGCGTCCTGCTCCGTTTCCAGGTGGACCTGGCCGTCGGCGCTGACCTCCAGGTAGCAGGTCAGGCCGAGGTTGACGACCACCGGCAGGCCGGCGACGGTCAGTACGGGGCTGGCCTGCAGCTTGGCGAAGGGCACCCGGATGGGCGCCGCGCCGGTGTTGCGGGCGACGTCGCCGGTGACCTTCCACTGGGCGTGGGCGCCCAGGTCGAAGCCGATCGACGCGGTGCGCGGGCTGCCCGCGGCGGCGCCGTGGTAGGCGAAGTGGACGGCGGGGTGGAGCTGGAGCGAGCCGGAGGCGTCCAGGCTGGCGCCCTCGGGCAGCGGCACGGGGGCCTTGACGTTCACCTCCAGGGTGCCGGAGGCGTCGGCCTTGACACCGTTGAGGTCGGCGCCGACGGTCGCCTTGAGGTCCTTGACCAGCGGGGTGACCGTGATGCCGTGCGGGTCGACGGGCACGTTGCCGTCGGCCTCGGTGCCGCCGAGGAGTTCGGCGATGGTGGCGGGACGGGTGGTCAGGTTGACGGTGTTGCCCGCACCGGGGTGGACGCCGGTGACGGCGACCAGCGCGCCCTGCGGCGCGGCCGCGGTGGGCGGGCTGGCGATCAGCTGGCCGGGCTGGACGGCGGCGGCCGCGGCCGGGACGGAGGCGCTGGGCGCGGCGCTCGGGGAGGCCGGGGCAGTCGTGGCCGTCGGGGCCGTCGGGGCCGGAGCGCCGGCCGCCGTCAGGACGGCCGTGCCGCCCGCCGGGTCGTACGCGGTCAGCTGCAGGCTCTTCGTCGCCGCGGTGACGGCGGCGCCGTCCTTGCCGGGGCTGCCGATCGCGGCCTGCTTGTCCCCGGCGGGTGCGGCGGTGACGGGCACCGACGCAGCCGTGGTCGGGCGGCCCGCGGCGGGCGAGGCCGCCTTGGCGCGCGGGGTGCCGGCGGCGGACGCGACTGCGGCCGGGCTGCCCCCGGCGGCGGGCGTGCCGGCGTCGGCGGTGGTGGCGGCCGCCGGGGCGGCGCCGGTCTGGGAGGGGCCGGGGCTGGTCGGCCCGCACGCGGCGGCCCCGGCGAGGATGAGGGTGAGGACGGCGGGGCCCGCGGCCCTGCCTATCGAACTCTTGAGCACGCCGCGTCATGTTACTGACGAGGAATAAGTTTGTCGAAGACAGGCCAACCTGTCGGCCGGCGCCTGTTCAACCGCAGGACACCTGATCGTCAACCACAGGTCACCCGAGCCGCGACACCGGCAGCGGCTCGGTCGGCAGCAGCCCCGCCGACCGCGGGCCGGCCCCGGCCCCGTCAGCCACCCGGGTCGCCCCCGCCGCCGCCGTCGCCCCCATCGCCCCCGCCGCGCCGGCCAGCTCCGCGAGGTACCGCGAGCGCGGCATCGGCTGCGCCCCCAGGCTGCGCACGTGCGGACCGTCCCACTGCACGTCGAGCAGCCGCCCGCCCACCGCGCCGAACCGGGCGCCGAGGTCGGCGACGGCGACCCGGGCGGCGTCCGGACGGCGGTGGAACATCGAGTCGAGGCTCAGCACCGCACCGACCGCGACCCCGAACACTCCGCCGATCAGCTCCTCCCCCTCCCACACCTCCCCGCTGTGGGCCGCTCCGAGCGCGTGCAGCCGGGTCAGCGCCGCCGCCAACTCCCGGGTGAGCCATACCGGTTGACGTCGCTCGGCGCAGGCCGCCAGCACCTGCCCGAAGGCCCGGTCCGCGCTCGTCCACCACGCCGACCGGTTGCGCAGCCGCCGGGCCAGCCGGCTCCCGATCCGTACGCCGTCGGCCGCGATCACCGGCCGGGGGTCGGGCGACCACCACGCCAGTGCGTACGGGTCCTCCCCGCCCGGCAGCAGCGGCACCTGCCCGGCCTCGACGGCGTCCCCGTACACCGCCTCGTTGTACGCGCTCGCGTACACGTCCGCCGCCGGCAGCGGGAACAGCCCGCGCCGGTACGCCGCCAGCAGCTCCCCCGGCCCGAGGGTGCCGCCGAACGCCACCGGACCGTCGCCGGGGGCGAGTTCGCCGCCGAGGGACTCGAAGGCCGATGCCCCTTCGAAGACCGGCGCCCCTTCGAAGGCCGATACCCCTTCGAAGACCGGCGCCCCTTCGAGGGCCGGTGCCGCTTCGAAGACCGGGGCCGGGTCGCGACCGTCGAGCGCCGGTGCCGGGTCGAGGCCGTCGCGGCCGTCGCGGCCGCCGGCCGGGTCGAGGGCGCTCACCGGGCCGCCCCCAGGAACCCCTCCCGTTCCAGCTCGGCCAGGTAGTGGTCGATCAACACCGCGTCCACGGCGGGCAGTTCGATCCCGCTCCCGGTCAGCGCGGCGTCCGTGTTCGCCCGGTCGAAGAGCGGGAACGTCGGCCGGAAGTACATCTCGCTGATCGACAGCTCCGATCCCGGTGCGCGGTCCACGAACAGCGGGACGAACGGCGCGATCGGGTGCGTCGGGTTCCCGGCCGCGAACCGGACCAGCCCCTGCACCCAGTCCTCGTACGGCAGCCGGTCGATCCGGTGGCCGCGCTCCCGCAGCCGGTCGGCCAGGTCGGCGAGGATGCCCGGCTGCGGCGAGGTGAGGTGGTAGACCTCGCCGTCGGCGGGTGCGTGGGCGGCGATGTGGGCGATGGCGCGGGTGAAGCGGTCGGCCGGCACGAAGTCGAGCAGCAGTCGCACGTCCGGGCAGGTACCGCTGTCCGCCAGGTACTTGATCAGCGCGCACAGCTCGGTGCCGGTGTTCATCACGCCGTTCGCCAGGTCCCCGGTGACGTCGTTGGTGCGCAGCACCGTGACCGGCAGCCCGGCCGCGGCGGCGTTGTGCAGCAGCTGCTCGGCCACCCACTTGCTCTCGACGTAGCCGACGCCGATCCGTTCGGGGTAGGCGAGCGGGGTCCGTTCGGTGACCTTGTCGACGCCCGCCGCGCCGAAGCCGGCCAGCACGGCGAGGCTGGAGAGGTAGTGCACGGGTATGCCCCGGCTGTGCCCGGCGAGGCGGACGACCTCCCGGGTGCCGCCGACGTTGGCGTCGCGCAGCTGGTGGTACGGGTAGAGGAAGTTGACCTGCCCGCCGAGGTGGTGGATCGCGTCCAGGTTGCCCGCCATCCAGTCGAACTGACGGTCAGTCAGGCCGATTCGGGCCTCGGTGAGGTCGCCCACCAGCGGCACCACCCGGCTGTCGGCGAGGTCGTGCCGCAGGAAGCGCTGCTGGGTGGCTCTCAGCCGCTCCAGCGCGTGTTCCTCGTCGGGGGCCCGGACCAGGCAGTGGATCCGGGCTCGGGTGGTGGCGAGCAGCGCGTGCAGCAGGTGCGCGCCGCAGAAGCCGGTGGCGCCGGTGAGCAGGATCTCGGCGGGTTCCGCCCGGGAGGGCGCGGGGCTCCAGGACTGCCCGACGGGGTCGGTGAGCCGGGCCTCCTCGAACCAGTCGACCGGTGCTTCGCCGCGGGCCGCGTACGCACCGGGGCCGGGTTCGGTGCGGGCCCCGGTGGCCGTACCGGGCGCCGCGCCCGTGCGCGCCTCCTGCAGCGCCCCCGCGAAGGCCCGCAGCACGGGCTCGCGCAGCAGCGCCCGGGTGAGCGTCCGCACCCGGCCGACGTCGATGCCGAACATGATCCGGGCGCGCGCCAGCATCTCCATCGCCAGCAGCGAGGTGCCGCCGAGGGCGAAGAAGTCGGCGTCGGGGCCCACGGTCTCGACGCCGAGCAGCTCCGCCCACAGGTGCCCGACCGCCGCCTGGAGCGCGTCCTGCCCGACCCGGTCCGAGGCCCGGCGTCCGGGCGTCGGACCGGCCGGCGCTCCGCCGGGCGCCCCGCCGGGCGTCCGGGGCGCCCGGCGCACCGGGGCGTGCGGCAGTCGGCGCCGGTCGATCTTCCCGGCCGGGGTGAGCGGCATCGCCTCCACCGGCACGAAATCGGCCGGCACCAGGTACTCCGGCAGCCGCTCGGCCAGGAACGCCCGGATCCCCTCGGCGCCGCCGTCCGCCCCGGCCGCGAGCGTGTAGTACGCGGTGAGCACCCGGCTGCCGTCCGCCGCCGACCCGTCGGCGGCGACCCGGGCCTGCCGGACGTCCGGGTGCGCGGCCAGCACCGCCTCGATCTCCGCCGGGTCGACCCGGTGGCCGCGCACCTTCACCTGGTCGTCGAAGCGGCCGAGGATCTCCAGCTGCCCGTCCGCCCGCCAGCGTCCGGCGTCGCCGGTGCGATACATCCGCTCACCGGGCAGCGGCGCGTACGGGTCGGGCAGGAAGGTTTCGGCGGTGAGTCCGGCCTGCCGCCAGTAGCCCCGGGCGAGGCCGGGCCCGCCGAGGTGGATCTGCCCCTTCTCGCCGGGCCGGACCGGGCGCAGCAGCGCGTCCAGCACGTGCACCCGCACGCCCGGCAGCGGCCGCCCGATCGGCACCGGGGCGGCGGCCGCGCTCCCGCCGGCGCTCCCGCCGTCCAGCAGCTCCGCCGTGACCTCGCAGAGCGTGGAGGTGACGGCCGCCTCGGTGACCCCGTACGCGTTGAGCAGCCGCGCGCCCGGCAGCCGTTCCAGGCAGCTGCGGCAGTCGCCGGTGTGCACGACGTCCCCGCCGACCACCAGCAGGCGCAGCCCGTCCGGGCCGGGGCCGCCGGGCGGGAGCAGGTCGAGCACGTGGTGCCAGTAGGCGGGGGTGAGGTCGGCGACGGCCAGGCCGAGCCCGGGCAGCCGGCCGACCAGCTCGGTGGGCGCCCAGGTGCCGCCGCCGCCGTGCCCGCCGCCCAGGACGACCGTCGCGCCCGCCAGCAGCGCGCCCAGTATCTGTTCCAGCGCGGTGTCGGAGCCCAGCGCGGCCAGTTGCAGGACGCGCTCGCCGGGCGCCAGCCGGTACGCGTGGACGATCCGGTCGAGGGTGAACACCAGCGCACGGTGGGTGACCGGGACGCCCTTGGGGCGGCCGGTCGTGCCGGAGGTGTAGATCAGGTACGCGAGGTCGTCCGGCACGGCGCCGTCGTCCAGCCGGAACTCCCGTGGGCCGGCGCCCTCGTCCTGCGGTATCCCCCCATCCGCGGCCCCGCCCCCCGGCGGGAACTCCCCGGCCCCGGCCCCGGCCCCGCCCCCGACCCCGGCCCCGACCCCGCCCTCCGGCGGGATCTCCCCGCCCCGGCCCCCCGGCCCGAATTCTCCGGGGCCGGGCCGACCGGCCGGCCGCACCACCTCCACCCCGGGAAACCCGTGACCGTCGGTGACCACCACGCGCGCTCCGCAGTCCTCCACCAGTCGCGCCAGGCGCTGTTCCGGGTGCGCCGGGTCCAGCGGCAGGAAGGCCCCGCCCGCCTTGAGCACGCCCAGCCAGGCGGTCACCAGCCCGCCCCCGCGCTCCAGGCAGACCGGCACCACCTGCTCCGGCCCGGTCCCGTGCGCCCGCAGCGCCGCTGCCAACCGGTCGCTGCGCAGGTCGAGTTCGCGGTAACTCAGCGTGGCGTCCTCGGCGACGACGGCGAGCGCCTGCGGGTCGTGCGCCGCCCGTGTGCGGAACAGTCCGTGCACCGTGTCGGCGAACCCGGCCGAGACCCGGCGGGGGCTCGCGGGGCCGGCGAACCCCAGCCCGGTCGGCCGCCACTCCCGCTCCACCCACGCCCGGCAGTCGGCCCGCGCGGCCGGCCCGTACACCTGCCGCCAACCTGCCGGAACGGTCAAGTCCCCGGGCCAGAGCGCGTACTGACCGTTGTCGTTGCGGACCACGGCGTGACGCCCGGAGCTCACATCCGCTGGTACGCCCTGTGCGCTGTCTGGTGCGTCGTCCACCGGCTTGACCTCGTGCTGTGGCGGCAGAATGCTTGGGAGTGCGACATTTCCGACTATACGCACTCAGGGCACATTGAGAACGTCCGGTCGCACACCGACCGGACGCCGCACACGCACGCGAGGAAGCGCCCGTCCCGAACGCGGTCGCGCGACCGGCCCCGGGCTCCGACCCGCGCCAAGTCCCCCGTCCGGAGACGCCCGGTGACACCCCGAGCTCCCGGACCCCACCCTCGCCCGAACTCCCCCGCCCGACCGGCGGGGTGATGTCGCGGAGGAGGTAGCCTCGTTGACACGCCGGCGACAACGCCTGATGGTCTGTTACCTGCTCTGGATGGTGCTGTTCACCGGCATCTACTACGCCAATCCCGGCCAGCGGATCATCTGGTGGACGGGCATCGGCCTCGGCGGCGTCGCCGCCATCGTGCTCGGTGTCCGCCTCAACCGCCCCGCGCACGCACGCTTCTGGTACGTGCTTGCGCTCGCCAACCTGAGTTTCACCGCGGGCGAGGTGGTGCAGGCCATCCAGCTGGACATCCTGCACCTGGCCAATCCCTTCCCCTCCATCGCGGACGGCTTCTACCTCGCCGAGTACGTCCTGTACGCGATCGGCCTGCTCGGCTTCATCCGCTGGCGCACGGCCCGTCAGGACCGCGCCGGGCTGCTCGACGCGCTGATCCTCACCATCGGGCTGGCCCTGCTCTCCTGGATCTACCTGATCGTCCCGTACACCCAGAACCCCGACCTCACCTGGTTCCAGCGGGCCGTCTCGATCGCCTACCCCCTCGGCGACGTGGTCGTGCTCGCCCTGCTGCTGCGCCTGCTGACCCCACGCGGCGGCAGCTCCCGCTCGCTGCAGCTGCTCGCCGTCGGCACCGTCGGCCTGCTGGTCTCCGACGTGCTGTACGGGCTGATCCAACTGCACGGCACCTGGCGCATCGGCACGCCCGTCGAACTCGGCTGGGCCGCCTACTACACCGCGTGGGGCGCGGCCGCGCTGCATCCGTCGATGGTCGAGCTGACCAAGCCCGTCCCCACCCAGGAGCCGGACCTGAGCACCGCCCGGCTGGTGCTGCTCACCCTCGCCTCGCTGATCGCCCCGGCGATCCTGATCATCGAGGCGCTGGCCGGGAACACCGACAACGCGGGCGTGATCGGCGCCTTCTCCGCGGTGCTCTACCTACTCGTGCTGGCCCGCCTCGCGGTCGTCGTCTCCGCCCGCAGACAGGCCATCGCCCGCGAGCGGGCGCTGCGCGAGGCGGGCGCCCGGCTGACCGCGGCCGTCACCGTGGAGGAGGTCGCGGACGCCGTCCAGTCCGCCGCCTCGGCCCTGATGCCCGCCGAGCCCGGGCACGTCGCCCTGCTCGCCGTCGCCGAGGCGGGCGTGCTGCACGTCCGGCACGCCGAGCACGGCGCGGCCCAGCACCGGCTGGGCACGGCCTCCGACTCCGACCAGGTGCTGGCGCTCGCCGCCTACCGCGAGAGCCGGCTGCTGCCCGTCGACGCCGTCGACCTGCCCGCCAGCGAGCTGACCGGGCACCTCGACGGCATGTCGTACGCCCTGATCTGCCCGCTGACCCTCGCCGAACGACCCTCCGGCGACCCGCTGATCGGTGCGCTCATCGTCACCGGCACCGAGCAGGAGCTGGCCAGCCTCTGGAGCTCGCTGGAGATCCTCGCCGCTCAGGCCGCCCTCGCCGTCGAGCGGGTCGTGCTGAGCAGGGAGGTCAACCGTCGCAACAGCGAGCTGTACTTCCGCACGCTCGTCCAGAACGCCAGCGACGTCATCCTGATCCTCGACGCCGACGACGGCGTGCGCTACGCATCCCCCTCCGCCGCGTCCGTGCTGGGCCACCCCGCGGTGGAGGGCACCCACCTCACCGAGCTCGTCCCGCCCGAGGACATCCGGGCGGTCGGCAAGGCGCTCGCCCGGATGCGCGACGCCGCGTCCCCGGCCGCCGGCGAGCAGCCCCGCGAGCACTGGCGGCTGCTGCGCCAGGACCGCACCCCGATCGAGGCCGAGGTCCGCTTCGACGACCTGCGTGCGGACCCGACCGTCGGCGCCCTGGTGCTCACCCTGCGCGACGTCACCGAGCAGCGGCAGATGGAGCGAGAGCTGACCCACCGGGCCTTCCACGACTCCCTCACCGGCCTCGCCAACCGGGTGCTGTTCCAGGACCGGGTCGGCCACGCGCTGTCGCGCGGCGAGCGCAGCGGGTCCGTCACCGGGGTGCTCTTCCTCGACCTGGACGACTTCAAGGTGGTCAACGACACCCAGGGGCACGCGGTCGGCGACGAACTTCTGGTCGCGGTCTCACTGCGGATCTCCACCGCGCTGCGCTCCTCCGACACCGCCGCGCGGCTCGGCGGCGACGAGTTCGCCGTGCTGGTCGAGGACGCGCTGGCCCCGGCCGACGTGGACACCATCGCGGCCGGCGTGCTGGAGGTCTTCAACGAGCCGTTCAAGCTCAGGGCGGGCGCGGTCCGGGTCAGCGCCAGCATCGGCGTGGCGACCACCGAGGACAGCGTCGACTCCGCCGAACTGCTCACCCACGCCGATCTCGCGCTCTACTCGGCCAAGGCGGCCGGCCGCCGCCAGTGGTGCCACTACCGGCCGGCCCTGCAGGCCGGGCTGGTGGAGCGGCACGAGCTGAACGAGCACCTCGACTCCGCGATCGCGGAATCGGCGTTCCAGCTGTACTACCAGCCGATCGTCGACCTGCGCACCGGTGACCTGGTGGCCTTCGAGGCCCTGGTCCGCTGGCCGCACGACCGGCGCGGCATGGTGCTGCCCGACGAGTTCATCGCCCTCGCCGAGGAGAGCGGACAGATCGTCCCGCTCGGCGCCTGGGTCCTGGACCGGGCCGCCCAGGAGGCCGCCGCCTGGCACGCCGTGAGCTCCACCACCCGCACCGGGGCCGGCCGTCCCTCGTTGCGGGTCAACGTCAACGTCTCCGCCCGGCAGTTCCGCGACGCCGGGTTCGTCGACGTCGTCCGCCAGGCCATCGCCACCTCGGGCATCGACCCGCACACCCTCGTGCTGGAGCTCACCGAGTCCGTCCTGATGCGCCGCGACGACCGCATCCACGCCGA
>NZ_JBEORY010000027.1:0-98545 GCF_040302665.1 Kitasatospora sp. NPDC097691 | reverse complement strand
TCGTCGTCCCGCACACCCGCACCATGGCCGACCTGTTCGAACTGCTCGACGTCATCGTCGCCGACGACCCGGACACCCGCGGCGACCTGTGGCGCGCCCAGCCCTGGGTGCCGATCCCCGCGCCGTCCCGGGTGCGCCCTGCGTCGTACCCTGCGCTGGCCCCCGCGGACGCGGCAGAGGCCCGCTCCACGCTCGCCGGAAAGCGCGTCGGCGTCCCCCGGATGTACATCAACGCCGACCCCGACGCCGGCACCAACCCCGACGGCGGCATCGGCGGATCGACCGGGCAGCGGATCGACACGCGCGCCTCGGTCATCGACCTGTGGGAGGCCGCCCGCCGCGACCTGGAGGCCGCCGGGGCCGAGGTTGTCGAGGTCGACTTCCCCGTCGTGACCAACTACGAATCCGACCGCCCCGGCGCGCCCTCCCTCCTCACCCGGGGCCTCGTCAGCCGCGAGTTCCTCGCCCATGAGTACCTCGACCTGTCGGCTTGGTCCTGGGACGACTTCCTGCGCGCCAACGGGGACCCCGCGCTCGCGAGCCTCGCCGACGTCGACGGCGCACGGATCTGGCCCAAGCACCCCGGCGAACTCCCGGACCGCTACGCCGGCTTCGACGACGTGCTCGCCGACTACCCGCGCCTCGTGCGCGAGCACCCGTACGCGTCGTTCACCGAGATCCCGCACCTGAGGGACGGTCTGCGCGGGCTGGAGGAGACCCGCCGGGTCGACCTGGAGTCGTGGATGGACGAACTGCGCCTGGACGCCGTGGTGTTCCCCGCGGTCGCCGACGTCGGTCCGGCCGACACGGACGTGAACGAGGCCTCCGCCGAGCTCGGCTGGCGCAACGGCGTCTGGGTCGCGAACGGCAACCTCGTGCCGCGCCACCTCGGCATCCCGACCGTGACCGTGCCCATGGGCACCATGACCGACACTGGCATGCCCGTCGGACTGACCTTCGCCGGACGCGCCTACGACGACAACGTGCTCCTCCGGCTCGCCGCCGCCTTCCACGCGACCGGGCACCGCCGCACCGAGCCGCCGCGCACCCCGCGGCTCCCGGCCGTCTGACAGATCACCGGCACACCCGGAGTCAGGCCCCGGGTGTCCTGCGGACGCCGCACGGCTCTCGCAGCTCCCACCGCTCCCACCGCTCTCGCGGCGGACGGTGGGAGCTGCGGCGGCGCTCGGCCTGCGGGCGGTAGCGGTCGCGGTCGTTCGAAAGGCCGATGACCTGCTAATGTTCTTCTCGTCGCGAGGGAGATCCTTCCTCGTCAGGCGTCAGCGGTGCTACCAGAGCACGTCCTACTTTCAGTAGGAAGAGTCCGTGCAACCCGGGCCTGGCGCTCCACAGTCGGACGAGGTCCGGTGCCCCCACGGGTGCCGGGCCTCGTCCGCGTTGTGCCGACCGTTCGCCCGCCCGAGGACGGCGGGCGACGGACGGCGCGTGGCGCGTGGCTACCTGGGACCGAAGGTGTTGAGGAAGACCACGGGCTCCCCGCCGAACCGCCCGGCGGCGTCCAGTTCCAGGAGCGCCGCCAGCGCCTTGGCGGTGTACGTCTGCTCCAGTTCCAGGCCCGCCCCGGACGCCGCCCGGTCGAGCGCCGCCGCCCCCGGTGCGGTGGGGTGCGCGTAGCCGTCGCCGAGCCAGCCGTACTCCGCGACCACGTCCGACGGGCCGGGCTCCACCCGCGGCAGGCGGGCACCCCGATCCCGGAGCAGCGCCAGCGACTTGCGCGCCAGACCGGTGAGCGTCGGCCCGTCCAGCCGGAGGGTGTCGTTGACCACGACGCCCAGCACCCGGGTGCGCAGACCGGCCAGCCGCAACCCCAGCGCCAGACCGGCCGCGGTACCGCCCGAGCCGACCGCCGTCACGATCCACCCGGGCTCCGGCAGCAGGCCGTCCGCCACCTGCCCTGCCAGTTCGAGCGCGCACTCGACGTACCCGAGCGCCCCGAGCGGCGAGGACCCGCCCGCCGGAAGGAAGAAGGGCGGGGTGAAACCGTGCGCGTGCCGGACGAACAGCCACGGTGCGGCGAGGATCAGCCGGGTCCTGCTGTGCAGGAAGTGCAGTGTCGCGCCGCTGGCGCGCAGCCGTCGGAGCTGCGCACGGACGTGGTCGTCGACCGGATGGTCGATCAGTCCGAGGGCGACGTCGAGACCCAGCTCACGGGCGTAGAGGGCGGCTGCGAGGCCCCAGTTGGTGCCGATCCCGCCGACGGTGAGGATCGTCCGGGCTCCCCGACGGCGGGCCTCGGGCAGCAGCCACTCCAGCTTGCGGACCTTGTTCCCGCCCCAACCGCCGTGCCCGTAGCCGCTCTCGTCCTTCAGCCACACCGCGGACCGGCTACCGAGCCCGGCCAACGGGCGCACCGGCGTCGGCGCGTCGCCCAGCGGGAGGTACGGCAGCGACTCGGTCAGCTCCGGCCAGCGCTGGTGCAGCAGGGAACGCGTCATACCGCCGACGGTAGGGCAGCACCGAGCGCTTGCCCAGGGGCAGGGAGGGCCTGCTTCGGCGTCCGGCACCGACGGCGGCCGGTGACGACGGCGGCCGGTGACGACGGCGGTCGGTGACGACCGGGCGGCTACGGCCCGCTTCCGCTCACCCTCCGGCCGTGCGCTGCACCGGCCAGGTGCGGGCGACCGAGGCGGCGAGGGCCGCGCCTTGCCGGTGCCCGGCCCGGGCGGCGGCCGGGCGGCGGGCGTTGGCCGTCAGGTTGCGTCCCATCGCCCGGCGGGCGTCGGCATCCGGGGTGATCAGGGTGACGTGGGTGCCGGCGGCGCGGAGCTCCGCTGCCTGCTGTCGGGCACTGGGGTGCGGCCCGACGGCGGTGGGCACGGGCGAGACGGCCAGCACCTGCCGGTGTCCGGCGGCCAGTTGAAGGTTGCCGGTGGAGCGGGTGCCGCCGTCGATCCACCGCCGCCCGAGGGCGGCTGCGGGCGGCCAGACCAGGGGGACCGCACAGCTGGCGGCGACCGCGTCCGCGAGGTCGAGTCCGGAGCCCGCGTCGAAGGCCTCGACGCCGCCGGTCTCCGCGTCCACGGCGGTGACCCGCAGCAGCTGCGCGGGCCAGGCGGTGGCCTCGCGCAGCAGGGTGCGAACGGTGTCGTGCAGGTCGTGGGCGGGGGCCGGGCGCGCGTTCAGGGCGGCGCGTCCGAGACGCCGGACGGAGCGGTCCGGGTTGCGGGTGGCGAGGGCCGCCCAGAGGAAGCGCAGGGTCTGCGCGGCGGTGACGCCCATCTCGACCCGGTCGAGGTCGGCCAGTTGACGTTCGTACAGCTCGCGCGCGGGTTCGCCGCTCGCGAGGCGGGCGCCGAAGACGGCTCCCGCCGAGGTGCCGATGACGGTGTCGGCAGCCGTCAGGTCGATCCCGCCGTCAGCCAGGCCCGCGAGGACGCCGGTCAGCCACGCACCGCCGACCGGTCCGCCGCCGCCCAGTACCAGTGCCGTCCCGCTCATGGCGCTCCTCTCCCCGGCCACCCGACCCACCCGACCCACCCGACCACAATAAATGGGGAACACTCCCCGCTTCTCCCTCGGGTGAGGGTACACCGGTCGAGGGCGACACGGCACGGGCCGTACGGCGCATCCGGGAAGGGCACGGGCGGGCAGGGCACGGGCGGGCACGCCCCCCGGCCGTACCCACAGCCTGGCCGGCCGCTGGACCCCGCTACGGTCTGTCAGGGAAGGCCAGGCTGTTCCCCCGGACGAGCCTACGCACAGTCACCGACATTGATGCGTGGTCGAACCGGGAATAGTCTGGGAGGACCGAGGGCCGGCGGTTGCCGCAAGGTTCGGCACCCCCCGACCGTCGCCGGTCGGATGCTGGGGGCACCCCATGCGAGATCAGTCGGCGCGGGCCCTGGCCCTGTGTTCCCCGGGGCACGGCCACCTGCACCTCTTCGTCGGCGCGCGGAACGGCGTCGTGCGGCACCGGACGTTCGACGGCACATGGAGCGCGTGGCGCAATCTCGGCAGTCCCTGGTCCTCGCCCGTACCCGGGTTCGGGCGGTTGGCCGCGACGGCGGTCGAGGGCGGCGCGGTCGAGGTCTTCGCCCTCAGCGCCGACGGCGACCTCCGACGCCTGCGCCTGCACGGCGAGGACCGGGGCGAGGAGCGGCCGGAGTGGACGTCATGCGGCCTGCTCCCCCACGGTGTACTCCCCCGCGGCTTCGCCGCGACCGGCTTCACCGTCGTGGCGACGGAGAGCGGCGACATCCGCCTCCTCCTGAGGACGGACGCAGCGGACCGGGAGATCGTGCACTGGCGTCCGGCCGGCCGGCCGATCGTGCTCCCCACCGGCGGCCGGGCCTCCGGACTGGTGGCCGCGGTGGCGGGGGCCGCGCAGGGAGTGCTCCTGGTCGCGGACACCCGAGAAGGGCGGCTGGTCCGCGGCCACTTCGCGGTCACCGAACCACCGACGGACGGACCACCCACCGACGAAGCCCCGACCTGGGAGGACCTCGGGGAGCTGCCCGACGGACCCGACCGGTCCCTCACCTGCATCGCCGCGACGGAGCACGACGTCTTCCTCGGCGGCGACCGCGGCCTGTGGCACTCCGCCCTGGACCCGTGGCTCGGCTGGGAGCACCTCGGCGGCGACCTCTCCGCCCACGACACCGACCGCCCCTTACTGGCCGCCGTCGGGTCCGGGGGCGGCCGGGTCGACGTGCTCGCCGTCTGGGCCGGGGTCGCCCTCATGCACCGGCGGTTCGACACCGCGTGGTCCGCCTGGCACCTGCTCGACCTGCCGACCGCGGCCCCGAGCACGACACCGAGCGCGGCCCCGAGCGCATCGCCGAGCAGCTACGCCGTGCTGCGCCCGGACGACCTCGTCACCCTGACCCTCCGGAGCCGGCACCTGCACGAGCAGACCCGGCCCGACGGCACGGTCCAGCTGGTGGCCGACGCGGGCGCGGGCGGCGGACGCCTGATCGTGGAGGTGCCGCCGCAGCACCTGGCCGAGACCTTGGCGGAGTCCGGTCTGCCGCCCCAGGGCTACCTCGCGGGACCGTCCACCCTGTGCTTCGCCGTCGGCGCGGACCCGGTCGTCCTCACCGTGGAGGGTCTGCTCGACGCGATGGACCACCTCCCCCTGGTCACCACCGCCGCCTCGGCGGGGGACGAGGTGACCCGGCTCGAACTCCCCTGGCGCCTCGTCCTCGCCCTGCAGCAGCAGCCGCGCTGCACCCACCGCAGCCTGCCCGCCACGGGCGCCGGCGGCGGCACCGAGCTCTGGCACAGCCGGGTCCACGACACGGACGGCCGGCTGACGGCGCGCCCGGTCCGCGCCGTCCCCGGCGGTACGAACCTGGGGACGCCCCTGGACGCCTGGCTGGACCAGATCGTCGCGGCCGCGGCCCAGAACCCGGGCGTCCCGGTGGCGGTCGACCGGCTGATCCTGAGCACCTACGGTGCCCGGTTCTCCGCCTCCGCCCACTGGCCCCATCTGGAGTGGGCCCACGACGCCGCGCTGGGCCGGGACTTCCACGTCAAGGTCGCGGCCACCGGCGCACTGTTCCCGTTCGGCCACCGGGCGGTCTACGTGGAGGTGACCGACCGGCGGTTCGACGGCACCGATCCCGCCGTGGCCGCGCTGCACCGGCAGAGCTTCCTGATCGTCACCGAGCCCGTCCGCGACGACTACGGCATCGGCGCGGGCGGCGGGCACGAGCGGCGGTTCCCCTTCCAGCGGGTGGCGATCGACCCCGGACAGGCCTCGGAGCTGGACGACGCGTCCTGGATCCCACTGGGCTCGGCGCCCGGCGACCCGAGGTGCTTCTGGCCGAGGCGCAGCGGTGTGCCCGTGGTCTTCACCCTCCGGGCCGGCGCGGGGCAGCGGGAGGTGGAGCTGCACCTGCCGCTGCTGTTCGTCGAGGACGCGGCGGCCGACGCCGCGCACGCCGCGGCCCTCGACGGGATCTACGGCGGCGGCGCCGGCACGGGCGCCTTCGCGGGCCCGGGGCGGCCGGTCTCGGGCGTCGGCAGCCGGATCCCGCTCGCGATGGTGTCGCCGACCCAGGCGGCGCCGGGCGCGGTGCAGGAAGTGCAGTCGATGACCTTCGGCGGGCTCGGAGCGGGGCACCCCGCCGGCGGCGTGGGCTTCTACCCGCAGGTGACCCAGCTGACGGTGGGACTGCCGGCGGCCCGCCAGCTGCTGGGCCCGTTTCCGACACTGCCCGCGACGCTCGCGAAGGCGCTCGTCAACACCCCGCCGGGCCAACCACCGGCGGACGCGCTGCTGGACCTGGTGACCCCGAGGGCGCTCGACTTCGGTGCCGCCGGGGCCCGCGCGGGGTCGCTGGCCGCCCCCGACATGACCGTGACGCAGATCTCGCGCACGCTGGGACCGGCCGTCGGTGACACGCTCCCGACGGATCCCGCGAAGCTGTTCGCCCCGGACGCGACGCTGTTCGGCGTCGTCCCGCTGCGCGACCTGATCTCCGTCGTCAAGGACCAGCCGAAGCTGCTGTGGCTGGGCGAGGGGACCGACACCCCGTCCGCGAAGCTCACCTGGCAGCAGCCGCTGGACAAGGCCGTCGCGCCGTTCTACCCGAGCGCCGGGTCGTCGGTGCGCATCGAGGCGCTGGCCCGACTGGTCGGCGGGAAGCCGCAGATGCACGCGACCGGGGAGATCGACAAGTTCGAGCTGGTGATCCCCGCGAAGGGCCCGGGCGCGCTCGTCACGCTCACCTTCGCGTCCGTCGTCTTCACCGCCGATGCCGGCCGGAGCCTGCACCTCGACGTCACCCTGTCGAACGTCGAGCTCGACGGGACGCTGAAGTTCCTGCGCACCCTGCAGGACCTGATCCCGCAGGCGGGGCGCGGCGGCCCGCGGATCGACGTGTCGGCCGCGGCGATCACGGCCTCGTACACCCTCGCCGTCCCGACCGCCGGCCTGATGGTGTTCAGTCTGCAGAACCTCACCATCCGGATCGCGGTCACGCTGTCGCTGACGAACCGGCCCATCGCCGTGGACTTCGCCTTCGGCACCCGGGAACGGCCGTTCCTGGTCACGGTCTCCGGCTTCGGCGGCGGCGGGTACCTGGAACTCGGGCTCGGCGCCGGGGCCCCGGACAGCGGCCTGCAGCGGCTGACCGGCGGGATCGAGTTCGGGGCCGCCGTCGTCATGGACTTCACCATCGCGTCGGCGGAGGTGCACGTCTTCGGCGGCGTCGTCTTCGCCAAGAACGGCCACGACACCGAGATCACCGGCTATCTGCGGATCGGCGGCAGCGTCTCCGTGCTGGGGCTGATCAGCGTCTCGATCGAGCTGACGCTCAGCCTGACGTACGAGACCACGACCAACGTGCTGAGCGGCTCGGCCAGGCTCGTCATCACGGTGGACCTGACGTTCTTCTCCAAGACCGTGACGCTGGAGTGCCACAAGAGCTTCGGCGGCTCCTCCCACCTCGCGGCCGCCGCGGCCCACGCCGATCCGGCCCTGGCGGCCGGCCCGGACCCGTCCTCGGTGGAGGCGGCGCTCGGGCCGCAGGGGCAGTCGTTCCCCTGGCAGACGTACTGCCAGGCGTTCGCAGGGGAGTAGCCCATGTCGACCGGCCTGGAGCGGCAGTTCGTCTGGACGGTGATCCCGGCCGGCCGGGTGAGACCGGCGGCCGACGGATCCCAGCCGACGGCGGTGTTCTCGGTGCTGCTGACGCCGCGTCTGATCGGCCCGGGAGCCGGGCGGCTCACGGTGGCGGACTTCGGGATGCAGCGCTGGCCGGAGCGGTTCGCCGCCCTGCACTTCGACGTCTTCCGCGCCGGGACGGCCGTCCCGGCGTCGCCGGTCCCGTACACGGCGCTGGACGGGACGATCGTCCGGTTCACGCCCGCCGAGCAACTCGCCGCCTGGCAGGCGCTGTTCGCCGGCGGCATGCTGGTCGAGCCCTACCAGGCCGCCTTCTACGACGGACGGGACACCAGGGCGTTCCCGACCGGCGAGGCCGGCGCGGAGGTCCGCGGCATCTACACCGCCACCGCCCGGGCCCACGCCGCGCACCAGGGAACCGTGCCGGAGAACGATGCCCGGCTCCGGGCCGCCCTGCGGGAGATCACCGACCAGTGGCAGACCGGTCTGCTGCCGCCCGGGGCCGGGCCGGCACGCGCCGCCGAGGACCGGCCGGCCCTCGCCCGGGCGTACGCCTTCTACCGGCGCAGCGAGGCTGAGTTCAGTCCGCCGGAACGCTTCGCGGCGCCGCCCGAACGCGAGTTCCACGACACCGTCGCGCACCTCGCCGACCACCCCGTCGTGCTGCGCGCGCTCGGCCTGCTGACGGACCTCGGCGTCGCGGCCTCGCAGCTGGGCGGGTCCGCCCCGGCCGAGTTGCGGGTGGTGCCGCGGTGGCCGAGCCCGGACCCGAACCCGCCGCCGGGCTGGACCGGTGCCGCCCAGACCGATCTGTCGCCGCGCACGGCGTACACGCTGAACGGGACGCGCTTCCTGCCGGCCTCCGTCGACGGGGCGACCTCCACCGGCTTCAGCCAGGGGATGCTCCCCCTGGCCGGAGCCAGCATCGGGACCGGCGGCGGGAGCGGCGGGACCGGCGCCGCGCCCGCCGGGAACGCCCGCTTCGAGGTCGTGCCCTTCGACGTGGACGGCGCAGCCCTGCGCCTGGTGAGCGCCGCCCGCTCGGACGCGGCGTCCGCGACGCCGTCCGTCGCCGACCCCACCCCGCCCGGCGCGCTGCCCGCCCTGCACTCGATGGGGTTCGCGCTCGTCGACCGGAGCCGGGAGACGGAGCACGGCAAGCAGCTCCAGCGGGCACGGCAGCGCGCGACGCCCTCCGGCCTGCTCGCGTCCGCCCTGCCGGCGGACTCCCTCCTGGGCGGCTACCGGCTCGACGTGTACGACGGCACCAGCAGGACGTGGCACTCGCTGTGCCGCCGCCGGGTGCACTACACCGTCGGCGGCGTGCCGCTCGGGCCGGCCACAACGGCCGGGCTGCCGGACGAGGGGTACCTCAGGCCCGGCGGGGCGGCCACCGGCGTCGGCCCGGCCGACGTGCTGTACCTCCACCAGACGGTGGCCCGCTGGGACGGCTGGAGCCTGGTGGCCCAGCGGCCCGAGCGGATCGTGACCACCGGGGACACCCAGCCGGTGGCCGTCACCCCGGCCCTCGACGCGACCGTGGCGTGCGACCTCGGCTCGCTGCCGCGGCTGCGCTTCGGCCGCGCCTACCGGCTGCGGGTCAGGCTCGCCGACCTGGCCGGGGGCGGCCTGCGCGCCGAGGAGGTCGGCACCGTCGAGGAGCAGAGCGACGATCTCGTCTACCGGCGCTTCGAGCCGCTGCCACCGCCGGAACTCGTGCCCACCCGGGCGTTCGACGACGGCGACGGCCAGGACCGCATGGTCATCCGCAGCGACCGCGGCGTGTCGGTGGCCGACTACGCCGCCCACCACGGGTACCGCGCCCACGACCTGCGTCACCTCCTGCCCCCGAAGTGCTCGCTCGCCCTGGCCCTGCAGTACGAGGGCGCCTTCGACCAGGCCCTCGGCCCCACCGCGTCCGCCGCCGACGTGGCCCGGCTCTTCGAGACCGCCAAGCGGGCGGACCGCGAGCTCACCGACGTGCCGGGAGCGCAGACCGTCGGCACCGACCCGGCATCCGGCGCTCCGTCACCGTACGTCACCCTCCCCGAGACGGACGCGGTACTGCCCTGGCTGGCCGACCCGAGCGGGGCCTTCATCGCCATGAACGCGCGGCCCCGGCCGACGGGCCCCAACGGGCAGCCCGGGCCGATCGTCCCGTCCGACCGGTCGGTGCTCGCCGTCTGGCAGGGCGACTGGCCCGACCGCCAGACCGCGACCGTGAAGCTGGAGGCCGCCGCGAGCGGCTGCACGGTGCGGAACCTGGACCGCCGCCACCTCTCGGTCGGGCTCGGCCCCGCGGAACAGGTGACCTTCGACATCCCGTCCTGCATGCCGTACGAGCACGTCGACTACCTCGGCATCGCGCTCTGGCTGGGCGTCGACCCGCAGAACCCGGCGACCTTCCAGGACGTCGTCCACGGGAAGAACCGCCTGATCACCCCGCCGCGGACGGTCACCATGGTCCACGCGGTGCAGCGGCCGCTGACCGACCCGGGCGGGCAGCTGACCGTCCAGCGCAAGCCCGGCGACAACGACGCCGTCCTCGGCACGGACGGCCTCGCGATCGACATCCCCAGTACCGGGCGGATCGACCTCCACGCCGAGTGGTCCGACCACGACGACACGCCGCCCACCCCGCCCGCCGTGCACAAGCGGACGGCGCACGTCGGCTCGTACGAGGTCCAGCACCTGCCGCCGAAGGACGCGCTCCCGCTGATCCGCCAGGAGTTCGGCGACACCCGCCACCGCCGGGTGAGCTACACCGTCACGGCCGTGTCGCGCTTCGAGGACTGCTTCGGGCGCGCGCTCGCCGCCGACCCCGGCGCCTGCCTCGCCACCGGAGCGCTCGCGGACACCGACGTGCCGAGCTCGGCCCGGCCCCCCGCCCCCCGACTCCTCTACGGCATGCCGACGTTCCGCTGGACCCGGACGGTCGACGGACAGCGCTCGCTCACCCGGCTGCGCCGCGGCGGCGGCCTACGGGTCTACCTCGAACGCCCCTGGTTCGTGACGGGCGACGACGAGGTGCTGGCCCTGCTCGCCTACCCCACCGCGCCGGCCCCCGCCGAGGCCCTGCGCTACGTCGGGGTCGCCGGACGCGACCCGATCCGCACCACCGGGGCGCCGCCCGGCACGCTCACCCGCGCCCAGGTCAACGCACCGCAGTGGGCGCAGGTGACGCTCCCCGAACTGCAGCGACTGCTGGACGCCGGGCTGTACCAGGTCGAGTTCGACGACCAGGCGGACCGCTGGTACGCCGACCTCGACCTGGCACCGGTGGTCTCCTCGTCCTACTTCCCGTTCGTCCGGCTCGCCCTGGCCCGCTACCAGCCGCACACCGTCACCGACGTGCCGGCCGTGTCGCAGGTGGCCCTGACCGATCCCGTCCAACTGCCGCCCGACCGGCGGCTGACGGTCACCCGGAGCCCGGGGCAGGTGACCGTGGTCCTGGACGGCCTCGGCCCCGGTGGCGCGGGGAACGCCATCCGGACCGAACTCCAGGTCCTGGACGCCGGCGTGCCGGCGACGGCCGACATCGCGGGCTGGTCCACCGTCCTCACGACCACCGCCGTCCTCGGCCACACGGCCGCCATCAGCATCCCCGACACCGGGACACGGCCCCAGCGCCTGGTCGTCCGGGAGTTCGAGACCCAGCCCGTCCCGGCGAGCGGCGACGGGACGGGACGACCGGTGTTCCTCGACATCGTTCCGCTCGGCACCTGGTGAGCGCGCCAGGGGCCCCGACCCGACAGCGAGCACGCCCGACAACACACAGCCCCACAATCACAGAGCCCGACAGCCAGAGAAGGCGATCACGGTGGTATTCCAGATGTTTCCCGGCATCGGCCAGATCAGGCTCGCGAAGCAGGCCACCACCGGCCTGGTCGCCTTCGACGTGGATCCGACGGTGTCCCCCTGGTTCCTGCAGGTGGTGGCCGTCGGACCGAGCTGCCAGCCACTGCGCGGCAGGGCGCCGGACATCGAACTCCGGGCCGGCCAGGGGCTGATCACGGCCGTGCCGCAGCAACCCGCCAAGGCGGCCGTCCCCGACGAGACCGGCAAGACCGTCGCGACCGCGTCCTGGACCCGGGACGCCACCGACGTCTTCACGGTACAGCTGGAGATCGACGACCCCGGCGTCGCCGCCTGGAACCTCCGGATCACCAACAACGACCCGCAGGAGCTCGGCTTCGTCTGGACCTCGGCCCCGTCCGACGCGGAAGGCCGGCAGCCCCGGATCCAGATGGCCACCTCGCTGGACGTGAACGTCCTGGAGACGACGGCCGACCAGGTGGTGCCGGTCGCGAACATCGGGCCGGGCACCCTGACTTTCGGCGGGTCGGCCGACATGGACATGGGCGCCGGATTCGTCCTGCACAGCTTCCCCGCCGGCCTGCCCACCAACACCTGCGGCCAGATCGTGATCAGGATCGCCTCCGGCGGCCAGTTCGCCGTACCCTCCCAGACCGCGCACTTCACCCTGGACTGCAACGACACCGTGGCCGGGGAGAAGACCCTCCAGCTCACGCGCGAGCAGAAGAAGGTGGGGAAGGAGGGGAAGGAGTTCAAGGACAAGGAGAAGGACGTCAAGGACAAGGAGCACAAGGACCACGTCGGCAAGGAGCTGGAGACGCACGTGCCGGCGCCACCCGGTCGGGGGTTCGGCGCAGGGTCCGGTCAGGGATCCGAACACTTCATCCCCGCCGACCAGCGGCCCGACCTCGCGGACAGCGCCCTCGGGAACGAGGACCCCGAGACCGGCCCGGGCAGGAGGTAGGCCCGCATGTGGCTGGTGCTCTGCGACCCCGCCGACCGGGCGGCGCTCTGGGCCCACGAGGGACTGCGCAAACGCGGACTGGAGCCGCTGGAACTGCTCTCCCCGCAGGCCCTGCTCGGCTCCACCCGGTCGGTGCACCGCGTCGGCCGGCACGGCGCGAGCTTCGAGGTCGTCCTGCCGGACGGCCGTCTCCTCGACAGCCGGGAGGTCTCGGGCGTGCTCAACCGGGTGGCCGCCGCGCCCTTCGGGCTCCTGCCGTTCGACACGCACACCGATGCCCGGTACGCCCAGGAGGAGTTGAGCGCGCTCCTGCTCAGCCTGCTCACCTGCCTCGCTCCCGTCGCGGTCAACCGGCCCTGTGCGACCGGCCTGTGCGGAGCCTGGCGCTCGGCGGCGGAGTGGACGGTACTCGCGGCGAGGGCGGGGCTGCCGGTGCCGCCGGCGCGGATCTCCAGCAGCCCCGACCGTGAGCCGGACGGCGACCCGACCGGTTCCGACGGTGTCCTGGTGCTCGGCGAGCACGTCTTCGGCCCGCCCTCGGCCAAGCAGGAGGAGGACGCTGAGGACGGGGAAGACGCGGAGGCCTGCGTACGCCTCGCACGGCTCGCCGGCACCGACCTGCTCGGGCTCGACCTGCACCGGGACGGCGGGCACCGGCTGGTCTTCCGCGGCGCGAGCCCGCTGCCCGACCTCCGCTCCGGCGGCGACCCGTTCCTCGACCGCCTGCTCGACCATCTCACCGGCCTTCCCGAGGCGGCCCGATGATCGCCGTCTGCGGCATCGCGAGCGAGTCGCCGATCGCCCGGGTCACCACCGAACTCGACGACCTGGGCCTGCCCTACACCGTGCTCCACCAACGGCACTTCCTGGAGCTGCCGTTCGAGCTGGAGGCCACCGGCGTGGGCGTCCGGGGACGGCTGACGACGGACGGCGGACCCGTCGACTGCGCCGAGGTCACCGGCATCTACGCCCGGCTGATGGACTGGCGCCGGCTGCCCGAAGCCCTCCACGCGGACGAGGACGTCCTGCGCCGGTGCCAGGCCTGGCACGACGCGTTGAGCACCTGGATCGAAGTCGCTCCCGGCCGTGTGATGAACCGGGCGGCCGCATCGGCCTCGAACGTCTCCAAACCCCACCAGGCCCAACTGATCCGCCGGGCCGGCTTCCGGGTGCCGGAGACCCTGGTCACCAACGACCCCGAGCTGGTCCACGACTTCAGGGCGCGCCACGGCGAGCTGGTCTACAAGTCGATCAGCTGCCAGCGGTCCGTCGTCCACGCCCTCGACCGGGCGGCCATCGGCCGACTGCCCCTCATCCGCTCCTGCCCGGTCCAGTTCCAGCAGCGCGTCCGCGGCACCGACATCCGCGTGCACACCGTGGCCGCCGAGGTGTTCGCCACCCGCATCACCACCGATCGGGTGGACTACCGCTACGCCCACCACGATGGCGGCCGCGCCGAACTCTCCCCCTGGCAGCCACCCGACGCCCTGGCCGACCGGTGCCTGCACCTGGCCGAGGACCTCGGCCTGGCCCTGGCCGGCATCGACCTGATGCTCACCGACGACGGCGACGTCTACTGCTTCGAGGTCAACCCCAGCCCGGCCTTCACCTACTTCGAGTCCCACACCGGCCAACCGATCGCCCGTGCCATCGCCCGCTCCCTCGCCCCCCGCTGACGCCCGAGCACCCGCACGCACTCGGGCTCGGCGGAGCGGGGCTCGGCGGGCCACCTGAACGCCGCGCTCGCGAGGCGTCGCCCCCGTGCCTCTGCTAGAACCAAGCTGTCGGAAGGGGGAGCCGGCACGGGAGCACCGGAGCACGAAAGGTCTGGTGGGTCATGCCGCTCACACTCAATCTGGAGGTGCGCTGGCCGAAGGGACGGCGGGTCCTCGTTCGGTGCCGCGGCATCCCCCTGGTAGCGGTTCGCGCGGATGAGGTCATTGTCGGGTCCTCGGCCATGGAGAACCAGGACGTCGTTTCCCTGGACGCCTTCCACCAGTACCTGAAGGCTGCCACCCAGTCGGCGCCCGATGCGGCGGTGGTGGAGGTCGTCGGATTCCAGCCCACGCTCCTCAGGCTGCTCGACCTGCTGGACATCGAAGGGCCACCACCGGATCCCATCACGGTCGAGCTGGTCTGACAGATGGCCGACGCGACACCTCGCCCCGCTCAGGCCACCCCCGTTCCCTCGCCGCCCGTGTTCGTGGACGAGGCGGTCGCCGCCGCCGAGGGCACGCGTACCACCGCCCGTTGGATCGCCTCATCGCTGGGTGCCATTCCGAGTCTGGCCGTTCTCGCGTCCGTGGTCCGCGCGCCGGGCGACGCCGGGTTCGATCCGCTCAAGCTCACGCTCGGCGTGGCGCTGGCCGCGATCGGCGCCCTCGTCGGGGTCCTCGGATTCGCGCGCGTGCTCGCGCCCGTCCCCCTTGAGGACGCCGATATCCGCACGCTCGATGTGAAGCGGATCCCTGGTCAGCCCTACGCGACGTTCGCGGAGCTGGACCGCGATTTGAATCTGCTGCGCAACAACCTCGCCGATAAGGAGGTCGAGGCCGCGGAGTCCCGCAGCGCGGCCACGGCCGCCGAATCGGACGCCCAGCACGCGGAGGCCGCGGCAGCGGCGACCGGAGCGGCGGCCACTGGCAGGGCCCACCGGCAGGGCGCCGACAAGGCCCGCGCCGACGCCGTCCTCAAGCGGACCCTGGCCACGGAACAGGCACGGAAAGCCGACGCCGACGCCGTCTGGCTGACCGTGCTCACGAACCAGGTGTCAGCGCGGGACAGCATCCGGCGTGACGCCTACCGGCTGAAGGCGACCGACGAGGTGGGCAGCCGGTACCACCAGGCCCTGATAGCAGCGATCGCCTCGGTGGCCGCGATCGCCGCAGGGGTGACGTTGCTCGGGCTGGCACCCGAGCCCAAGGAGACCGTGCAGCTTCCCGCCCTGGTGACCTTGACCCTGGACGAGGCCGGGCAGAATGCGCTGGGCTGCACCGCGCGTTCGCTCCAGGCCCTGCGAACCGGCGGCAGCGCCTCCGCCCCGACCGTGATCACGCTGCCGACACCCAATTGCCCGGCCCGGACGGTCGTCTTCACGACCGTGCCGCCCCAGCGCCTGGGGACCGTGTCCGTCGTCGGCACGGACGAGAGGCCCTGACGATGGACGAACGGGGACCATGGCCCACCCCCACCTCCACCCGCGAGATCCGTTCCGTGAGCTGGGGACTGGGGCCCATCCTGGTCGTGACGCTCGCGACCGGTGCCTATCTCTGGGGAAGCGGGTACGACCTCGTTTCCTCGACTGCCTTGTCCGGCAGCCAGTCGGATGCCCGCTCAGCGGCGGCGTGGCTGGCCTTGATCGCGCTCCTTCTCCTGGGCACCCATCCCTGCCTGCGCCTCGCCATCGGTCTGTTGCGGGGGAGGTGGTGGCCGGACCGACTCGCCTGGCGGGCCACCCGCCAGCAGCGGCGGGATCGCGACCGGATCATCCGCCGCAACTGGGTCCCCGTCCACATCGCATCGCCCACTGCACTTGCCGACGAAGCCTTTGCGGTGATTGTCGAAATCCTGCAGGCGAACGGTCTGCGCCCGCCCGCCCTTCCGAGAGAGCGGCTGGCCTCACACTTCGCCCGAGCTTCAGGGATCCTTCACGAATGGCCGCCCGACTGGGCGAAGCTTGAATGGGTTCCGTACCGTGTCGCCAGGGACGTCGTCGACCATTTGGCCGAGACGCCGGGCGGGCTGGGAGAGGGAGCGAGTCACCGCGTCAACATGTCGTTCCTCGAAGAGGACCTTAGACGAGCGCTCAATGAGTTCCTGACGACCAGAATCCCAGTCGCAGGTACCGCTGCCCTCAGCTTTCCACTGTCAGGCGAACTGCTACCGACAGCGCTCGGCAACGCCGAGGCCGCCGTGGCCGATCGCGTACACCGCCGCTACGGGCTGGACCTGGGCCTGGCCTGGCCCCGCATCGCCGCACTGCCGTCGGAGGCCGAGCAGCGCCGGCTAGCCGACGCGCAGCGGCGAGCGGACACGACAACCGCACTGGCCGCCGGTTGGCTCCTGGCAGCCGTGGGACTGGTGCTGACGATCTCCGCGTCACTGGCCCGGGGGCTCTTGTCGGTGGTTCTCCTCGTGGCGGTCCTGGGAACGCTGGCCTTCTTCCGCACGTCCTACCGCCAAGCCGTCGTGCGCACGGTCGCCCACGGCCGGTTGGTGGAGGCCGTGGTCGACCTAAAGCGCCTCCCGATGCTCGACGCCCTCGGCTGGCGGCGGCCCAGGAGTCCCGAGGACGAGCGCGCGCTCTTCTCCGCACTCTCCGCCGCCCTGGCGGGTGGACCCGCGGAGGCGCGGTTCCAGCGCTATTGCGGAACGACGACTCGCAGTGAGCCCGGAGCGGAGTGGAGCGCCGCCCTGGCCGAAACCATCGACGGTCTCGGCCGCGAGCTCCCCGAGGCCGTGACCGCGTCGGTCCTGGGTGGCGTGGAGCGCGGGCTGTCCGACACACTCGAACCCGCGGTGGAGCGGACCCTCCAACGGACCCTGGCCGGACCGGAACTGGACAACTTCGACGGTCACCTGTCGGTCATGCTGGTGCGGGACGGGGTGGTCCCGGTGGAGATCGACGACACCCTCCGAGCGCTCCTTGACCGCGATCGGCCGTACGAGCTGGTCGTCGCCGTCGGTCACCTCCCGACCGCGGACGCCACTACCGCCCCCGTACGCATCCGCGGGGGCAACGACCGTCACACGGTCGAGTTCGGGGTGTCCGTCGACAGCAACGTCCCCGCGCTCCGCCAGGGCGAGCGGAGCATCGTGGTGCGGCCGGACAGTGACGACAAGGTTCGCTTCCCGGTCGGGGTCGGCCACACCGTGGCGGAGTCGGCGTGGCTGTGGGTCCGTGTCACCCAGCACGGCCGGACCATCCAGAATCTTGTGATCACCCTGGTCGCCATGGATCAGCGGTCATGATCTCCAGCCGACCGCTCGCCGTGTTCGACATGGAGTCCACCCGCAGAAACGTCGTCCTCACGATCGGCGGTTGCGACCTCGACCTGGGCCCCCGCGCCCGTCTGACCGCAGCCCGGGAGAAGGTCGACTTCATCCTCGCGCGGTTCCGGGAGGGGCTCAGCTACCCGACCCCCACGCTCGCCGAACTGAGCCGGGGGATAGCTCAGCTCGACGACGCGATGGGGCAGATCGCCTACTTGCTGGTCGACGACAACGTCGGACTCCTCGACGAGGTCAGAACACGGCTCGTCAGCGCCTGGCCGCAATGGCAGGTGCCGACCGATGTGATCCCGCTGATCGAGATCCGAGGCCACGACGAGGACTTTCCGTTCGAACTGCTCCCACTCTTCGATGCCAGGCCCGTACCGGCCTTCGTCAACTACGCCGAGGCCGAGGACACCCTGCGGCGATTCCTGGGGTTCGGTGCGGTGGTCCGCCGCACCAGGGGTGAAACCGCCGAGGTGGAAGACCTCCGGGCAAGCCCGCGACTACCCGTACAACTGCTGAGCCACAGCGGAGTTCACACGGAGGCCGACACGGAATCCCTGGAAGGGCACGACGGAGTCGACATCGAGGGCCCCTGGCCCGGGCCCGGGATCCCGCTCGAAACCGTCGTGGAACGCCTGGTGGACGCCCTCTACGACCCCGGCACAGCCCTTGACGGCGGCTCGCGCTCCTCGCCAGTCCAGATCCAGCACTTCTCCTGCCACTGCACGACCGACAACCGGACGGACGAGGGTTTCACCCTGATCCTCGGTGGCTCGGGCGATCACGAACGCAGGATCTCACTCGGCAGGATCCGACAGGGATTCCGGCAACGAGCGCAGCAGCGGGGGCCCCTTGGCGGGGCCCGTTCGCTGGTCATCGCCAATGCCTGCGGGTCTGCGAAAATCGACAAGACGACCCGCCGGTCCTTTCCGCACTGGTTCCTCAGGAACCGGCACCGCGGCTTCATCGGCACCGAAACGGATGTCCCAGAGGAAGTCGCCGTCGCTTTCTCCGTACGCCTCTACGAGGCCCTCCTCGACCAGAAACCGCTCGGCGAGGCCGTCGTGCTCGCCCGGCGGCGGCTGTTCACCGACCGCAGCAATCCACTCGGCCTGCTGTACGTCCTCTACGGCGACCCTTTCCTGAGGATCCGGTAGCGCACGCCTGGCACCGGCGGCGGGCCCAGCCCGCGGATCAGGGCTCACGAGAAACACCGTGGCCTGCCGGGTCGCACGTGGGAGGCGGTCACGGGCCGGCCTCCTCGTGCTCCTCGGCGGCCGGGTTCCGCTGGGCGGGGACGCCGGTGCGCTCGTTCTGCAGGTCCCACAACTCCCTGAACCGGCCGCCCTCGTCGGCCACCAGCGCGGCGAACGTGCCCTCCTGGAGGACCTTGCCGTCCTCCAGGACGACGATCCGGTCGGCGACGGCCACGTTGGTGAGCCGGTGCGTGACCAGGACGACCGCCCGCTCCCTCGCGACGGCGCGCAGGTTCCGGAAGATCCGGTGCTCGGCCCGCGGGTCCAGCGCCGCGGTGGGCTCGTCCAGGACGAGCAGCCCGGCCTCGCGGTGGAAGGCCCGGGCGATGGCCAGGCGTTGCCACTGGCCGCCGGACAGCTCCTCGCCGCCCATCCACTCCACCGCCAGCAGGGTGGACAGTCCGCGGCGGAGCTTGGCGACGACGTCGGCCGCCCCGGAGGCTTCGGCGGCGCGCATCACCGCCTCATCGCCGTCGCGGGCCGGCTGGCCCAGCGTGATGTTCTCCCGGCAGGTCAGCGGCCAGCGCGCGTAGTCCTGGGGCACGACGGCGACCTGGCTCCACAGGGCGTGGGGATCGAAGTCGCGGGTGTCGCGGCCGTCCCACCGTACGGATCCGCTGTCGGGCAGGTAGAGCCCTGCCAGGAGTTTCGAGAGTGTGGTCTTGCCGGAGCCGTTCTCGCCGACCAGGGCGAGGATCTCACCGCGGTCGACGTGCAGGCTCACCCCGTCCAGTGCCTTGCGCTCGGAGGCGGGGTAGGCGTAGCCGAGGTCTTCCACCGTGATCCGGTCCGGCGCCGCCGGTGTTCCGGTGCCGCGTTTCGGCCGGTGGCCGCCGGCGGTGTCCAGGAAGCTCGACCAGTCGTCCAGGTACATGCCGGTGCGGAACAGGTCCGCGCCGTAGCCGACGATGCCGCGCAGGCTCGTGCTGACCGCGCCGAGCGCGAACACCGCCGCGCCGCCGCGCGGCAGGCTCATCCGGCCCGTGCTGACCAGCCACAGCATCGCCGCCCACACCAGCGCGGTGCCGAGGCCGGACGCGGCGGCCCCGATCACCGACACCCGGGCGCTCTGCATCGCCGCCCGCCGCGACGTGGCGTCGAGTCGCCGGCCGACCTGCTCGTACTTGTCGAGCAGGAAGCCGCCCATGGTGTCGGAGCGGACCTGGTCGGCATTGCGCTTGAGGTGGATGTACCAGCGCAGGTTCGCCATGATCCGGCGGTCGCCGATCGCCGCCCGGTTGGCCAGGAACTGCACGCGGGCGGCGTGCACCGAGGCGATCCCCTGGGGCAGCGCGGCCAGCACCAGCAGGGGGAGGAGCGCCGGGTGGAGCACGGTCAGCACACCGGCCGCACCGATGAGGGACGCGAGGGAGGCGAGCAGGTTCTGCGCCTCCCCGACGATGTCGACGCACACCTCGGCGCCGCGGTCGGCGGCCTCCAGTTCGTCGTTGTAGCCCGCGTGGTCGTAGGCGGTCAGCTCGGCGGCGACCGTGGCCCGCAGCACCGCGGCCTCCGCCTCCCGGGAGATGCGCGGCGACAGGTGGACGGTGATGGTCTGGATGGTGATGCCGAGCAGCGAACGGGCGCCGGCCGCCGTCGCGATCAGGAGGATCGACGGCGCGGCATGGGCGAGCTTGTCACCGACCTGGCCCGGGCCGAACAGCGCCGAGATCGTGCCGGTGGTCGCGAGCAGGCCGGCCGCGCCGAGCACGGCGGACACGGCCTGGCAGGCCAGGAACAGCGCGACGGAGGGGCGGTCGATGCGCCAGCCGAGGCGGAAGGCGCGGATGACGAGCGCCGGCAGGCGGCGGGCCATCGCGCTGACGCTGATCGCCTCGATCGCCGCGATGCGGCGGCCGTCGGCGAGCCACTGCAGTTCCTCGTCGGCGGCCTCGGCCGACGTCGTCGCGGCGCTCATGCGGGCGCCTCCTCGTGCGGCACGTGGGCTTCCGGGGCGGGGTGACGGGCCACAGATCCTCCAGACGCAGAGCGGGCAGAGCAGGCGGAGCGGGCAGAGCGGTGCGCGGACGTGCGGACGTGCGGAAGCGCCGTACCAGGCCCGAGGAAAGCTGCAAATAGCCTTGTTCCCAGGCGAGTTGGCCGCGACGTTTCGGGTCAGCGGCGTCCGATGATGGTGCTGTTCGAATGCGGCGTTCAAGCGGATTACCTCCGGGCGATCCCGGGTCGAACAGGTACTTTTCGGGCACGCGCGGGCCCGGTCGAGGGCAGCCGCCGGCGGTCGCGGACACGCCCGGCGGGTACGGCGGAGCCCAGTGCGCAGGCGGCGAGCGCCCGTTCGAGAGCCTCGACGCAGTCGGGTTCGAGGCGGTGGCGCATGCCTCGGCGGGCGAGGACGTCGCGCAGTGCGCGGCCGTCGCCCGATTCACCCGATCGACTGGCCTGCTGCCGGATCGCGGCCCGTCCGACACTCGGCCAAACGCCCGGCGGACCGCCTGGAGCCCGGCTCTCTCGCGGCGAGGGTCGGCAAAGTGTCTCCAAAGTACGGGTCCCGTTCCTCCCAAAGCCCAGACCAGCGCCGTGAGACAGCTGTGGGACGGCTCCGGCCGCGTCCCATCGGGCGTTCGACGGGTTTACCTGCGCCTACGGTTGACGACGCGTCGGTCATGCGATCCGGCGCCCGCACACCGCACGACAAGCACGTGAAGCACGAGAAGTTGGGAAACGCACCATGAAGCTGAACACCAAGGCGGCCCTGCGCAGGGGCGCGGCCACCGTCTCCGCCGCTCTCCTGCTGGTCGGCGTCGGCGCCACGGCGGCGAGCGCTCAGCCCGGCGCGCGCTACGTCCGCTACGGCGACCGCGGCTCGGCCGTGACCTGCGTCCAGCTCGCGCTCAACCACTGGACCTCCAACCGCCCCGGCATGCCCCACCCCGAGATGGCCCTGGACGTGGACGGGCAGTTCGGTGGCGAGACCCTGCGGGTGCTGAAGGCCTACCAGATTGCCCAGAGCCTCGACCCCGACGGTGTCGTCGGCCCCCAGACCGGCGACCTGCTCTACTGGGCCCACCTCCACCTGAGCGACCCGTACTGCTACTCGGTCCTGCCGACCAAGCCCTGACCCACCCGGCCACCGGTCGTGAGTCGCCCTTGACCTCGGCGCACCGGGGAAAAGGGACGGGGCCCGTACCGCCTGCGCGGTACGGGCCCCGTTTTCCCTGCGGGTCGAAGAATTCGAACGGCGGGAGAATCAGAGCGCGACGGGGCGGATGTTCTCCGCCTGAAGGCCCTTCTGGCCCTGGGTGACGTCGAACTCGACCTTCTGGCCCTCGATCAGCTCGCGGAAGCCCGAGGCATTGATGTTCGAGTAGTGCGCGAACACGTCAGCGCCGCCGTCCTCCTGCTGGATGAAGCCGAAGCCCTTTTCCCCGTTGAACCACTTCACGGTTCCGAAAGCCATAACAATTCTCCTTCGAAGGCGCCATAGACCCGCACTGCGCGGGCTATCCGTCGCCGCACTGATGACCCGCCGGGACCTCGGAAAAAAAATACGCCTGCGGTGGGAACCAGCAGGCGCACACAGAGTTCATGGGAACCAAAACTGCAACTTCTACGACCGTAGCAGGCTCCGGGCCGAAACGGCGATTTCCGCACCACATTTCTTCGGCGCGACGAAGCCTCTGCCGGATTTCCGGTGCCGAAAATGGCACCCCACCCCGTAGCGGCTCGCCTACACAGGTGCGCCGCGGTGGTCGAAGCCGATCACCAGTGCTCGCAGGCCGGCGTCGAACCATCGCTGGTAGTAGTCGAGCGCTTCAGGGTCCTGCCCCGCATCGCGGCTGCCGCCGGCATCGGCGACGGCGTCGACAGCGCCTTCCACATCGGCGGCCCCCGGGCGTGCTCCCACCTGGGCCAGGGCGTGGCCCAGCGTGAAGACCCCGACGGACTGGATCCGGATCAGCGCCTCGTCCTGGTCGACGCCGGCGGCGGCGAAGCCCTCCAGCAGCACGGCCAGGACCGGGACGGCCGTCTCGGGGTCGACCGGGTGCGTGGCCAGGAGTGGCACCGCGTTCGGGTGCGCAAGCAGCATGCGGCGGTAGGCGACCGCGAACCGGGTCAGCGCCCCGGTCCAGGTCGGTCCGGCGTCCAGATCGGCGAGCGCGGTGGCGAACAGGTGGTTGACCACCGCGGACAGGATGGCATCACGACCGGGGAGGTGCCGGTACAGCGACATCGCGGCCACCCCGAGGTGCGCGCCGATCCGTCGCATCGTCAGCGCCTCCAGCCCCTCGCGGTCGAGCAGGTCGACGGCCGCGGCCGTGATCTGCTCGACACTGATCTGGGCGGGGCGGCCTCCGCGGCCGGGTCGTGATGCCTGGTTCATGTCCTCAGAGTGACAGACTCACCCGGTCAGCGTGACGGCCAGGGTGCTCCCCGTCATGGCCAGGCTCAGGACGCCGACCACCATGTGCTGGACGTCGGGCACCACCGCGCGCCCCTGCGTGGGCAGGACCTTCAGCGTGCGGGCGTAGTCCCGGGCGTAGGACTCCCGTTGCGCCGCCGAGCTGATCCCGGCGTACGGCAGCCACCAGCTGGCCACGTGACCGACCAGGACCAGCAGGCACAGCACCAGGGCGGCGATCCGCGAGACCGGGTGGTCCAGGGCGACGCCGCCGGCGATGAGCAGCGGGATCGGGTAGTTGACTGCCGCGTCGCCGAGGCGTTCCCGGCGGTTGTCGCTTCTCAGGTCGTTGAGCGGGAACAGCGGCACCCACTCGGTCAGTACCAGCCAGGCCAGCCAGACGAGCGGCATGGTGATGGCGATCGTGCGCATGGAGCATCCCCCTGTGGGTCATGGGCGTTCACGTTTGAGTACGGCGTAAGCTTACGCCGTACTCAAACGCGCCGTCACACCCCGCCCCCCATCACCCCGGCCGCGACCCGGATCCGCGCGCGACTTCCGTGACGAATCGGTGCTCCAACACCTGTGCGCTGCTTGAGAGTTGTGGCACCGGATCGACGGGATCGCGGACTCGGGGTGACCACCGGCGACTCACCCCGGGCCCAAGCGCGACCGCCGGGAGGACCCGAGGCCCGAGCAACGGAGAAGCGGCGGCAACCGAGCCCGGGTCCTTCATCAGAGCGATGCCAACGCCGCCGGACCGACCCGGGATGCCCGTTCGGTGGTGTGGGGTTGCGCAGAGGGGTCAGTCAGCCCGTAGGCCGCCGTGTCAGTCGTGGCCTTCCAGGGCGAGCGCTACGGCGGCGGCCGGGTCGTTCGCCACGACGGGGCCGGGGACGGCGTCGCCATGGGCATCGGCGATCTGCCAACCCCCCAGAACCACCACCGGCTTGACGCCCTGCCGTACGGCCATCGCCACTTCGGAGAGCGTCCCCCACGACCCGCCGACGACGATGACCGCATCCGCGGAACCGACCAGAACGCTGTTCCGGGCCTGACCCATGCCGGTGGCGACGGCAACCGTCAGGTGGGGCGAGGCCCCGGACCGGTCCGCACCCGACAGGATGCCGATGACGAGGCCACCCGCCTCTGCCGCTCCCTGCGCGGCGGCAGCCATGACACCGCCGTAGCCCCCGCAGAGCACGACCGCACCCGAGTGCGCCAACCGGGCACCGACCTCCCGGGCCGCCGCCGCCTCGGCCGCGCTGCACTGCGCGGGCCCACACACCGCCACCTGGATCATCACCGCTCCTTCCGCAACCGTCGGCAGGCCGCCAGTACACACCGCAACAGCGGCCCGGGCCCCGCGGCAGTGCCGGTCGGCGTGTACGGCCGCCGGGCCTCCGGGACGGTCGGGCGTACACCCGTCAGCCGCCGACCGGCGGAGTACGCGGCCGCGGACGTGGTCGTGACGGCGTCCACGGCCGTGAGCGCGGTCAGACGGACAGTGCCCCGGGGAACACCCCGTGCCCGACGCCGGGCGCCGTCAGCGCGAACCAGCCGTGGCCGGTGATCGGGGTGTCGGCGTCGATGTCCTCCGGGTCGACGGCGAGGGTGGCCGCCACCGCCTGGGCGTCCGACTCCAGCGACGCGTTGGGCTCGTACAGGCCCGGCTCCCACAGCGGGTCCGCGGTCTGCGGTTCCTCCCACGGGAGCGGCTCGCCGGTCCAGGCCGGCTCGCGGTACGTCAAGTAGGAGCGGACGATGCCGCGGCCGCGCTCGGCGACGGCCCACGTGTGTTCGTCCTCGTAGCCGTCCCGGCCGAAGTACAGCGCCCGACCGCAGCGTTCGGCGAGCCGCTCCAGCACGCCGGTGTCCGCGCAGTTCACGGCGATCCTGCCGAACAGCAGCCGCCAGCCGGCGACTTCGGGTGTGACGAACACCCGGTGCACCGTCAGTGCGGCGCCGTCCGGGCCCGGCACGACCGCCTCGTCGTGGACCCGGCCGGACTGGCCCATCGCCAGGGTGGCCGGTATCCGGTCGTGCAGCCCCAGCACCTCGAACGCACCCTCGTACGTCTCGCCCGGCAGCGCGATCCAGTGGTAGTCCCAGTCCGGGTCCGGGCGCAGGTCGGCGATCAGCTTGATCCGCACCAGGCGTTCCAGCGACGACCGGTCACGCACCGTCAGCCGGTCGCAGGCGCCGAGCACGGCGAGGGCGTGCAGGGCGTGGCGCCGCAGCCTCCCCGGGCCCGCCGCCCGGACGGCCAGCAGCTCCGGGACGACTCCTTCCCCCATCGCCCGCACGGCCTGCTCCGCCGAGGACGACTCCCGCCGGTCGCCGAGCAGCGGCAGGACGGCCCGTACGGCGGGCGCGGCGGCCGGCCCGAGGCCCGCCAGGGCGTAGAGCGCTGCGCCGCGCACCCGGGGCTGCGGGTGCTGCAGGAGGCCGGTCAGCTCGTCCAGACAGCGCGCGTCGAACATCCTGAGGACGGCGATGAGTTCGTGCGCCGTCGACGGCGGGTCGCTCTTCGTCAGCACCGCGACCGCCGCCCGGCAGGCCTCGGGCCCGATGCCGCACAGCACCTGCCCCACGGCCTCCCGCCCGGCCCGGTCGAACCCGGGCAGCGCGGCCAGCAGCGCCGGAACCACCGCCCCGCCTGCCGCCACCAGCAGCGCGACCGCCTCCGCCCCCTCGCCCGCCCCGCGTCCGAGCCGCCCGACCAGCTCGTCCAGCCCGACCAGCTCGTCCAGCCCGACCAGTTCGTCCGGACTGGCCAGCCTGGCCAGTCCGTTCACCGCGTCCACCTGCTGCTCCGTGCCCATGCCGAGAGGTTAGGCGACCCCACCGACACCGGGCGGGGACGGGCCGGCGGGCGAGCACGGCACTCAGCCGGGCATGTCGAAGATGTCGAGGATGTCGAGGACGGCTGGTCAGCTCCGTCCCGGGGGTGTGAGCGGCTACCGTGGCCGTGCCGCGAAGGAGGCTCAGCATGACGATCCGCCGTATGGACAACGTCCTCATCGTCGTCGACGACCTTGAGGCCGTCATCGCGTTCTTCGTCGAACTCGGCCTGGAGCTGGAGGGCCAGGGGCCGCTCGACTGGCGCGGGGCAGAGCGAGTCATCGGGCTCGATGACGTCCGCCAGGACATCGCCATGCTGCGGGTTCCGGACGGCCCCGGGCGGGTGGAGCTGGCGAAGTTCCACCGGCCGGAGGCCATCACCCCCGAGCCGAGGGACGCGCCGGCGAACACGCTCGGCCTTCGTCGCATCATGTTCGCCGTCGACGACATCGAGGAGGTCGTCGCCCGGCTGCTCGCCCACGGCGCCGAACTCGTCGGCGAGATCGTGCAGTACGAGAACGTCTACCGGCTCTGCTACGTCCGCGGCCCCGAGGGCATCGTCGTCGGGCTCGCCGAGGAGCTCGACTGACGGCCGCGCGTCCTCGGGGGAGGGGGCCCGGCGGCGTTCAGAGGGTCTGGACGAGGCCGCCGTCGATGACGAAGTCGCTCCCGGTGACGTTGCCCGTCCGGTCGCTGGCCAGCAGCAGGACGAGGTCGGCCACCTCCTGCGGGAGGCTGAAGCGGCCGGTCGCGGACTGTGCGACGGCGGTCCGGGCGACGTCCTCCGGCTTTCCGCCCGCCGCTTTCGCGACCGTCGCGGCGACGCCGTCGTCGCCGAGCCACAGCTGCGTGGACACCGGCCCGGGACTGACCGTGTTGACGCGCACGCCCTGCGGCCCGACCTCCTTGGAGAGCGCCTTGCAGAAGTTGGTGAGCGCCGCCTTGGCCGCGCAGTAGTCGATGATCGTCGGGTCGGGCAGGAACGCATTGACCGAGCTCACGGTCACGATCGAGGCGGTGCCACGATCGATCAGGTGAGGCAGGGCAGCCCGGGTGGTGCGGACTGCGGCGAGGAGGTTGACCGTCAGCCCCCGGATCCAGTCGTCGTCGGTGACGGACAGGAAGCCCGCCAGTCGAGGGCGTACCGCGCCGACGTTGTTGACGAGGATGTCCAGTCCACCGAACCGGGAGACCGCACGCTCGACCGCGGAGGCCGGGCCGTCCGCGGTCGTGAGATCGACCGACACGGGATGCACCTGCGGGGCGAGGTCCGTCAGGGCACTCGCGGTGCTGCGCGCCACCGCGACCACGTTCACGCCTTCGGCGGCCAGGGCCTGCGTCACTGCGAGACCGATTCCCTTGCTGGCCCCGGTGACGAGGGCGACCTTGCCCGAGAGACGCAGGTCCATCGGAGACTCCTTGGTGGTACGGGAGAGCGGACGGCGGTGCTGCGGTGCTGCGGTGCTGCTCCGTCAGGGCGTGGGCACAGCCGAGGGCCGGTCGCGGGTCACTGCCTCACTGCGTCACTGCCTCACTGCGTCACTGGCTCTTGCGCGAGGTGCAGGACTGCTCGACGGCGGCCTTGATCCGGAGGCCGAAGGCGGGAGCGTCCTTGCGGGCGGCGCTGAGTGCCAGGCCGAGCAGGAGCTTGCCGAGTCCGTGGCCTTCGAGCACGTTGAAGATCCGGACACGGGTACGGCCGTCCGGCAGCGCTTCGAGGTCGTAGCCGCCCTCGGCCGTGATGAGGTTCTTGCTCTGTTCACTCCAGCGGATCGTGCGAGGCGCGTCCAGAGTGGTGATGCGGAACCGGCGGGAGGTCTTCATCCCGGCATCCTTCACGGTGCTCTGGAAGATCGTTCCGACCGCGGTCGGGCCGTCCGGAGTCTTGGTGATCCCCAGGACCCGGGGGCTGAACTCGGGGTCGTGGCGACCGTCGGCGAGGTAGGCGAAGACCTCCTCCACGGGGCAGTCGACCTCGACAGCGGCCTCGAACTGTCCGGACATGGCGGCTCCTCGCGGGGTTCCGACGGTTGCTTCGCAGCCAGGATTCCAGAGGGCCCCGGCCCCCGCCTCCCGGGCGCGGTCCGGCCGTCTCCCCGGCGGCGGAGTGTCAGTGGCGCCCGTTAGCGTCGGAGTCGGCGGAAGTGACACGTGGGCGGCAACCCGCAGGAGGAGGACGACGATGGCGACCTTCACGCTCGTTCCCGGTGCCGACGGCCGGGCCTGGTTCTGGCACCGGCTGGTGCCCGAACTGCGGGCCCGGGGGCACGACGTGATCACGATGGACCTGCCGAGCGACGAATCCGCAGGTCTGGAGGAGACCGCGCAGGCCGTCGTCTCGGCGGTGGAGCAGCGTGCCGACCTCAGCGGGCCGCTGGTGCTGGTGGCGCAGTCGCTCGGGGGGTTCTCGGCTCCGCTGGTGTGCGGGCGGCTGTCGGTGCCGGTCGCCGAGCTGGTGCTGCTCAACGCCATGGTGCCGATGCCCGGGGAGACCGCCGGGCAATGGTGGGAGAACACCGGCCAGGCCGAGGCCCGGTCCGACCACGCGGCCGCCGGCGGGCGTGGCGCCGATCCCGAGTTCGACCTGCGGGCCGACTTCTTCCACGACGTCCCGGCCGAGGTCACCGAGGAGGCGTTCGCCCTGGGCGCCTCGCAGCCGCCCGCCGCGCTGTTCGCACAGCCGTGGCCACTGACGCACTGGCCGGACGTGCCGACCCGGTTCCTCCAGGGGCGGGACGACCGCTTCTTCCCCCTGGAGTTCCAGCGCAGGATCGTCCGTGAGCGGCTGGGCCTGGCGATCGAGGAGATCCCCGGCGGCCACCTGGCCGCGCTCAGCCGCCCCCGCGAACTGGCGGACGCGCTGCTGCGCGCGGAGCCCGCGGGGCCCGCGTAGCGGCGGCGTCGGCGCGCTCGCCGCCCGGCGGACCGACGTCAGGACGGTCGGTCCGGGGACGGCGTTGCGAGGCCCCGGGGTCGTCCGTCCGGGGTGGTGAATTCCGATTCCGTCGTGGCGATGAGTTTTCGGGCCGTGGCGGGTCTATCTCTTTGACGGAGACAATCGACGCACGTACGGGAGTCGGCCATGGGCCTCATCGACATCGAGCTGTTCACCACCCTCGACCTCGTCGGGCAGGCGCCCGGCGGCCCCGACGAGGACCCGGTGGGGTTCCCGTTCGGCGGCTGGCAGGCGCCCCTGATCGACGAGACCACCGGCGCGCAGATCCTCGCCGCGTACGAGGACACGGACGCCCTGTTGCTCGGCCGGCGGACGTACGACATCTTCGCCGCCTACTGGCCGCACCAGGAGGGCGGACCGGACAACCCGATCGCCGAGTTGTTCAACCGCGTCCCGAAGTACGTGGCCTCCCGCGGCAAGCCCGACCTGCCCTGGGCCGGCTCCACGCAGCTCGGCCCCGACCTGCCGGCCGCGGTGCGCGAGATCCGCGACCGGCACGAGCACGTGAAGGTCGTCGGCAGCCTCGACCTCGTGCAGACCCTGCTGCGCGAGAAGCTCTTCGACCGCCTCGACCTCTGGGTCCACCCGATCATGCTCGGCGTCGGAAAGAAGGTGTTCGACGGCGGCACGGTACCCACCAACGTCTCCCTCCTCCAGCCCCCCGCAGCCGGCCCGCAGGGCACCGTGTACCTGCGCTACGGACTCGCCGACGGCACACCCCGCACCGGCGACATGAGCGCACCCGACCGCGGCCTCGGACACGAGGGCTGAGGCCCCGCGCCCGGGGCCCTGGGCACGGGGCCGGACCCGTGCCCAGGGCCCTGCGCGCCGTCAGCGGTGGGCCAGGACCGCGAGGTCTGCGCCGAAGGCGACCACCAGCCGCCCGTCCGGGGCCACCGCCAGTCCACGGACACCGGCGGGGAACGCGTACGCGCCGATCTGCCGTCCCGTGGTGGCGTCCCACAGCAGCGCGGTTCCGTCGTCCCCTCCCGCGGCGACGACGGGGCGGCCGTCCAGCATCCCCGCTGTCCCCGCCCGCACCCTGCCGGTCAGTCCCGCGAAGGGCGGGCCGATCCGTTCACCCGTGGCCATGTCCCACAGGTGGACGGGTTCGCCCGCAGGCCCGGTCAGGATGACGTGGCGGCCTTCGAGCGATTCCAGGGCCAGGGCACAACTCTGCTGCGGCTGCACTCCGATCCATGCACTCGCGGCCAGGTCCCACACACGTCCTTGCCAGGTCACGGCGACGAAACGGTCCTCCACCGCAGCGAAGAAGTCGATGAACGAGCTGGAGTACTCCCGCGTCGACCGTCCCGGCAGCTCCTCCCGCGTGGTGAGCTCCCGGATCCGCACCGTCTTGCTCCGGTCGCGCGTGAGGAGGGCGGGCCGTCCTTCCACCGTCCCCACCGTCACCAGGTCGACGGCGGCAGTGTGGCCGGCCAGCGGCTCCCCGAGCTGTTCCCCGCCGTCGAGGTCCCAGATCCGCACCTGTTCGTCCGCGCCGCCGGTGACGACGACGCAACGGCCGTCCACGACGGCCGTGGTGACCTGGTGCACGGGCCCCGCATGACCGGCCGGCCTGCTGCCGGCCTTGCTCTCGCCCTTCTCGTCCCGTTCGCCGTCGAGGTCCCAGACCCGTACCGATCCGTCGTCGCCTCCGGTGACGGCGAGGTGACGACCCTTCAGCACCGCGGTCGCCGCCGCCCGCACCGTCCCCGCGTGGCCGATCAGCGGCAGGCGCAGGTGGCTGGAGCTGGACAGGTCCCACACCTGGACCGGCCCGCCGCCGACTGCGACGAGGGCGGCGGGGCGGCCCCGGAGCACACTCACGGCCGCCGCCTCCACGAACCCCGGACCGGGACCACCCACCGGCTCGCCCGTTGCCAGGTCCCAGACGCAGGTCTCGAAGGCGTTGGCGCTGACGGCCAGCGCGGACTCGAACGCCGGGTCCGTTGCCAGGATGTGCGTCCTGGCGTTGAGTTCCATGGTGATGCAGTGGCGCCCGCCCCTGTCGGAGTCGGCATCGCTATCGGTATCGGCGTCGGCGTCGGCGTCGGACGCCGGTTCCGCGGCGGCGCGGGACTCCCCGGCGTGATCGCGCCCGGTGCCGAACTCCCGTCCGGTGAGCAGGTCCCACCGCCGGACGGCGCCCTCGTCGTGGCCGGTGACGGCGACGGGACGGCCGTCCACCACCGCCGTCGCCAGCGCACCCACGGTGCCGGTGCGTATGGTCAGCAGCTCACCGCTGCGGGAGCCGTCGGCCGGGTCCCACACCCGCACCGTGCCGTCGACGCTGCCGCCGACCACGACCGGCCGGCCCTCGAGCGGTACGGTGGCGAGCGAGCTGACCCAGGAGTCGTCACCCCGGTGCAGGACGACCGGCGCTCCTCCGCCCGCTCCCCCGACGAGCTCCCACACCCGGACCGACCCTCCGGAATGCGCGGTGACGGCGACGGGACGGCCGTCCAGCACCGCCGTCGCCAGAGCCCGCACCGCGCCGCCGCCATCGGTTGCGGCCGTGCCGAGCTTCCGGCCCGTGGCCAGGTCCCACCAGTGCAGCGTGCCGTCCTCGCAGCCGGCGACAGCGAGCGCACGGTCCGCCACGACCACGGTCGCCACCACACCCACCGCGGCGGGCGCGGGCAACGCGAACCGCAGCCGGGAGTCCAGGCCGCTCCCGGTCGCCCACTGCACGGTCCACGGATCACCGGAGTCCCCGCCGACCGCCACCGCGGCGATGCTTCGCGCCAACTCCCGGTGCCCGTACCGGGCGGCGTCCAGCGCCAGCACCTGCCGTCGCCGTTGCGCACCGGATTCACGGTGCAGATGCCCCGACGCCCGGTACACGGCGGCCGCCACCGCCTCCTCCCGCCCGACGGCGCCGTCCAGTGCCGCCACGACCTGCTCCGGGTCGCCGTTCACCAGCCACTCCGGATCGGCCAACCGCCCACCCACGGACACAACGTCACGACCCGGACCGTCACCCGGGAACTCACCGGTCATGACCGGCAGCCTAACCACATCCGCCCCGGCCGGTCCGCCGAACAGGCAGGCCGAGCGACCGCCCCGGGGCTCCGGCCAAACCCGGTGACACGCGCGCGCCGTACGGGGAGACTGGCGACGGACAGGCACGAGCAGACGAAGGCCGGAGGGCACAGCGTGGCACTGGCGAAGAAGGGTTCCCGCCGCATCGACGTCGACGGCGTCGAGTACCGCTGGCGGGTGAGCCGGAAGCACTGGTGCTGCGACTACGACGTCGGCACCTTGGGCTACGTGGTGGAGGACGCGACCGCTCCCGGGACGACGCTCGTCGTGGAGACCGGTCGGCGGGCCGTCCTCGAACCGAACCTGGTGCCGGCCGAGGTCGTCCTGCCGCGCGAGGTCGCCGCAGGCATTCGGGCCGCACTGTCGACCGGCTGGACGCCCGGCGCCAGCGGTTCGCCGTTCAAGCTGCACCACTCCGCTGTCTGACCGGGCCGTAGGGGGTCCTCGGCCTCCGGCTCAATCGAGCAGCGCGGTCGCCTCGACCTCGACCAGCACGTCCGGCTCGAAGAGGTACTCGACACCGATGAGGGAGGACGGAGGCATCGGCACGGGCAGGCCGATCTCCTCGGCGACGGCCTCCAGCCCGGCCGTCAACTCGCCGATCCGCTCCGGGCTCCAGCGGGTCACGTAGAAGGTCAGCCGCAACACGTCCGCGAACGAGGCGCCGGCCGCGGCCAGTCCGATCGCGGTGTTCCGCAGCGCGTGGGCGACCTGTCCGGCGAGGTCGCCGGGCGCCACCGGCGTCCCGTCGGCCAGGCGGGCGACCTGCCCGCTGACGTGGACGTGCCGGGTGCCGGTCCCCACGGCGACGTGGTGGTACGGGGTGGGCTGCAGCATGCCCTGCGGGGTGAAGTGCCGGACGGCCATGGCGGTATCTCCTGTTCGTGGAAGGCTCGTTGAAGGTCCGCCGTGGACGCCCCCACCGCGATATTCAGAAGATATGTAGTATCCGAAGGGCACTTCAACGAGACCAGGTTTCGCCGTGGATACCCCGCACGTCCCCACCACCGCGCATGCCGCCGCGACCGCGGACGGGTTCCGCAGCGACGCCCCGCACCGTGTGCTGCTCGGCCAGGTGCTCGACAGGTGGTCGCTCAGCGTGCTCGACCGGTTGTGCGAACGCCCGCGCCGCTTCAACGAGTTGCGCCGCGCGATCCCGGCGGTCACACAGAAGTCCCTCACCGCGACACTGCGTCGACTGGAACGCAACGGCGTGATCGAGCGCGAGGTGACCGCCACCCGCCCGGTGGCGGTCACCTACCGGATCACCCCGCTCGGCAAGACCCTGCGCCGGCCGGTCGACGCCCTGCTGGCCTGGGCCGAGGACCACCTGCCCGCCGTCGAGCACGCCCGCCGCGCCTTCGACGAACGGGAGGACACCGGCGTCTGAGCCCCGCCCGTCACGACGCGGGCCGGGCCGTCACTGCGGCCGCAGGTTCAGCACGAGGTCGCGTGGGAGGCCGTGGGTGTCGTGGAGGTAGTGGAAGTCCTCCTCGGTCAGCGGGCCGCGGAAGCGGGGGCGGGCCAGCACCTGGCGGCCGCGCTCCAGGAGGCGGCCGAACCGGCGCTCCTCGTCGAGCAGCACCCGGCGTACGAGGTCCGGGTCCCCTTCCTGGCGGAAGTGGTCGAGGGTGTGCCGGATCAGCTCGCCGGGCAGGTCGACGAGACCGCGCTGCGGGTCGTCGCGGCGCAGGACGGTGAGCACCCGTCGGACGAGCCGGCGCAGCACGTAGCCGCGGCCGGTGTTGGACGGGAGCACGCCGTCGCCGATCACCACGACGGCCGAGCGCAGGTGGTCGCAGACCAGGCGCAGTGACGGTTCGTCCAGCTGCCACAGGGGCGGCACGGTCCGGCGCCAGGGGTCGAAGACGTCGCAGTCGAAGACCGAGCGCCGGCCCTGCAGCAGCGAGGCCAGCCGTTCCAGCCCGAGTCCGGTGTCGATGTTGCGTTGCGGGAGGGGAACGAGGGAGCCGTCGTCGAGCCGTCGGTGACGCATCATCACGTGGTTCCAGACCTCCACCCAGCGGTCGTCACCGGTGGGTGTCGACTCGGGCGGGGTGTCGCCGGTCCACAGGAAGATCTCCGAGTCGGGGCCGCACGGGCCGGTCGGCCCGTTGGACCACCAGTTGTCCTCGACGGTGAGTTCCACCGGCACCCCGTGCTCCTGCCACAGCTCCAGGGAGGCGGTGTCGGGGCCCGTACGGTCGTCGCCGCCGAAGACCGTGGCGTGGATCAGCCCGGGGTCGATGCCGAAGCCCTCGGTGAGCAGTCCGTAGCCCCAGTCGAGGCTCTGCGGGCCCTCGTAGTCGCCGAGCGACCAGGTGCCGAGCATCTCGAAGACGGTCAGGTGGGTGGTGTCGCCGACCCCGTCGAGGTCGGTGGTGCGCAGGCAGCGCTGCACGTTGACGAGCCGCCGGCCCAGGGGGTGCGGGTGTCCTTCCAGGTACGGGGTGAGCGGGTGCATGCCCGAGGTGGTGAACAGCACGGGGTCGCCGGGCGGTGGCAGCAGGGTCGAGCCGGTGATCCGGTGGTGGCCGCGGTCCTCGAAGTACTCGACGAACGTGCGGACGATCTGGTCGGTGTGCACGGGGTGGCTCCTTCGCGTGTGCCGGGAGGCAACCGGACGACCGGTCCACGCGATCTTCGGAGCCGAGGAGGACAACACCTCCGGGCCACCGCCGGCGGACCGTTTCCGGTCGCCGGGGGAACGTGACGTCAGGCGGCGGCAACCGGCGAGCTGGTCGCTCGCGCGGTAGCCGTGGTGGTGTCGGGGCCGCTGACGTTCATGGGGCCGAGGGTAACGCGGGGGGCGCGCGCGGCGCACCCGGTTTTCCGCCCGGGCGTCCAGGCGGTGGGCGGGGGCGGCGCCGCGCACCGGCGCTCCGTCAGCCGGCCTGCTGCCGCTGGAGGCCGTCGAGGACGAGGTCGAGTCCGAAGGTGAACTCGTCGCCGTAGGCGTACCCGGGGCGCAGCACGTGGGCGGTCGCGATCTCGGTCAGGTACGGGTACTCGTCGGCGTCGAATCCGCCCAGGATGGACTCCGCGACCTCGGCGGTCTCCTCCGGGGTGTCGAAGGGCAGGGACTTCTCCTGCAGGGCGAACCCGTAGACGTAGCTGTCGAGGACGGAGACGGCGTGGGCGGTCAGGGCGAGGGAGAACCCGCCCCGGCGCAGGCAGCCGAGCACGGCGTCGTGGTGGCGCAGGGTGGCCGGGCCCGGTGTGGCGCGCGACTCCATCAGCCCGATGGCCCAGCGGTGGCGGGACAGCGCGAGGCGGACGGAGATCGCCCGCTGCCGCATCGCCCGGCGCCAGTCGTCGCCGGGCACGGGCAGCTCGACCTCATCGAAGACCAGGTCGACCATGCCGTCGAGCAGGTCCTCCTTGTTGGCCACGTGGTTGTAGAGGGACATCGCCTCGACCCCGACGGCCTGGCCGAGCTTGCGCATGGAGAGCGTCTCCAGGCCGCCGGCGTCGGCCAGTTCGACGGCCGCTTCCAGCACCCGCCGTCGGGTGAGCGTCTCGCGGGCCCGCTGCGGGGTGGGGGCGGTACGTCGGGTCACGGTGGGTGGTCACGTCCTCTCGCGGTCTTCCAGCGTTGACGAGCTTACGCCGTAAGTGCTGTACTTACGGCGTAAGTAGATGCTTACGCCGTAAGTATCCGGGAGCGGGACCAGGAGCGGTGACGATGCGGATGCGGAACACGGGCGAGCCGAGCGGGACCACCGACGGGATCACCCACGGGACCACCGACGGGCCCGGGACGATGGCAGCCGTCGTCCATGAGCGCTACGGCGTCCGGCCGGAGGACGTGCTGCGCATGGGCCGGCTCCCCCGGCCGGGCGTCGGCGCCGGCGGGGTACTCGTCCGGGTGCGCGCCTCCAGCGTGGACCGGGGCACCTGGCACATGATGGCCGGCCTGCCTTACGCGGTCCGGCCCGTGAGCGGACTGCGCAGGCCGAAGCTCCCCAATCCCGGCCGCAACATCGCCGGGGTCGTCGAGGCGGTCGGCCGCGAGGTGACCGGGTTCGCGCCCGGCGACGAGGTCTACGGCACGGCCCCCACCGCGTTCGCCGAGTACGCCGTCGCCCGCCCCGACCGGATCGCCCCCAAGCCCGCCGGACTCACCTTCGAGGAGGCGGCGACGGTACCCGTCAGCGCGCTCACCGCGCTCCGGGCGGTACGCGACAAGGGCGAGGTCCGGGAGGGCCGGCGGGTCCTGATCACCGGCGCCGCCGGCGGCGTGGGCACCTTCGCCGTCCAGCTCGCCCACGGCCTGGGCGCCTCGGTCACGGCGGTCGCGAGCACCGCCAAGCTCGACGCCGTACAGGCGCTGGGCGCCGACCACGTGATCGACTACACCCGCGAGGACTTCCTCGCCGGCCCGGCGCGCTACGACACCATCATCGACATCGCGGGCAACCGCACCCTGCGGGACCTGCGCCGCTCCCTCACGCCCCGCGGCAGGCTGGTCATCACGGGTGGCGAGACGAACGGCCGCTGGCTCGGCGGCACCGACCGCCAGCTCCGCGCCCAGCTGCTGTCCCCGTTCACCGGCCAGCACCTGGGCACCTTCATCGCCTCCGAACACGCGGACGGGCTGCGCGAGTTGACCGCACTCATCGACGCGGGCACGCTCCGCCCCGTCGTGGACCGGGTCTACCCGCTCGCCGAGGCCGCCGCGGCCGTCCGGCACCTCCTCGACGGCCGTGCCACCGGCAAGCTGGCGCTCTCCCTGCCCGCCGAGTGACCTCCGGTGCCGTCGGGCGGGCGCCACAGCAGGGCCCGCCCCGAGGTCAGTACTCGTTCTTGATGACGAAGAACGATCCGCGGATGGTGCCGGCCAGCTTGGACTTCTGACGTGCGAACTTGAACCGCGAAGCGAGCTCCTCCGGGACCTCCATCCCGTCCGAGAGCTTGAACCCGACCGCCCGCTTCTTGGTGTCGTCGACGGTGTACATCACGTTGATCGACAGACCGCTCTCGTAGAAGACGTAGGCCATGCGGATGTTCTCGACCTGGAAGGCCGTGGCCTCCAGGGGCCGGGACGAGATGACGATCTCGCGCTCCTCCCGGAGGATCCGGTGCACCCAGTCGACGATCTCGGTGGCGTCGGCCGCGGGCTCCACCGTGAAGACGTGGTCGTACTTGTTCTTGAAGTAGCGGGCCTCGTTGGCCCGCAGACCGGCGAGCGCGGCCGCGACGGGCGACGACTCCAGGCCGACGGTCGACACGGTTTCGAAATCCACGGCGTAGGTCATGGCGGAATCTTTCTCGGTGACGCTGACGGCGGACGGCTGACGGGCTGACGGGCTGACGGGCTGACGGCACCTCGGGCTGCCGGATGCCGGATGCCGGATGCCGGTGATCCTATGCGGCGCCGGCGGGACAGCGCGGGAACCGGAACGGGCGCCGACGGAATCCGCCCCCACGTGCACCCCGGGTAGCCGGTCGGGCCGGGTTGAGTACCCGTACTCAGGCCGGGCGGCCGAGCCCCGCCGGAGCATGGGGGGCATGCAACCAGCAGCCATACCGAGGATCGGCATCACCGCCGTCGGCTCCCACCTGCCGAGCCGTCGGCTCACCTCCCGGCAGCTCCAGGACGAGGTCACCTCCGGCGGGCAACTCGCCCTTCCGGAGGGGATGTTCGAGAAGGCGACCGGCATCCGCACCCGGCACTTCGCCGCCGACGACGAGTACGCCTCCACCCTCGCCGTCGGCGCGGCACGGCGGGCACTCGCCGCTCGCGGGCTGCACCCGCAGGAGGTGGACCTGCTGCTGTTCGCCTCCGCCACCCGGGACGTCTGCGAGCCCGCCACCGCTCACATCGTGCAGGCCGAACTCGGCACGCGCGCACACGCGTTGGACGTCAGCAACGCCTGCAACAGCTTCCTCAACGGGATCGACCTGGCCCGCGCGATGATCCTGGCCGGGCGGGCCCGGCGGGCCCTGGTGGTCACCGGGGAGACACCCAGCCGGGCGATGCGCCGCGCGCCGGCCTCCGCGCCGGAGGTCCGGGACGGCTTCGCCGGCTACACCTTCGGGGACGCCGGGGCGGCCGTCGTCGTCGAGGCCGTGGAGCGCGGCGGCATCCTGGAGGTCGACACCTCCACCGCCTCCGAGCACTGGGAGGCGGGCGGCATCCCGGGCGGCGGCTCCCGGCACCCGCGCGGCGACGAGTACAGCTACTTCCGGGGCGGCGGCAAGGAGCTGCGCGGCGTCTTCGAGGAGATCGGCCCCGCCGTCCTGGCCCGGCTCGCCGCCCGTACCGGCCTCGGCTGGGACGACTACGCCCGCGTCCTGGTGCACCAGGTGACGGTCCCGTACCTGGAGCGTTTCGTCGAGCTGACCGGGGTGCCGGACCGGAAGCTGGTGCGCACCGTACCGGAGCTGGGCAACATCGCCAGTGCCACGCTGGGCGTCCAACTCGACCGGATACAGGGCACGTTGGCGCCCGGCGACAAGGTCCTGATGATCGGTCTCGGCGGCGGCGTCAGCCTGATGACCATGATCTGGGAGGCATCGTGACGACCGACCTGTGGGTGGTGGTCCCCGCCTACCAGGAGGCGGCCCGGATCGGAGGCGTACTGCGCGCCCTCGCCGCCCAGCGCGACCGCGACTTCACCCTGCTCGTCGTCGACAACGGCTCCACCGACGGCACCGTCGCCGCCGTCCGCGACTTCGCGGCCCGCGCGCCGTTCCCGGTCGAGGTGGTGGTCGAGCCGGAGAAGGGCGTCGGCTCGGCGGTGGACACCGCCTTCCGCCACGCCATCGCCCGCCGCGCCACCCTGCTCGCCCGCACCGACGCCGACTGCCTGCCCGAACCCGGCTGGACGGCCGCGGCCCGGGCCGGCCTGCTCGCCTCCGGCGGGCTGGTCTGCGGCCGGGTCACCGCCCGCCGCGACGAGCACGGGCCCGCCGGGCGCGCGGTGTTCCTGGTCCTGGTCGCGCTCGGCGCCTTCTTCGGCCGGATCCGGCCCGCCCACCGCCGCCGGCACGGCTACCTGACCCCGTACCGGATGCACGCGGGCAACAACATGGCGGTCACCGCCGAGCTGTACCTGGCCGTCGGCGGCATGCCCCGCCGGCCCTCCCCCACCGACCGGGCGTTCCTCAACACCGTCCGCCGCCACACCACGGCGGTGGTGCGCCGCCGCGACATGGTGGTGCAGAACTCCACCCGACGGATCCGCGCGTACGGCGTGCTGGGCACCGCCCGCTGGTACCTGGAGCGCGGCGCCGGACCGCGCCCCGTCGACGTGCGCTGAGCGGGCGGGCGGGCGTCGGCTCGCCGCTCCCGCGCCGCTCCTGCCGCCCGGGTGCCGACCCAGCGCCCACCACGTGCCACCCACGTGCCGACCCCGCGCCGACCCCGCGCCGCTCCCGTGTACCGAAAGCAGGCCCCGCCGTGCTCGACCGCCTCGCCCGCGCCCTGCGCACCGACCATCCCGACCGACCCGCCGTCCTGCGCCACACCCGCACCGGCGCCGTACGCCCGCTGATCCGCCGCGGTGACCTCGCCGACCTGGCCGACGGCTACGCCGCCGCGCTGCACGCCCGCGGTCTGGGCCCCGGCACCACCCTCGGCGTCGCCGTCCGCCCCGGGCCGCGCGCACTGGCCGTCATGCTCGCCGCGCACCGGCTGGGCCTGCGCATCGCCGTCCTCGACCCGACCTCCGGGCCCGACGTGCTCACCGCCCGGCTCGCCCTGGCCCGCCCCGACCTCGTCCTCGCCGACGCGGCCGCCCAGGCGGTGGCCGGCTGGGCCGGACCCTTCGCCCGCCGCGCCGACCTCGCACTGCCCCGCCTCACCACGCTCGGGCCGGTCGCCACCCTGGGCCGCCGCCTGCCCGGCTGCGCCCCGCGCCTGCGCCCGGCCGGTGCCGCCCCGCCCACCACAGCCGGGCCGGGCCCGGACGGCAGCCGTGGCGACGCGGTGATCGTCTTCACCTCCGGCACCACCGCCCGCCCGCGCGCCGTCGTGCACACCCGCGAGGGCCTGGCCGCCGGGCTGCGCACCGTCGCCGACCTGGTCGCCCCGCGCGCCGGCACGGTCGTCCTCGGCGGGACCTTCTTCGTCCTCGTCCCGGCGCTCGCCGCCGGGGCCGCCGTCGTCCTGCCCGCCCGCAGCCCCGTCGCGCTCGCCCGCCAGCTCGCCCGGCTCGCCCCCGCCGACACCTACCTCACCCCGCCGCAGCTGCGCGCCGCCCTCGCCGCCGGGGCCCGCTGCACCGGCCGGGTCTGGACGGGATCCGCCCCCGCCGACGCCGGCCTGCTGCGCCGCGTCAAGGAGTCCGGCGCCCACCAGGCCTGGAGCGTCTACGCGTTGACCGAGCTGTTCCCCGCCGCCGCGGTCGAGGAGGCCGAGAAGAGCGCCCGCGAGGGCGACGGCGACCTCGTCGGCGCCCCGCTGCCCGGCGTCCGCGCCCGCCTCGCCGACGACGGTGAACTGCTGCTCACCGGCCCCGGCGCCCGCCACCGCTACCTCGGCGAGGAACCCGAGACCTGGGTGCGCACCGGCGACCGCGCCGCACTCGACCCGGACGGCCGCATCGTGCTCGCCGGACGGCTCAAGGACATGGTGCTGCGCCGCGCGGAGAACATCTACCCCGGCCTGTACGAACCGGCGCTGCACGTTCCGGGCGTCGAACTCGCCGTCCTGGTCGGCGTTCCGGCCGAGGACGGGGACGAGCGGCTGGTCGCCCTCGTCCAGCCGACCCCGGGGGCCGACCCGCGGCGGCTGCGCACCGCCCTGCGCGGCCCGCTCGACCGCATGGGCTCGGCCCGCCCCGACGCCGTCCTGTTCGGCACCGTCCCGCTCTCCGGCCGCTCCCGCAAACCGGACCGGACCGCCGCATCCGCCCACTGCGCCGAGGAACTGAACCGATGAGCCGATCGGCCGACCGCACGACCGCCCTCACCGGGCCCGCGTCCACCGAGCTCCCGGACACTGCCGCCCCGGACGCCGCCCCGGACGCCGCCTCGGACGCCGCCGCCGCGGACACCGCGGCCCCGGCCGCCCTGGCCGCCCGGTCCCGCCTGGCCCGTCGGCGCGACCGGCGGGTCTACTCGGGCAGCCACCCGGTGCTCTTCGCCCTCCTCTGCGCCACCCGCCGCCGCCCGGTGGTCCGGCTCGGCCGCACCGTGCTGGTGCACGACACCGCGGCCTACCGCGAGGCGCTCACCCGGGTGCCACTGGACCGCCGCGCCCCCGGCACCACCGGCGGCGCGGCGGTCGAACTCCTCGACAACGGGCTGCTGTTCGACCAGGAGGGTGCCGAACACCGCAGCGCCCGCCGCGCCCTGGCCGGCGGCCTCGACGCCGCCGCGCAGGAGCGGATCCGCCCGCACTGGCAGGCCGTACTCGACCGGCGGATCCCGGCCGCCCTCGCCCACGGCGGTCTCGAAACCGTCGCACTGGCACGCGAGTTGGCCGGCGTCACGGCCGCCGCCCTGACCGGTGCGACCGGCTGCCCGCACCGGCTCGCCCACGCCGCGGCCGAGGCCGCCGCCCACGCCGCCCGTGACCACCTCCCCGGTCCCCGGCGTCGCGGGCCGGGCGCGGCCGACGCCGCGGCCCGGCTCACCGCCCTGCTGCCCGAGGCGCGCGACGCCATGGTGGCCGTCGCCGCCGTGAACACCACCGTGGCCGCCCTGCCCCGGGCCGTCGCCTGGTGCGCCGACGCCGGGCTCTGGTCGGCCGTCAGCGAGGCGACCGCCCCCGCCCTGGCGGCCGAACTGCTGCGCCTGACCGCACCGGCCCCGCTGCTGCCCAGGGCCGCCGCCGCCGACACGACCCTCGCCGGGCACCCCGTACGGGCCGGCGACCGGCTGATCCTGGTCGCCCGGCACGCCGCCCGGGCCCACCGCCGCACCCCCGCCGACGACCCGGCCGCCACCCAGGCCGTCTTCGGCGCCGGACCGCACGCCTGCCCCGGCGCCGGCCTGGCCCGCGCCCAACTCGCCGCCGTGCTCCTCGCGTTGGCCCCCCACCGGCCGGTCGTCGCCCGCGCCCGGGTCGACCGCCGGTCCGCCCTGCCCGGCTACGCCGAACTCACCCTGCGCCGGAGGCCGTCCTGATGCGCATCGCGATCACCGGAGCCGCCGGCTTCTGCGGAGCCCACCTCGCCCGCACCGCGGCCGCCATGGGCCTGGACGTCACCTGCCACGGCCGGCGCCCCGGCCCGGTCGGCCGCCACTCCCCCTGGGACGCGACCGCGGGCGATCCCGACCTCACCGGCGCCGATCTCGTCGTCCACTGCGCCGCCGCCGTCGCCGACCTGCCCCCGGGCCACCCCGCCGAGACCCACCAGCACGCCGTCAACGTCACGGGCACCGAGCGCGTCCTGCGCGCCGCCGCCGGCCGGCCGCTCGTCCACGTCAGCAGCGCCAGCGTCTACGACCCGCGCCCGACAGCGCGAAGGTCGTCCACCATCACCGAGTCCCACCCCACCGCCGCCGGCCACCTCAACGCCTACGGCCGCACCAAAGCCGCCGCCGAACGGCTCGCCCTCGCGGCCGGCGCCGTCGTCCTGCGCCCCCGAGCCGTCTACGGCCCCGGCGACCCGCACCTCCTCCCACAGCTCCTCGCCCGCGTCCGGCACGGCCTGCTGCCACTGCCCGGCCGCGACGTCCCGCTCAGCCTCACCGCCGTCGCCAACATCACCGACGCCTGCCTGGCCGCTCTCGGCCTCACCGGCACCCCGCCCTGGCCGCCCGGCGCCTACAACATCGCCGACGCCACCCCCTACCGCCGCGACGACGCCCTGCGCCACGTCCTCGCCGCCCACCGCGTCGGCGCCCGCATCGTCCACGTCCCCGCGCCACTCGCCCGCGCCGCCGCCCGCACCGCCCGCGTCCCCGGCCTCACCCCCTACACGGTCGACCTCCTCACCCGCAGCGTCGTCCTCGACCTCACCCGCGCCCGCACCCAGGGCTGGCACCCCACCCACACCCTCGCCGACTACACGCCATGACACCGCGGACCAGGCGCGGCCGAGCTGCCCGCGGTTCGCGCCCGAGGTGCCGTCACTCCTTGTACGGGCCCGGCTCCCAGGCGTGCCCGCCGATCGGGTAGACGAACAGCGGCCGGCCCTTCAGCGCGCTGGTGCGGAACGGCGTGCCGTGGCCGAGATCGACGGGCAGCGTGCCCTTGCGGTTGCCGCTGGACCATTCCAGTTCCAGGTACCAGCTCACGTCGTGGGAGACGGTCTCGGCATTGACCTGGATGACCTCCGGGTCGGTCTCGCTCACCTTGACCGGCAGGCCGGTGCTGCCCTCGCTGACGACCGGTCGGGGGCGGGGCGCGTCGAGGTCGAGGTCGTAGGACTGCTTGTCCACTCCCCCGCCGCAGCCCTCGCCCATGGAGTAGGCGTTCCAGGCGAGGGGGGCCGCGATCCGGGTGACCCGGACGTTGAGGGCCGTCAGCACGACGGTGTCCTTGCCGGTGCCCTGCACGGTCAGCTCGATCGACTGGTAGCGGCCGGGAACGGCGCCGACCTGGGCCGTCCAGGCCGGCACGTCCGCGATGGCGGGCGGTCGGGGGACCTCGGACGGCGGCCGGTTCACGACGTACCGGTCGCAGGCGGTGGTCCATCCGGCCGGGTGGACCGCGACGGTGATCGGGGCGCTCGTGCTCGTGTCCGTCCCTCCGTTGCCGGCTGCGGCGAGGGGTGGGGAGGACTGGGGGGACGGGGAGAGCGAGGAGAGCGGGGAGGACGGGGAGGACGGGGCGTCGTGGACGCCCGGAGCCGGGGATCCGACGGACGACCTGGCGTCCGTGGCCCGGGCGGGGCCGGTGTCGCCGCCCGCTTGTGAGCCCAGGCCGGTGGCGACGACCCCGACGGTCGCCAGGACCACGGTGGCCGTCACCGCCGCGAGGGCGCCCCGGCGTCGGGCACGGCGCTGGGGCGGCACCACGGGGGCGCGGTCCGGGTCGGCGGAGGCGTCAGCGGCAGCTCCCGTGTCCGGTGTCGCTTCCGGTGTCGCTTCTGCTTCCGGTTCCGGTTCCGGGGACGCAGGTGCCGCAGGTGCCGCAGGTGCCGCAGGTGCCGCAGGTGTGGCCGGAACAGCCGGTGCCGTCGGAGCAGCCGGCGGCGCCATCGGTTCGGGTGCGGCCGGCGGCTTGTTCCCCCGCGTCGCGCGGGCGACGATCCACAGCCGGTGCAGCTCGATGCGTTCCTCCGGAGTCGCCTCGCACAGCCGCGCGAAGTGTTCCAGCGGGGCGAACTCCAGCGGCGTCACATCGCCGTTGCAGTAGCGGTGGAGGGCCGACGTGCTCAGGTGCAGCCGCTTCGCCAGCGCGCCGTAACTGAGCCCCGACCGGTTCTTCAGCTCCTGCAGCAGCTGCGCGACCTCGCTCGTCTCCCTCAACTCCCCGATCCCCTCCGGCGCTGTTCCGCCACCCGCGCGTGAGCCCTCCGAGCTGACACGAGCTGACGCGGGCTTCGGCTGACAAGCACGCCGCACGCCGTCCCCGCGGTTCCGCAGTCCCGTGAACGCGTCCCAGGGAGGTTACATCTTCCCAGGTCACAGCGGGTACGACCGTCCCCGCGTCCCTGATCGCACGCTTACCGTTGTGGCTGGGACGAACCGTCGGACAGGCTTTCGGTGAACACCGAGAGGGAGCAACCGTGAGCACTGTTCAGGCGGCCCGCGCCGCGATACGCACCACCGACCGTTTCCACCGTGGTGCGTTGGCACTGACGATGGGTGGGGTCCTGCTGCTGACCGCCGCCTGCAGCGACGGCCAGGGCAAGGGCGGCGACGCAGCCTCGACGGCGGGAGCCGCCGCCTCCGACGGGTCGGCGGCCCCGGCGGCGCCGAAGACGTCGGCCGCCGTGCTGGACGTCCAGCCGAAGGACGGGGCCCAGGGCGTCGCGCCGAACGCGCTCCAGGTCTCCGTCTCCCAGGGCAAGCTCACCGCGGTCGACGTGACCGACAAGAACGGCAAGCCGGTCCAGGGCTCGATCACCCCGGACGGCACCGGCTGGAAGCCCGCCGCCGCGCTCGCACCCGGCACGGCGTACACGGTGAACGCCCGGGCGGCGGACGCCGCCGGCCTCGTGGCCGCGTCCACCACGGCCTTCACCACGCTCACGCCCGGCAAGCAGGTGTCGACCAACGACAACATCGGCGACGGCCAGACCTACGGGGTGGGCATGATCGTCAAGGTGGACTTCAGCACGAAGATCGTGAACAAGGACGCCGTCGCCAAGGCGATCACCTTCGAGACGGACAACGGCACCGAGGTGAAGGGCCACTGGTTCGGCGACGACCGGCTGGACTTCCGCCCGGCCGAGTACTGGAAGCCGGGCACCAAGGTCACCATCCACTACCGGCTGAAGAACGTCGAGGTCGCCCCGGGCGTCTGGGGCGATGTCGACAAGGACGAGCCGTTCACCATCGGCCGCTCCCAGGTCTCCACCGCGGACGCCGCCGCGCACCAGCTCACGATCGTCCGGGACGGCAAGTCCACCACCGTGCCCGCCACGCTCGGGGACGACAAGCACGCGTCGTGGGGCGGCACCATGGTGATCATGTCCAAGGAGAAGGTCGCCCACATGAACTCCCAGACCGTCGGCCTGGGCAACGAGTACGACATCCCGGCCGTCCCGCACGCGATGCGGCTGACCAGGAGCGGCACCTACCTCCACGGCAACTACTGGTACAAGGGCGACCCGTTCGGCAAGGCGAACACCAGCCACGGCTGTGTCGCGCTCAAGGACGTGGAGGGCGGCAGCGACACCTCCGCCGCAGGGGCGTTCTTCAACAGCTCGCTGATCGGGGACGTCGTCACGGTCGTGAACTCGAAGGAGAAGACCGTCGCCCCCGACAACGGCCTCGGCGGCTGGAACCTCCCCTGGGCGAGCTGGTAGGGCGCAGCCGCTCCGAACCGTTCCGCCCGCCGGGTCGGTGACGGTCGGTCGCGGCCGGCGGTCAGCTGTGATCGGCGGCCAGGCGTGGCCGGCGGCCAGGCGCGGCCGCCGGTCAGTCGTGGTCGCCGGCGAAGGGCCCCTCGTCGACGAAGCGGCGCAGGAGGCGCCCGAAGGCCCGGGCGTCGTCCTGCGGCCAGGTGGCGAGGGCGTCCTCGATGCCGGCGGCGAGCCGCTGCCTCGTCGCCTCGATGACGGCGCGGCCGTCGTCGGTGAGGGCGAGCAGGGTGGCGCGGCCGTCGGCCGGGTCGGGGCGGCGCTGGAGCAGGCCGGCCTGTTCCAGGCGGTCGGCGCGGCGGGTGACGGTGGTGCGGTCGAGTCCGATCTCGCGGCCGAGGTCGGCGGCGCTGCACGCGCCGGTGCGGGCCAGGCCGCTGAGGACGGGGTAGGTGAGGTCGTCGATCGCCTCCCCCAGCCCCTCGGTCAGGCGGGTGTAGAGGCGGGCGCGGGTGCTGCGCCGCAGGAGCAGCCCGAGGGCGTCGGCGATGTCGTGTCCGGTCGATTGCGTCACCCCTCCAGATTAGCGTGCGCGGCACACGCTTTTCCGCTACAGTCATAAGCGTGCTTCAGGCACGCATCTCCGCTCGATCCGCAGCGGAACGCTCCCGCACGCAACCGGAGGAATCCCCGTGACCCACACCGACGTCCGCGCCGCCCTCACCGACCTGCTCCTCACCCCGGGCCTCGACCTGGACGAGGCCGCCGACCGGCACTTCGCCCCCGACTACCGCCAGCGCACCGACGGCGAGTGGGCCGACCGCACCGAGTTCCTCACCCACATCGCCCACCTGCGCACCGTCGTCGCCGACGGCACCGTCGAGGTCCACGACGAGCTCGCGGTCGGCGACCGCTACGCCGACCGCCACACCATGACCGTCGTCAAGACCGACGGATCCACCGTCCGCATGGAGGTCTACCTCTTCGGCGAGTTCGCCCCCGACGGCCGCTTCCGCCGCATCGAGGAGACCACCCTCATGCTCGAAGGCACCGACGGCGACCGGAACCTCGGCAGCGCCCGCTGAGCCGCCCCGCCCTCCTCGGTGCGCCTACCGGTCGTCACGGCCGACGAGCACACCGTGGAGGGCGCCACGCCCACGCCGTGGCCGTCACCGCCCGGACAGCCAGGGCACCACAGCACCTTGGGGCCCCGGGGCCGGCCGTCAACGAAGCATCGTCCTGAGAAGCACGTCCCGCCGCCGAAATGATCACTTCCCGGAAAACCTCCTCGTGTCGGGCGGGATCGGCCCGATATGGTCATGCGCGGGCCGGTCGAGCGTGGGGTACGGGGGCGGAGATGGCGGGAATCCGGGTCGTGGCCTGTCTGCCCGCGGCTGCGCGGGATGACCTCGTCACGGCGCTCGGGCAGGCATTGGCACCGTTCGAGATGTACGCCAACCCGCAGTGGCGGTCCATCTGGGACTGGTGGGCGATCCGCGGAGGCAGTGACGGCAGCGGATTCTCGGCACGCCCCGGGTTCCACGACAGCACGGAGCTGATCCACGACGACCCCCGCCATGACGGCACATCACTTCCGAGCCTGCCCGGGATGTGCGCGGGCGGGCCACGGGGGCTACTGGACCTGAGCGACTTCCGCGCACTCTCGAAGCGGGTGACGACCATCCGAGCCCGAGCGGGTGATCCCTGGGATCTGTGGCACCGCCTCGCCCCCGAACATCCACCGATGCTGCCGTGGTCGACGTTCCGCGCCCGTCACCTGGAGGATCCGCGGGGCTATCCGACGGAGCGGATGTGGGCCGACTACACGACACAGCCGCTGCTTCAGGCCTTCGTCGCGGATCCGTTCAGCCAGATCCCCGAGCTCGGTGACATCTCGTGGCTGAACCACCAGATCGGCCTCGTCGCCGCACTCGACGGTGACCGGACGGACTTCGTGCGCCGGGTGACCGCCCGCATCCGGCAACCCGACCTTCTCACGCTCGACGGCTGGTGGATCGAGGACGGAGTTTCGCCCGTCCACGCCCTCTGCGAGGACGGGGAGACCTGCCCACACATGGATGACGGGTGGCACTACCAAGACGACATCGGCGGGTACCTGGACGCGCTTGCCGACGACGTCCTGCTGATCAAGCTCAAGTGCCATGGGTGACCGACCCCTGCCGGTCGCACCGACGGGGCAGGACCGCCCGGCCTCGGACGGCTGACAGCGCTACGGCCACCGCTCGTCGTCGAGCTCGCGGTCGGCACACCGTCCGGGGCGACGGTTCCCCGGTGCCGGATCGGCCCGACCACTCGAACGAGTGGCGGTGAATCGTTCACTCCTACGGCGTTCGTGTGAACGCGGGGATGAAGGGCCTCCGGCGCGGCAATGGAGCCTCGCGACGCATCAGCCGTACGGGAGGTCTTCGTGAAACGCAATCACGCCATCGCCGTCTCGGTCGCAGCGGCGCTCGCCGCCGGATCGGGCATCGCCTACGCGCAGCAGGCCGAGCCCGCTCGGGTCGCCGCCGATCCGATCGAGATCCACGTGGTGGGCGGCTACGTCGTCCTGCAGCCGGGGCAGGAGGCCACGGTCAGGACCGGTCGGTGTCCCTCCGGTGAGCTGGCCGTCAGCGGCGGCGCGTCCGCGGGTGGCGGTCCCGGCGCGTTCACCCTGACCGCCACCACCCCGTGGTGGGACCAGGGCCCCAGGGGGTGGTTCGTCGGCGGGCGGAACAACGGCTCGGAGCCGATCAACATGTACGCGTACGGGTTCTGCACCGCAGCCACGATGCCGAACCCCCTCGCCGTGGGCCAGGACGGTCTCCTGCCCATGCTCCCCCCTGGCCCCGACGCCCTCCCGGGCCGGGCGACGCCCGGGGAATGAAGGGTGCAGCCGCGCCGGCCGGCCCACCGCCGGCCGGACCTGCCGGTTCCGAGTCGCAGGGGTAGCCGGGTCCCGGGTCAAGGAATGCCGGCCGGATCCGGCAGCAGACGCAGCGTCAGAACGGCGACACCGCCTGCGTCTGGTCCCGCGCGGGGGTGAGCCGCCCCCTGGCGCTACCGCCACCGCCGAAGTAGAGTACTGCTTCATTATGAAGCACGTATATAATTCTGGTCTGGCCCACGACGCCGACGGCTTCCGCTACGACCCCGGCGTCAGGGACTCCATGCAGGCGTTCGCGGCGGGCGGCGACACCTTCGCGCTGGAGACCGCCGCAGCCATCCGGTCGGCCTCGCAGGCGGTCGACCGGCTGCGTTCGCAAGGTGCGGAGGGACGCGGGCTGAGCGCGGGGGCGCTCGACGTCCTCGCGCGACTGAGTGCGGCCACGGACGAGGGGCTGAGCATCGGCGAACTGGCCCGCGCGGCGGGGGTGAGTTCCCGCAACGTCACCGGCCTGGTCGACACGCTTGAGCGTGACGGGCTGGCGCAGCGGGTCCAGGACCAGCGCGACCGCCGGTCGGTACGAGCCAGGATCACACCGGCCGGCCGCGACTGGCTGGACTCCTTCCGGCAGCCGACTCAGCGCGCCATGTCCGCCGTCTTCCGGGACTTCACCGAGGACGAACTCGCCCGGTTCCGCGACCTGTGCCTGCGTGTGGTCGAGAACCAGCAACGCATCGACCAGTACCTGCACACGGCCGGGCCCGACCAGCCGACTCCCTGAACCGACGACGACGGAGCACCGCATGACCACCGATACAGCCGACTCGGCGCCGACTCAGCCGACTCGGCCACCGCAGCCGCCCGACGTACGGTCAGGGCCTACCACGAGGCAAGGTTCCGTGGAGACGTCACCACGGCCGCGGCCCGGATCGGCGAGGGCTTCCGCTTCTGCAGCCCGTTCATCACCTCCGACAGCCCGACCGGCCACCTCGACGGCCTGGACGGGCTCCTGAGTGTCGTCACCGGCGTGGAGCTGATCAGCGAGCTGTACGGCGAGACCGAGGCCACCCTGGTGTACGACGTCCACACCGCCCCTGCCGTCGGCATCACCCAGCACACGGCCGAGCACTTCCGGCTCCGCGACGGCCGGATCACCTCGATCACGCTCGTCTTCGACTCCGCCCCGTGGCAGGCCGTCATGGCCGCCGCCGGCCCGACCCGCGACGAGGCCGCCACCGGGGCGTGACCGGCCGCGGGTGGGCGTCGCACGAGGGCGTTTGTCGACTGCGCCGACTGCGCCGCCGAGGACGGCCTCGCCAGTCAGGGGCCGGAGTCCGCCGAAGGCGCTGAGCATCGAGGCGACGGTGGAGGCCGGGCCTGCGGTGTTCAGCGGGTCCTGCCGGCTCGGACCAATCTCGATGACCTTGGCCCACGTCCCGGTGAGCACCGGGTCGGCGCTGGGCGCGATGGGCGTCAGGACCGCGCCCGGCAGGTGGGCGAGCAGCAAGCGCTGGAACGCCCGTACACGCCCCGGCTGCCCACCGGGTTCTGACCACGAGGTCAGGGCACGCGCCCCGGACGCGAGGGAACCGGGCCGGAGGCCGCCGCCCCCCCGGCCGGGGGATCACAGGCGGGCGTGGGTGCCGATGTCGGTGTGGAAGTCCTCGATCATGGCGGCCGTGACCGTCGGGCGGCTGGCGCCGATCGCGGCGAGGTGGTCGGCGGTGGTCGCCCTCTTCACCTGCACGGCGAAGTAGTGGCCGGTCCGTCGACCTCCCCGCGTCACGTTGATGAAGAGATCTTCGCCGTGGTCGTTGCCGCCGTCGATCTCCTGCACGATGTGCTCGTGATCCTCAAGCAGCGTGCGGACGGCGTTGACGCCCGCCCTCTCAATGCGGCGGCTGGGACGAATGGTCGCCACGACTCTCCTTCTCGCACTTGGCCCAACGAACGATAGCGATAGCCACTGACACACATGGCGCGTCCCCAGAGAAACTGGCTGCGTGATGACGTGGGCCGGCTTGCTTTGACGGAAAATCGTTCGTGCGCTCGGTTCCTCGTCCAGGTACGCCTACACCGGCTCGCACAGGGTGACGCTACGGTCATCAGTACGTCCAGGACGTCCCGGCGCCCCGGTACTCCTCCACGGGGATCGGGTGGACGCCCTGGCGCATCCGGTCGGTGTACAGCAGGCCGTCGAGGTGGTCGATCTCATGGGCGATGAGGCGAGCCAGGCCAAACTCGTAGGTCACCGTGGTGACGGTGCCATCGAGAACAGCGGCAGTGACATCCATTCGCAGCGGCCGCGGGACCATGCCGCGAACGTCGAAGAAGCTCAAGCAGCCCTCGTACTGCTCATCCGTCTCGTCCGAGACGGCGGTGACCTTGGGGTTGAGCAGGATGATCGGGTCGGCGCCGGCCGTCGGCGGCAGCACGATGGCGGCGGCCCGCGGGATGCCGATCTGCGGGGCGGCGATGCCCATGCCCTTCGCGAAGGAGTGAACGCGTCCGATTCGCTCAATGGCGCCGAACAGCTCGTCGATCACAGCCTGAGCGGCGGCGGCTTCCGCTGGCAGATCGAACGGCTAGGCGGGCCGATTGAGGATGGGGGTGCCCTGCTGGATGACGCCGAGCGACTGCATCTGCTGGCTGGGCCGCACGAGGGTCACCTGATCTCCTGGGTCTGCTGCGGGTTGGGGCAGCGGCGCGGAAGCGCCACTTGAGGCGGTAGCGGGGGTGCAGCGGTTCAGGCGCCGAGCGTGCCGACAGCTCCGTCGAGGATCACCTTGCGGTGCTGCCAGGCGAGCTGAAGCAGTGCCGCCCCGGCCGGCTGCATCGGTTCGCGACTGGTCAGGCGCTCGATCTGATCGGCGGTGAAGGGAATCCCCACGGCCTGCCCGGTGCCGTCTTCGAGCTGCACCCGGTGGCCTTCGTCGTTGGTCGAGACGATCCGCGCGAAGGTGGCGTCGAACAGCTCGGCGTCGAATACCGCGACGGTCAGCATGTCGGTGACGAACGTGAGCGGGTCCATGCCCAGCCCCAGCCAGTACACCCGCAGCGTCCCAGCTACTCGGGCTGCGCTCAGGGCCTGATTGAACGGCCAGGCGTCGTAGGCGATGGGGGCGGTGTCGCTGCCGTAGTCCTCGCTGCTGCCGAGCAGTTCCTCGCTCAGCTCGCGGGCGATCGCCCGCCACAGGTCGAAGTCGTTGGCCTCGTTCCATGGCGCGTCGTGGGAGGCCTGGAACATCCCCACCGGCATGACCTGGAAGAGCCCGCCGCCGCTCGCGACCTTGGCCGGGTCGCGCCAGTGTAGGACGAACTCGGCTGACCCCGTCCGTCGGTCATAGCGGATGGCGAGCGTGCTGACAGCTGTCATGACCGGTCGGCGATCGAGGTCTGTCGGGTCGTCGATGACAGCCCGAAACGGCGTGGCGCCCGGGTCCGTCACAGGTTGGCCGGACGCGGCCAGGGCTGCGGCAGCGTACTCGTGAGCTGCGGCTTCACAGACGTTGATGACGTCGAAGTAGTGACCGCGGCCGAAGGTCAGCGTTGGCTCAGCCGCGTCTTCCGCCACCTCCAGCAGCCGGTAGCAGCCGCGGTTCTCGAACAACCGCGGCTTGGCCAGGTTGCGGACAGCGTCGGCGTAGAAGGTGTACGGGGTGCCGTCGGTCCGCCGGGCGCGGGTGGCGTCCAGCTCCGCGCCGCTGCCGTCGATCGGGGCCGGAGGCGTTTGCTCCTGCCACCGCAACCTGACCTGCTCCAGGGGCACTGGTGTCTCGGGAATCCAGTGTTTGCGCGCCAGCACCCGCCCACCGGGAGCGAACTCATGGGCGGGCCGACCAGCCATGGCCGTCTGGGTCAGCTCAAACCGACTGCGGTTCAAGTAGTCCCGGACCTGTCGCCACGCGGCCTGACTCGCTTCCGACGTGATGGCCGACTCCGGACGGGGGGTGGTGGACACTGCGCTCCTTCGAGGGTACGGCGGCTTGTCAGCGGCCTACGAGCCGAGCAACAAGGCGCGGTGCTTCCAGGCCAAAGCCAAGCATGCCGCGCCCGGAGGAGCCATGGGTTCGCTCGTCAGGAACCGAGTGATGTTCTGCTCGGTGAACGGGATCCCGGCGGTGGTGTCTTGACCATTCCAGCGGGTGACCGTCACGCCTTCGGCGTTGGTCTGCACCACCTCGCCGAACAGCTCGTCGAAGACGTCGTCGGCGATGACCATGGCGCTGGGGATCGTGGCGGCCAGCGTCAAGGCGTCGCAGCCGACCCCGAAGCAGTACGCCCGCAAGCGCCCTGCCGCACGAGCTCGTTGGAGCGACCGGTACAAGGGCCAGCGCTCGTAGTCCAGCGGCCGGCTGCCAGAGCCGTCGTACTCCGGTGCGCCCAGGAGCTCCTCGTTCAGCTCGCGGACAATGTTGCGCCACAGGTCGAAGTCGGGGCCGGCAGGATCACCCATGACCGTGCTGGGCTGGAACTCGCCGGCAGGGATGGTGTCGTACAGGCCCCCGGCGGTCGCGACCTTGCCAGGGTCGCGCCAGTGGAGCAGGAACGTGGCCTCGCCGGACGGCCGGACGCGAAGCAGCAGCGTGGTGATGGCCGGCACCACGGCCCGCAGGTCCAGATCAAACGGGTCGTTGATCAGCCGGCGCAGCGGGAGCGCGCCCCAACTCACCGCCGACTCGGTGCACTGGGCGGCCGCCGCAAACTCGTGCCCAATGGCTTCGGAGACGTCGAGCTTGTCGAAGTAGGTGGCCAGGCCGAAGGACAACTCTCCGCTGCCGTCCGCCCTCCATTCGATGCCGGTTAGCCGGTAACTGGGGCGGTTCTCGAACAGGGACGGGGCGGCGATGTAGCGCACGGCCTGGGTGTAGCGGTCGAAGCGGCGGCTGGGTGCGCGCAGCGGCAGGGCCTGGCCAGCCTCGGGCTCGCTGCCATCGAACAGCGGGAGCTTGGGACTGCCGGTCCACGTCAGCCGAACCTGGTCAAGCAACACTGGTTCGGGTGGACACCACAGGGCCGTGGTCAGCAGTGGCGCGCTCGCCAGACGCGCGTTCGCTGGGTAGAGCTGGCTCGCAACGGCCGCCAGTTGGGCGCGGTGGGTGTTGAGGTATCGGCGGGTGGTCCGCCAGGCGGCCTGGCTGCGGTGCACGTCGGGCGAAACAGCCCGCCGTTCGTCGTCAACCGTCCCTGCCTGCACCTGCGGCGCGGGCAGGGCCTCCGGCAAGCTGAACCACAGCCACCCGGCCGGCATCCCCAGAACACGAGCGTAGTGGACCAGGTTGACCAGGTCAGTCACCGGTGGTCCGGTCTCAATGCGGCTGATCTGCGCCTGAGTTAGCCCCAGCCACTGGCCGAGCAGGCTCTGAGGGACGCCCCGCGGACCGTGACGTCCTGTGTGGTGTGAGTGGGCGCGGTAATGGCGCAACACGCGTCCCATGTGGCGGGCTGCGAAGGCGTCGCGCAGGGGCTCGGTGTTCCAGAACTCGGCCGTCACAACGGGTGGCTGAGGAGCCGGGGTTGACCGGCCCAGGGACTGGCACGGCGAACACAGATGGCCTGCGTGATCGGCCGCGAGCCGGGCTCCGCACCGGTGACACTGCCGCACCGCTGCTGTGTTCGCCGTCGCCACTGTCGGCCGCCCGATCCCCGCCATGTCGGTCCCGAAGTCACTCTTGACCAGCAGTATATGAACCATTGCGGACCGTGTCCGCCGATCCATACATCCCGTGTATATGAGGCACCTCCTTTCGACATGGCCCTACCCGGATGCTCCCGACCAAAGTTGTTCCGCTCACCACGGACGCGGTCGCGATGCCGTGGGTGAGCCCAGCTCCCTCCTGCCGTCTCAGGGAGGCACCCCCGTGCCCATGCCACTTAGCTCCAGGCTCTGCCAGCTTGCGCTGGCCGACACCCCCAACTCCGTGCCGTGGGCCCGGCAGCACGTGGTTGACGTGCTTCGCCCCCCCGAGCACATCGACACCGCCGAGTTGCTGGTGTCCGAGCTGACCACCAACACGGCATCTTCTTGGTCGCCGCCATGAGCACGCGCTGGGGTCACTACTACCCCCAGCTGGCGGACGGCAAGGTCGTCTGGGTCGCGCCGGTGTTGTGGCCCGGACCCTTGTTGGGTGCGGGGCTGTAGATGATCACTGCGGTCGCCGCGCCGGTAACCCGGGTTCGCCTGACACAGCCGGGCTACCTCTGCCACTTCGAGCTGACCCGCGCCAGCGGCGAGCTCGTCGTGGGTGGCCGCCCGCGGCACGCCGTGCCGGAGACACCGGGCCAGGCCGTGCGGTGGCTGCGCCGGGCGGCTCGTCGGCTGGCCCCGGTGCTGGATCAGACGGTGGCACCGCTTGTCGCCGCGTGGCTGGACGACGCCCCCGGCTACCACCTGGCTGTTGGAGGACTGCGGCGAGGCGAGGCCTTCCTGCTCGCGGTGTCCTCGCCCGGCCTGATCTTTCGGCTTGAAGCCCGACCGGTGATGCGGCTGAAGGTGAAGGTGCAGCCGCTCCACCAGATCCAACCCTCTGGGCCCACCCCACCCGTCCCACACCGTCGCCGCGGTGACTTCGCCGGCGTCGACGCGCGCATCCGACCTGACCACCAGAAATGAGGGTCCCCTTGAGCATGTGCACTGCCCGTCCCGCCTCACCCGCGGCTGACCGGCTTCAGGAAGCCCTGCGCACCAACTGGCACCACGCGCGGACCACCGCTGCCGAGCTGGACCGGCTGCTCGTCTCGCCGCCGGCCTTGCGGACCTACCTCGAACAGCGCCTCGCCGGCGCCGCCGGCCGGATCCGCGTCACCGGCACGCTGGACCGGCGACTGGTCCTCATCGAGCGGCCGGACAATCGCTGGCTGGCAGCCGACCTGTCGGGCCTGGCCCACGATTCGCGGCAGTGGCCGGCCTGGACGAACGGCCACGTCGAGGTGGAAGCGCCGGAGAGCTGGCTGTCGCTGGCCAGGCTGGACGACCACGCCAGCGAGCGGTTCAGCCGGCCTCACCTGCTGCTGGCAGCGCTGTACCACCCGGAGTACTTCCCGCTGCCCCGGTTTCCCCTGGGCATCTCCGATGTCGCTCGGGCCGCCCGGTCGACGCTCATCGGCGAGGTGACGTTGGCCGACATGCAGCTGGGCGTCACGTTGCCGGACCTGGTCCGCCGCGTTGGCGATGAGCCGCCGGACATCTTGGGGATCTCGGCCACCTTTGGTCAGCACGACCTCATGACCGAGCTGTTGGACGCCGCCTTCTCCCTGCCAGAGCCACCGCTGGTGGTGGCTGGCGGCAGCCTGACCGCCCGCAACGAGAGCCTGCTGCTGGAGCAGTACCCGCAGCTGCTCATCGCCCGCGGGGCCGGTGAGGCGACCATCCAGCAGGTGCTGGCCTTCTGGCATGGCGACGTCGGCCGCGAACAGATCCCGGGGCTGGGCTACAACGGCGGCGCGCGCGGTGCCGGCACCCTGACCATCCGGCGGCATACGGCTAGGCCGGTCACCAGTGCTCAGAGCGACATCTTGCCCGAGCTCGACCTGCTGCCGGCGACCTTCGCCCACCGCGGTGTCGCCCAACTGGAAGCCTCTCGGGGCTGCACCAACTTCTGTTCCTTCTGCCCCCGCGGGCACAAGGGCCAGTGGTCGGGCGCGGGCCCGGACGGCTTCCCCTGGATCCTGGCCGAGATGGGCCGGGTGTTCGACCAACACCCGACCATCTCCCGGACGCTCTACCTGGTGGACGAGGAGTTCATCGGGCGGGGCCAGGACGCCGTGCCGCGGGCGCTGGCGATGGCCGACACCCTTCATGCGGCCGGGTTCACCTGGGAGACCAGCTGCCGCATCGACCAGGTGACCCGGCCCGACCACGACCGTGACTGGCACCACCAGCGGGCGGCCATGTGGCGCGGGCTGGTCGAGCGGGGTTTACGCCGCTGCTTGTTCGGCGTCGAGTCGGGCGTCGACTCGGTCCTGGAGCGGTTCAACAAGGAGACGCTGGGCGAGCAGAACGCCGTGGCCATCCGCACGCTGTCCGCACTCGGGGTACCGACCCGGTTCACCTACATCACCTTCGACCAGCTCATGACGTTCGAGGAGTTGGAGGCGACGTACGCCTACCAGGGCCGCACCGACCTGTTGCTGCAGCCGCTGCCCGAGGTGCCGGTGGCTGAGATCGTGGCCGGTGTACAAGATCCGGACTGGGTAGCTGCTCACAGCACCGGCCGCCCGTTTCACTCAGGCATCTCCTACATGCTCGTCTCAATGGAGTGCCTGATCGGGGCGGCCTACACCAAGCGCGTTCAGGCCGCCGGGCTCACCGGCGACGCTCAGCCGTCCATGGGCCGGGTCGACGCCCGCTTCGCCGACTGGCGCATCGGGGTGGCCAGTCGCTGGGCGCAGCTGTGGGTAGACCGCAACTTCGCGCTCGACTACATGTTCAAGTCGCTGGAGAAGATCCTGGACGGCGAGCCGCGCCGGGCCGTGCGGGCCGCCCGGGTGGTGCTCAAAGACGCCGCCTACACCGTCTTCGGGCACATGATCGGAGCCATTGCGGCGACGCCGGCCGCCGTGGAGCAGACCGAGCACCTGGATGCGCAGCTGCGCCGCACGCTGGACGCCGAGCTGGCCGTCCTGACCGACCGCATGGGCGGCGTGGCCCGCGAGGTCAGCCGGGCCCTGCCCGCCGATCACCAGCAGCTGCTGCGCCGTGAGTACGGCCGCTGGACCCAGACCGACGGCTGGCGGTCGATTAACGCCGCCGACCCCTGTGGCACATGATGAGGAGCCGCGTGGAACAGCGACGGTTGCCCGGCCTGAACCGGGAAGTCTCCGCCCTGGGGGCGGGGTGCTGGACAATTGGCGGCCTGGCGATCAACCGGGGCGTCCCGATCGGCTGGGCGGGGGTGGACGCCGACGCGGCCTTCGCCGGTCTGGTTCGGGCCCACGACCTCGGCGTCACCTTGTACGACACGGCCGACGTCTACGGCCTCGGCCGATCGGAGCGGCTGGTCGGCCGCCTGCTCGGGGAGGTCAACCGCAGCCGACTGACGATCTCCAGCAAGGTTGGCTACTTCGCCGGCACGGCGGCCCACCCCTACCAGGCGGCTCAGATCCGGCGGCAGTTCGAGACCACCCTGGACAACCTGGGTACCGACTACCTGGACATCTACTTCCTGCACGTCAGCGACTTCGGGCCGGGCGACCGGTACCTGGAGGAAGCAGTTGAGACGGTCCAGCAGCTCAAGCGCCGCGGTCTGATCCGCGCCATTGGGATGCGGGCACCGCACGAGTTCGCCCGCGAGTGGGCGACGGACCTTGGCCACCCGCGGGCGGCGGAAGCCGCCCGCTTCCTGACGCTCTTGGCCCGGGTCCAGCCCGACGTCCTGACCGCCCGCTACAACCTGCTGAGTCCGATTTACGCGCCCGATGAGACGGACATCTTCGACCTGGCCCGCGACCGGGGCATCGGGATGCTGGTCAAGCAGGTACTCGGCAAAGGCCTGCTCATCGGTACCCATGATCCACTGGCGGCGCCCAGCTTCCCGTCAGGCGACCACCGCGGCCAGGACCACCGCTTTACGGCCCCCGCCCTCCAGGCCATCCAGTCGGGCTTGAGCGTCCTACGGCAGCGCTTTGGCCCCACGCGCGCTGATCTGACCCGGGTGGCGCTGCGGTACGCGCTCCAGCGCGACCCGGCGGTGGCTGTCCTGGTGGGCTTTCGCACTTCCCAACAGATCACGAGCAACCTCACCTGTCTGGGTGAGCCCTTGAGTTCGGACGACATTGGCGCGATTGGGCTCACCATGTCGTCCGTCCGGGACATGCTTACCGCGTCCCGACCCGCCAACCCCAACTCCCAACAGGAGCACAGCGCATGAAGTACATCGAAGTCGAGCAGAAGTTCCAGCTGCTCAGCTCGCCGGAGGACCTCAAGGCCACCCTGACGGCCCGCGGGGCCAAGTCGGGCGCGGCCTCCCGTCAGGTCGACACCTACTACAACGCCCCGCACCGGGACTTCCTGGCGGGCTCGGTCATCTCCGAGTGGCTGCGGGTCCGAATCGAGGACGAGGCGGCCTCGCTGAACTTCAAGCGGTGGTACCCGCTGGAGGAGCCGGTCAAGACGCACTGCGACGAGTTCGAGACGACCGTCGCCGACGCCGAGGCGGTCACGCGCCTCCTGGGGGCGCTCGACTTCACCCACCTGACCACGGTCGACAAGGTGCGCGAGGAGTGGATCGTGGACGGCGTCGCGGTGGCGTTCGACAACGTCGCCGGCCTGGGCGAGTTCATCGAGTTCGAGTTCAAGGGCGAGGCCGACACCATCCAGGAGGCCACGACCAAGATCGAGGAGTTCATCGCCGGGCTGGGCATCCAGCTGGGTGACCGAATCCACGCCGGTTACCCGCACCTGACGCTGGGGATTGCGTCGGCGAGCGCCTGACCGGCGGCTGGTCCGGGCAGGTGCCTGCCTGCCCGGACCAGCCAAACCATGAATCGGCCCGGCGGCGCAGGCGGCGTTCGGCCAGGTCGGGCAGCATGAGGCGTCGGCGGACTTGGACCGCGGAAGCAGTGCGCGTGCCGCCGGTGGAGAGAGTGCCGTAGGCGCTGCGGAGCCGGCTGAGCAGGCGGTCGGGCCTGCTGCTCGCGACGGCGATGCGGCCCACGGCGTGCCACCGCGGTTCGCTGGTTTTCCGGTCGGCTATGGCCATGTTGACCGGCTTGGCGTCGTAGATCACCCACTGGTTGAGGAGGCCCTCACCGACCAGGGGGTGGGCAGCCTGGTGTGGTGCCCGCTCGCCTCCGGGCGGCTCGCCCGCCCGTACGGGCGGGCGACGGTCCGCTCGGCGGGGATCCGGTCGCCGGGCGGTTCTTCGGGGGCACCGACCGGCCGATCGTGAACGCCGTGCAGGCCGTCGCGCAGGGCCGGGGTCTGCCGATGGCGCAGGTCGCACTCGGCTGGGTGCTGGGCAACCCGGTCGTCACCGCCCCGGTCGCCGGCGCGACCCGCCCGGGCCACCTCGACGACGCGGCGGCCGCGCTGGACGCCCGGGTGACCGGCGACGAACGCGCGGCGCTGGAACGCCCGTACACGCCCCGGCTGCCCACCGGGTTCTGACCACGAGGTCAGGGCACGCGCCCCGGACGCGAGGGAACCGGGCCGGAGGCCGCCGCCCCCCCGGCCGGGGGATCACAGGCGGGCGTGGGTGCCGATGTCGGTGTGGAAGTCCTCGATCATGGCGGCCGTGACCGTCGGGCGGCTGGCGCCGATCGCGGCGAGGTGGTCGGCGGTGGTCGCCCCCGGGACGGCGTCGTCGCGCTCGAAGGCGGTCTGGGCCGCCAGGCGTGCGGCGTGCTCGATGTCGGCGGGCGAGAAGCGCTCGCTCGCGGCCACCAGGGCGGGGATGTCCACGTCGACGCGGTCGGTGTCGAGGGCGTAGCGCGACCAGATCGCGGCGCGGGCGTCCGGGTCGGGGGTGCCGATCGGGATGACGTAGTCGAACCGGCCGGTGCGCAGGAACGCCGGGTCGAGCGAGCGGACGGAGTTGGTCGCGCAGACCAGCAGCCGGCCGTCCCGCTCGCGGAAGCCGGGGATCAGCTTGAGCAGTTCGTTGGTCACCCCGTGCATCGCGCCGGTGCGACCGGCCTCGCCGCGCACGGGGGCGATCTCCTCCACCTCGTCGATGAAGACCAGCACCCGCTCCAGCTCGCCGATCCGGGCGAACGCGCTGCGCAGCGCGGCGGCGAGGTTGCCCTCGTCGGCGAGGCGGGAGGGCAGCAGCTCGACGAACGGCCAGCCGAGGCGGGAGGCGATGGCGCGGGCGAAGGTCGTCTTGCCGGTGCCGGGCGGACCGAACAGGGTGATCGCGCGCGGCGGCCGGACGCCGTGCCGGGCCGCCCGTTCGGGCTGCGCGAGCGGCAGCACGACCCGCCGTTCGATCAGCTCCTTCTCGGCGGTCATCCCGGCCACCCCGTCCCACAGGTCTCCGCTCAGCACACGCCCGCCGAGTTCGTCCAGCGTGCCGGCGGCGGGCCCGGCGGCGGGCTCGGTCTTCTCGAAGTACGCGGCGGCGGGCCGCCGTTCGTAGCCGGCGTTGCGCAGCCCCTCGCCGAGCAGTTCCTCCTCCGGCAGCACGTAGGCGATTCGCCGCACCCGGGCCTCGACCAGCCGTCGCTCCAGTTCCCGCAGCAGCGCGCTGGCCAGGCCGCGCCCGCGCCAGGCCGGGGCGATGGCCACGCGCATCACCCACGCCCGTTCGCCCGCCGCCGCGACCTGCGCGAGCGCCGCCCCGATCGGCGCGCCGTCGTGCACCGCGACGACCGCGGGCTGGCGCGCGGTGAGCGCGGCGATGCACTCGGCGAGCGAGAACACGGACTCCTGCCCGAGGTCGGCGGTGCTGTCGATCAGATGGACGACGGCGGCCAGGTCGTCCTCGCGGTAGTCGTGGATCAGCCAGTTCACGTGCATCGCTCCTGAGGTCGCCGGTCGTGCGGATTGCGGTGGACGGTGAACCTAGGCGCGCCGGGCCGGGCCCGGCATGCGCCGTTCAGGACAACGCGGCGTGGACGAACCGTACGCGACAGCGACTTGCCTCCGAGCGCGGCGGCCCGCACCCGGCCCGCACCCGGCCCCCCACCCGGCCCCCACGCCTGACCTCCGGCACGCGACCGCCGGCCGCTCGCTCGGTCGCTCGCTCGCACCCGATGTCGCAGCTTGTCCGATTCTGACGAAATGTCAGTCGTGGTGCCGCAGGATGGAGATGGCCACGTCACAGGGCGAACCCCGTTGCAAACGATCATTGCTGAGCCCATGTCAGCCGTCAAGCGATCCGATGGTGTCGCCGGATCGCTGCTTCGGTTTTCGTCGTTTCAGCCCTTCTGCACTGCCGATCTCGTCAGTTGACGGCTCGTCGAGGCCGATCATGGAGATCCATACCCGGAAAGTTCTTGACTGAAATTTCAGATAGGGACATGCTCGCCACCATCGCAATGGGGCCGAGACGAAGGCAGGGTTTCGATGAACGGCGGCGCTGTGTCCGCACAACCACGGTCGCGGGGGCTCGCGGCGCTCGTCGGCAGCCTGTTCCTGGTCGACCTGGGCGCCGCGATGTGCAACATCGCGCTGCCGCTGTTACTGGTCCAGGACTACGGCTTCTCCGTGGCGGTGGGCCTGACACTGGCGCTCCAGGTGGTGCCGAGCGTCCTGTTCGGGCCCATCGCGGGCAGCATGATCGACCGGTTCGAACCACGGCGACTCGCCGTCGTGAGCGCGGTGGGCTCCGGGCTCCTGGTCGCCGTCATCCCGTTCGCCGACGCGCTCTGGCAGCTGCAGGTGCTGGGCGTCGCCGTCGGCATCGCGAACATGATCGAGGGCCCGGTCCGGCTGGTGCTGCGGTCGTCGGTGATCGAGGAGGGCGACGAACTGCGCGGCAACGGCCTGATCGTGACCGCGGAACGGGTCCCCTCCGTGCTGGGCCCGCTGCTGGTCGCCCTGGTCTTCGCCCTCGGCGAGGTCCGCGTCGTGTTCTTCGTCGGCGCGCTCCTCGGGCTGCTGGCCGGCGCCCTGATGTACTTCGTGCCCGGTCCCGGCGCGCAACCGGACGCACAACCGGGCGCGGACCCCGACGCACGAGCGGGCGCAAACCCCGACGCCGCACCGGAGAGCGACCCGGAGCGCCCCACCGGATGGCGGGCCCTCGCCCGCGAGGCGTACGTCGACAACACCCGGAGCCTGCTGCGCACCATCGGCAAGGACCGCTTCATGCGCGGCCTCACCCTCACCGCCTTCACCTACGTCTGCGCGGTGTCCGTGGGCCGGTTCGCCCTGATCCAGCTCGGCGCGGTGGAGTTCCACGCCGTTCCCGGCTTCTACGGCTACCTCGCCGGGGCGATGGCGCTCGGCGGCGTCGTCGGCGGGCTGGTCGCCGGGCGCCTGACCCGGTTCCGCAACGGCTCCCTCTACATCGCCGGGAACATCCTCGAAGCCGTCGCCTGGATCGCGGTCGCCACCACCGGCTCCACCGTCCTGGCCCTGCTGATGATGTGCGCGGCCGGCGTCCTGGAGTCGATCGCGACGACGGTGTTCTTCGCCGAGGCGCAGACCAGGGTGCCCGAGGAGGTCGCCGGCTACTACTACGCGGCGCTGATCCCGCTCACCGAGGCCTTCGGCTTCGCCGGGGCCGGCCTGGGTGCGGCGGTCGCCGCCTGGTCCGGGTCCGCCGCGGCGGTCTGCGCCGCGGCCCTCATCGCCGTCCCGGTGCTGCTCACCGCGCGCTGGTACCTGGCTCCCGCGAGGGCAGCCCTGTGAACAAGCTCAGCAGCTACGCGACCTTCAGCCGCTTCGCCGGGCTCACGGTCGTCTCCCACGCGGTCAGCGCCGCCCGGATCTCGCTGCCGGGGCCGGTCGCGGAGCGGCTCCACGCCTTCGCGGGCCGGGAGTTCACCGACGACGAGTTCATCCGTACCGACGAGTTCGCCCATGCCGACGAGTCCAGCCGTGCCCGCGAGTCCGGCCGTGCCGACGAGTTCGGCCGGGACGACGAGCGCGCCGGGCTGCTGCGGCTCCTGCGTTCCCGCCACCTCGTCGTCGACGCGGACGAGGACGAGCACGGCCGCTGGGAGCTCTTCCTCCGGGACGGCCTCCCCGAGGAGGGCCCGTACGACCGGTCGACGTTCTGGAGCGCACGCCCGCTCGACGCGCCGACGCTGGCCCGGCTGGGGCGTACGGACTCCCGTGCCGTCCGCCCCGTGCGGGTGGTCGGCCTCGGCGGCTGCGTGCTCGACTTCGCACGCGACGAACTCCTCCACGAGGGGTACGCCCGCGGGCTCGACATCTCCTTCGAGACGGTCTGGCCGGACAGCACGGCCCGGCTGCGGAGCGTCGAAGCCGATCTCGTGATCCTGCAGTTGGGGATCTTCCCGCACCTCACCCGGCTCTGGGACGCGGCGCCGGCCCAGGACGCGGCGCAGCGCGGGATCGCGCTCACCCGGATCAAGAAGCTGTTCACCCGCTGGGTGACGTCGCTCGCCGAGAGCCTTCCCGACTCGGGCCTCGCCGTCGTGCACAACGTCGGCCCGTCGGCGCTGTCCCCCTACGGCAGGTTCGAGCACGCGGTCGACCTCAACACCCGCCAGGTGCTGGCGGAGCTCAACGGGCATGTGGACGAGCTGGTGCGCGCCGATCCCCGGCTGCTGCTGCTGGACGAGGAGCGGCTCGTCGCCCGGCACGGCGCGCTGACGCTGTTCGACGACCACCTGGTGCCGTTCGGGCACCACGGCGGGGATCAGGACCCGCGGATCGAGATCGCCAATCAACGCCCGGCGCTGGGGCGGGTGTTGGCGGCCGAGTACCTGGACCTGTACGAGGCGGCGACCCGGCAGGGCGAGATCAAGTGCGTGGTGACCGACCTCGACGGCACGCTGTGGCCCGGGATCGCGGCCGACGACGGGTTCGGCTGGACGGACTCCGACTCGACGAGCAGCTGGGTCCACTTCGGACTGCACCAGGCCCTGCGGCTGCTCAAGTCCCGGGGGCTGCTGCTGGCGACGTGCAGCAAGGGCACCGAGCGGTACACCCTCGATGCGTGGCGGGCCGCGGAGCACCCGATGCTGCTCGGCCCGGACGACTTCGTCACGCACCGCATCAACTGGAGCCGCAAGTCGGCGAACGTCGCCGACATCGCGGCGGAGCTCGGGTTCGCCCCCGGTGCGCTGCTGTTCCTGGACGACAATCCGGTGGAGCGCTGGGAGGTGGCACGCGCCCTGCCGGACGTCCGGATCCTCGACGGCGAGCCGCACACCTTCCGCCGGCGGCTCCTCGACTCGCCGCTGCTGGACCGTCCCCCGGCCGGCGCGGAGGCGCGGAACCGTTCGGAGACCACCCGGGCGATGCTCGCCCGCCGCAGCGTCGAGGCCGCCGACCCGGTCGAGTTCATCCGGGAGCTGGACGTGGAGGTCGAGGTGCGGGAGGCGGTCGCCGCCGACCTGCCCCGGCTGGCCGAGCTGTTCAACCGCACCAACCAGTACACGACGACGGCCTGGCGGCCGGGTGCGCGGGAGTTGGAGGCGCTGCTCGGCGGCCCGGACGGCGCGCTGTTCGTCTGCCGGGTACGGGACCGCTTCGCCGACTACGGGCTGACCGGCGTGCTGGCCCTCACCGGTGACGACGTCACCTGCCTGGCGGTGAGCTGCCGGGTCATCGGGCTCGACATCGGACCGGTGTTCCTGGCCGCGGCCCTGCACCGGTCGGGCCGCGCACGCCCCGGGGTCGGCGGCCGGTTCGTCCCGACCGGGCGGAACGCGGCGGCCGGTGACGTCTTCCTGCGTGCGGGCCTGCGACCGGGGCCCGACGGCCGGTTCGCCCTGGTCGAGGGCGGCGACCTGGTGGAGACGGACGCCTTCCCGCACCGGCTCTCCCGTCCGTAGGACGACCCCGGCAGCCGCCGCAACGACAGCCGCCGCAACGAAAGCCCGTGCGACAAGAGCCACGGCAAGACCCACTGCAGGACCCACTGCAACGACCACAGCAACGGCCAGGTCCGGTGCCGCCGAGGCACACGGTCCGAACTGGAGACAAGGAGGATCATGCGTACACGTATCGTCGTGCTCGGCGGTGCCGGTTTCCTCGGTTCCCATCTGTGTGACCGCCTGGTCGGTGACCGGCACGAGGTGGTCTGCGTCGACAACCTCTCCACCGGCTCCCCGACCAACATCGAACACCTGCTGGGAGCCGCCGACTTCACCTTCGTCGAGGCCGACGTCGCCCTTCCGCTGGAGATCGCCGGCCGGGTCGACGCCGTCCTGCACCTCGCCTCGCCCGCGTCCCCCGCCGACTACCTGCGACTCCCGCTGGAGACGCTGCGGGCGGGATCGCTCGGCACCTTCCACGGCCTGGAGCTGGCGCTGCGGAAGGACGCGCGGTTCGTCCTCGCGTCGACCTCCGAGGTCTACGGGGACCCGACGGAGCATCCGCAGCCGGAGTCCTACTGGGGGAACGTCAACCCCGTCGGCCCCCGGTCCTGCTACGACGAGGCGAAACGGTTCGCCGAGGCCGCCACCACGGCGTACCGGGGGGCGCTCGGCGGCAACACCTGCATCGTGCGGATCTTCAACACCTACGGCCCGCGGATGCGCCCCGGCGACGGCCGGGCGATCCCCAACTTCATCCACCAGGCGCTGCGCGGCGAACCGCTCACCGTGGCGGGGGACGGCCGGCAGACCCGCTCGTTCTGCTACGTCGACGACCTGGTCGACGGGCTCGTCCGGGCCGTGCACGGCACCACCGCCGGGCCGGTCAACCTCGGCAACCCCGTCGAGACCACGATCATCGAACTCGCCGAGCTCGTCCGCCGGATCACCGGAACGGCCTCGGGGATCGCGTTCGTCCCCCGGCCCCAGGACGACCCGTACGTCCGACGGCCCGACATCTCCCGGGCCCGGGCGGAGTTCGGCTGGCAGCCCGGGGTGGACCTCGAAGCGGGACTGGCCGCGACGGTCGCCTGGGTCGAGCAGTCCCTGGCTCGGGCCGCCGTCCCGGCCGGGGCGCCCGACCGGCCGACCACACCCCGGGGAGGGGAGCTCCGTTGACCGCGACCGCCGCGACCACCACGGCCTGCACGGCCCGCACGGCCCGCACGGCCCGCACGGCCCGCACGGCCGATGTCGCCGCATTCACCCACGCCTTCCTCGGCGCCCGCCACGAACTGGCGGACGTGCTGACGGACCTCGCGGTCCGGCAGAGCGCCGAGGACGAGATCTTCCGCTCGGTGCGGGCGCTGTCCGGCGCCGCCTGGGAACTCCAGCAGTACGCGCCCCGGCGGCTGAACCGGCTGGCGACCTTCCTGCCATCCAACAACGTGCTCTACTCCTACGTCCTCTTCGGGATCATTCCGTCCCTCTACACCGACGAGGTACTCATCCGGCCGTCGGCCCGGACCGGCGAGACCGCCGCGGCCGTCCACGAGATCCTGCGCCCCCACCTGGCGCGGCTCGCCGGCCGGGTCGAGCTCACCGGGGCGTCCCAGCGGGCGTTCACCGGCGAATGCGCCCGGTCGGACCTGGTGGTCTTCACCGGGCAGCCGGACAACGCCGAGGCGGTGGGCTCCGCGCTGGGCCCCGGCACGACCCTGCTGGCCTTCGGCTCGGGCCCCAATCCGATCGTCCTCGGCCCGCGGGCCGACCTCGAACGCGGATGCCGCGCGGTGCTGGAGGCCAGGACGTACAACTCCGGGCAGGACTGCCTCGCCCCCGACCTGGTCTTCGTGCACCGGTCGATCGCCCGGGAGGTGACGGAGCGGCTCGGCACCGCCCTGGCCGAACTGCCGTTCGGCGACCGCCGGGATCCGGCGGTGGCCGTCGCCCCGCTGGTGTACCCCGACGCCGTCGCCGGAGCCGCGGAGTTCCTCGACGCCCACCGGGAGCACGTCCTGCGCGGCGGCCGCGTCGACACCGCCACCGGTACGGTCGAGCCGACGCTGGTGCACCTGCCGTGGCAGGACGCCTTCCACCCGCCGGAGCTGTTCTCCCCGGTCCTGGTCCTCATGGAGTACGACCGGGCCGAGCAGGTCGAGGCCTGGCTGAACTCGCCCGTCGAACTGGCCCGGGGCATGTACGTGTCCGTCTTCGGGGAACCCGGGCTGCGCGGGGAGCGCATCGGGACCTCGGTGACCTGCCACGAGCGGACGACCTTCGACATCGAGGACGGCAACCAGCCGTTCGGCGGGTACGGCCGGCAGGCCAACAGCGTCCGGCGCGGGGGCCGGGTCGAGACGAGGCCGCTCCTGGTGTCGGCGGAAACGGGCCGACGATGACCCTCCGCGCGACCTCCCTGTTCACCGCCGCTCCGGGCCACGCGTGCGCGACCGGCCCGTTCGAGGTGCCCGCGGCCGTCCGGCTCGGCATCGTCGACCCGGCCGCCGCCCGGACCCTGGCCTGCGCACTGACCCGCGCGTTCCACGGCACGGCCGACAGCGCGGTGCCCGTCATCGTGGCCCTGACCGAGTACGCCCGGTCCTCGGCCGACCGCTTCACCGGCCGGCACGACGACCCCGGGCACCGGATGCGGCCCTCCGACTCCACCGGGCTCGAACCGTCCGGAGTGCTCCAGCCGTTCCTGACGGCCTCCGGCTGGCAGGGCCGCTGCCACCTGGTCACCAGTCCGGACGACGCCGCCGGGCAGGCGCTGCGCTGGGCGACCGCCCTGGTCGGGTCCGGACGGGCACCCTCGGTCGTCGTCTGCGACCTGCCCCGGAACGAGCACGGGGCCTACTGGGCGGTCGCGCTCCGGCTGTGGGGCGCCGCAGCCGCAGCGGCGCCTCCCACGACGCTTCCCACGGCGCCGGACTCCTGCGCGACCGCCTGCGCGCCGGACTCCTGCGCCCCGGGCGCAGAGCCCCCGGACAGCGCGCTGACGGCATTCGCCGCCACAGCCGGCACCCCGACGGCACCCGCCGCCGATCCACACCTGACGACCCGAACGATGAAGGAGGCCGGTCATGGCTGACCGCAGCCAGTGGGACACGGTCGCCGCCGTGCTGGCCGACGCGGGCTGCTCGCTGGTGACGGGACTGCCGTCCGACGAACCCGGCCTGCTGGACGCCGCCGGGCGCCGACCGGGGCTGACCGCCCTGCCCGTACGGGACCAGCGGGTCGCCGCGTGCGCCGCGATCGGCCATGCGACGGCCTCCGGCCGCCCGGCCGTCGTCGCCGTGGACTCGGGGCCGAGCTTCAGCAACGCGCTCACCGGGCTGCTCGAAGCCTCGTCCCTGTGCTGTCCGGTCGTCGTGGTGACGACGCGGATCCCCGTCGCCGGGCTCGGCCGGGGCGGGTTCCAGCAGCTCGACCAGGCCACCATGGCGGGCCCGCTGGTCAAGTGGTCGGTCCTCGTGGAGAGCGCGGAACAGCTGCGCTGGGCGCTGCGGCGGGCCGTCCACCTGTCGGTCAACGGGACGCCGGGCGTCGTCCTGGTGGAGATCGCCGCCGAGGTGCTCGCCGGGGACCCGGTGGACCCCGCGCCGACGGGCGAGCCCGTCGCCCGGGTGCGTTCGGTCGCCGACGACGCGTCGCTGGAACGGGCCGCGGCGCTGCTGGCCTCGGCGAGCGCGCCGGTGGTGGTCGCCGGCGGCGGGGCGAAGGCGGCGGGCGCGCAGCTGCGCGCGCTGGCGGAGCGGCTCGGTGCCCCCGTGTTCACCACGGCGTCCGGCCGGGGGGTGATCGACGAGGAGCACCCGCTGGCCCACGGGCTCGTCGGGCTCTACGCCGGCCCGGCGGCCCTGCGGATCCTGGACGCCGCGGACGTGGTGCTGCTGGTCGGCTCCCGGCTGGAGGAGACGGCCAGGACGGGCTGGACCGGCCTGGACGACAAGCGGTTCATCCAGGTGGACTGCGAGTCGGCGGTCTTCTCGACCGTGGTCGAACCGGCGGTGCCGCTGCTCGGCGACGCGGCCCTCACGCTCGGCCGGCTCGGTGAACTCGCCGCGGCGGCAGGGCCGGTGGCCCCGCCCTGCTGGGCCGGACCGGCCGAGCCGGCCCTCCCCTGGTCGGACGGACCCTGGTCGGGCGAACCCTGGTCGGACGGATCCCGGTCGGACGGATCCCGGTCGGACGGATCCCGGTCGGACGGATCCCGGTCGGACGGGCCGCAGCAGCTCACCGCGAGGCACGCGTTCGGCGCCCTCACCCAGGTCTTCGGACGGGATCTGACGCTGGTGCAGGAGAACGGCCTGCACGACATCTGGGGCTACCAGTACCCGGTCCTGACGGTCAGCGACCGCACCACCCTGGTCGTGCCGGGCGAGCAGACCATGGTCGGCTTCGGCCTCGGCGCGGCCCTCGGGGCGGCGGTGGCCCGGCCGCAGCGGCCGACGGTCCTGGTCTGCGGTGACGGCGCCTTCGAGATGAGCCTCGCCGCGCTGCCGACGATCGCCGAGAACGGGTACGGCCTCACCGTGCTCGTGTTCGACAACCGGGGGTTCGGCTGGCCGCGCTACCTGCGCGACCTCGATGGCGCCCCGACCGACGTCACCCGGTTCCCGGCCCCGTCCCACGCCGCCGCGACGGTTGCCGCGCTCGGCGGCTGGACGGCGCGCCCGACGACGCCGGCCGAACTGGTCGGCGCCCTCGAAGAGGCCCGCCGGCACAACGCCGAGGGACGGATGGCCCTGCTGACGATCGGAGTCGACGACGGCGACGTGCCCACCTCCGTCCGCCGGGTCTTCGGCTCGGTCGTCGGCGCGGTCGTAAGCACGGCCTCCGGCTCCCCGGAGCGGCCGTGATGACGTTCTTCCCGCTGACCGTCGACGGCGTCGACGTCCCGCGCGCCCACCTGGTGGCGCTCACCGACCGGCTGACGGCGGAACTGGAGGGCCACGGCGTGGGCACCGGACGGGCGGCACTGGCGGCCACCGGCGATCCGGTGACCACCGTGGCGGCCATGCTGGCCACCGAACGCCTGGACGCCCCATTGCTGCTGGGCGGCAACGCCGCGACGGACGCGGAGCCCGCCTGGGCGGTGGTGGACGCGGCGCGGGTGCGCGCCGGCCGCGACCGGCCCGGCGGCCCACTGCCCGCCGGGACCGCCGCGGTGCTGTGGACGTCCGGCACCTCCGGCCACCCCAAGGCCGTCGCCCTGTCACGGCCGGCGCTGGCCTACCAGGGCGACGCGACCGCGGCCCACCTCGGCATCTCGGCCCGGGACCGGCTCCTGCTGCCCCTGCCGCTGCACCACTCCTACGCCTACAGCGTGCTTCAGGTGTGCCGGAGCACCGGCGCCCACCTGTACGTCGAGACCGGCTTCCAGGTGCGCCGGATCATCCGGCGGATCGCGGACGCCCGCATCACCTCGATGGACGGCGTGCCGTCCATGTACCGCGCCCTCGCGGCCGACGCGGCCGCCCACCCGGAGACCCGGGCGGCCCTGGCGGGCCTGCGGATCCGCGGCTGCGGCGGCGACGTGCTCGCCCCCGGCCTGCACGAGCGGTTCGTCAGCCGTACCGGGGTCGGGCTGCACGACGGCTACGGGCTCACCGAGGCCGGGCCGAACGTGGCGATCAACGTGCCGGGCCGGATCCGGCCCGGTTCGGTCGGCAGCCTCCTCGCCGGGACGAGGGCGCGGGTGCACGGCCCGGACCGCGAGGTCCAGGTCAGCAGCCCCAGCCTGATGACCGGGTACGTGGACCCGGCCACCGGAGCGCTGCTCCCGGCGCCGTTCACCGAGGACGGCTGGCTCCCCACCGGGGACACCGGAGCCGTGTCGCCGGACGGCTACCTCACCATCACCGGCCGGATCAAGGAGGTCCTCATCGTGCACGGCGAGACCGTCGCGCCCGCGCTCCTCGAAGACGTCATCCGCACCGTCCCCGGCGTGGCCGAAGCCGTCGTGCTCGGCCGGCCCGGGCGGGCACGCGGGGACGAGATCCACGCGTTCGTCCAGCCCGACGACGGCGCCACGGACCGGGCGGCGCTCCGGGCGCGGGTGCTGGCCGCCTGCCGCGGCGCGCTGCCGCCGCAACTGCGGCCCCGGGCCGTCCACCTGGCGGCCGAACTCCCGCGCACCCGCTCGGGGAAGGTCGAACGGCGCGGGCTGCGCGCCCTGTACGCGGACGTGCTCGGAGACGGGTCGTGACCGGGGTCGCCCTCACCGGGCTGGGACTCGTCACCCCGTTCGGGGTGGGGCCGGGCGCGTTCCGGGCGGGGCTCCTCGCCGGGGCGTCCGCGATCGGCCCGCTGACCCGCTTCGCCGATCCGGCCCGGGCCGGAGACCCGCGCGAGCGCGTCGCCGCACAGATCGACGCGTCGGTGTGCGGCGCACCCGTCGGGGGGCGCAAGCACTGGCTGACCGAGACGGTCGTCGCCCAGGCACTGCGCCGGGCCCGGCTGCCGCGGCTCCCGGCCGGCGCCCTCACCGTGGTCGCCGGGCAGACCCCGGTCAGCGCCTCCCCCGCCGCCTTCGCCCGGGATTTCGAGAGCCCGCGGCCCGGCGCGGCACCCGGCCCGGTCGTCCAGGTGCCGCACGCCTGCGCGTCCTCCGCGTTCGGCCTGGCGCTCGCCCGGGACTGGCTGCTGTCGGGCGGCGCCGACGTGGCCCTGGTCGTCGGGGTGGTCACGCTCAACCCCTACGACTTCTCCAGCATGGATCTGGTCCGGGCGCAGAGCGGGCGCGGCGCGGCGCCCTTCGACCTGCGCCGGGAGGGCATGACCCTGGGCGAGGGCGGCGGGGCCGTGGTCCTGGAGACCTTCGCGCACGCCCGGGCCAGGGGGCTCGACCCCGCCGTCGCGCTGACCGGCGCGGCCTGCCTGATCAGCGGCGGGAGCGTGGCCGACTCGCAGGCGGAGGCCATCGGCGCGTGCGTCGCCGAGTCGCTCGACCAGGCCGGGACGACGGAGGTGGACTACGTCCACGCCCATGCCACCGGGACGCCGCAGGGCGACGCCGCGGAGCTCGCCGCGCTCGATGCCACCGCGGCGCGCCTGGGCTGGTCCGGCGTGCCGGTCGGCTCGCACAAGGGGGCGATCGGGCACCTGCTGCACGCCTCGACCATGCCCGCCGTCGCGGCGGCGGTGGGCTTCCTGCGGACCGGGATCGCCCCCGGCACACCGGGACTCACCGAGCCCATCGCCGCCGAGCGCATGCACGTGGCGGTCGGTCCGGTGCGTACCGACCGGGCGCGGCACGTGCTGGTCGACGGTTTCGGGTTCTACGGGAACTACGCCTCCCTGGTGATCAGCAAGGTCCCGGCCAGCACGGGGCCGGCCGGCACGACGCCCGTCGGCAAGGTCCCGGCCGGCACGGCGCCCGGTGGGCGGCACGACCCCGAGGGGGACGACGAATCGAGAGAGGGGGAGTGGTCATGACCCGTTGGAGTCCGATGCTGCTCGACGAGGCCGAGCTGGGGACGATGCCGGACCTGCCGCTGCCCGCGGTGCTCCGGCACGCCGACTCGGTGATCGACACCCGCCCGAGCAGCCGTGCCCTGTACCGGAGTTGGGAGCGCCAGCACTGGGCCGCCGACGAGGTGGAGCTGGAGCGGGACGCGGCGAACTGGTCGCGGCTGCCCGACCCCGTCCGGCAGCGGGTGCACAAGCTGATCGTCAACTTCCTGATCGGGGAGTACACCGGCCTGGAGCTCCTCGGACCGATCCTGACCGGCTGCCCCGACGAGGACTCCCTGGTGTACGTCGGCACCCAGCTCGCCGACGAGTCCCGGCACACCCACCTCGTCAAGCGGATCGCCGTCGACGTGCTCGGCATGCCCGCCGACCTGGAGGCCTCCCTCCCCGAGGGCTGGAGTCAGCTCTCGCCGGCCCAACGGCAGTTGAGCACACTGGAAGCCGAACTGATCGGCCGGATCGCCCGGCCGATGCCCGACTACGAGGACTGGCTGCGCGCCGTCACCGTCTTCCACCTGGTGACCGAGGGCATCCTCGCCCTGCACGCGCAGCGCACGCTCGTCGGCTCGCTGCGGGCGGGCGGCACGCTCCCGGGGATCCGGGCGGGCTTCGTCGCGATGACCCGCGACGAGTCCCGCCACGTGGCCTTCGGGATGCAGGCCCTGCGGGAGGGCCTGAGCCACGGCCACGAGGAGGCCATCACCGACGTCCTCATCACCGCGATGCCGCTCGCCGTCTGCGTCGAAGCCGAGGAGCCGATGCCGCCCGAGCAGCGCGCGCAGGTCGTCGCGGTCGCGGAACTCCTACGCGCCGAGGCGGTCCTGCGGATGCGCCAGATCGGCATGACCCGGGCCGCCGTGGCCCGGGTGCTCCGGGCCACCGACCGGGCGATCTCCCACCTGCGCGCACCCGGCGCGCAGGCGACCACCCCCACCCAGCACTGAGGACCGCACCATGACCCTCCCCGAAGTCTCCGTCGTCACGCTCACCCGCGACCGTCCCGACGCCCTCCTGCGGGCAGTACGCTCCGTCGCCGCCCAGACCGGGGTCGCGGTCGAGCAGATCGTGGTCGGGGACAACGCCGACCACCTGCGCGACCCCGACCACCTGGAGCAGCTGCGGGCGGTCCTGCCCGGCATCGTGATCGAGAACGTCGCCAGGCCCGCCGCGCCCGAGTACCGCTCCGCCCGGCTGGGGCGCCTGCGCAACCGCGGAATCGCCCTGGCCACCGGGGAGTTCGTGGGCCAGCTCGACGACGACAACACCTTCGCGCCCGACCACCTGAGCAGCCTGGTCCGGGCGTTGACGGACAACCCGCACGTCGAGGTGGCGCACAGCTGGCGGCTGCTGGTCGACCCGGCTGGGCAGCCCTACATCCCGGACGGCGAGGACCCCTGGCACCCGGACCCCGACCCGGAACGGCGCGCGATCAGCTACCGCTACCTATGCGAGCACGGCGTCTTCACGCCCGGCTCGAACGTCGTCCGGGACAGGTTCACCTCCGGCGGGACGGTGCTGGCCCGGATCGACACCAGCGAGTACCTCGTGCGCCGCCGCTTCCACGCCGGGACGGGCTTCCCGGAGACCTTCTCGCCGGCCCGCCAGAAGCTGGAGTGGACGGAGGACTTTGTCTTCGCCCTGCAGCTCGCGCGGGCCGGCGTCGAGGTGGTCTGCACCGAACGCGCGACCGTGAACTACACCATGGGTGGCTTCTCCAACAGCCACTCCCTCCAGGGCGACGTCGGTTAGGGGCGGCCATGTGGATCCTCGGCGTGAACGCGCCCCCGACGGGCTCGCACGACGCTGCGGCGTGCCTGGTCAACGACTCCGGTGAGGTCGTCGCCTTCTGCGAGGAGGAACGGCTCAACCGGCGCCGTCACTCGATCTACCGCAAGCCCCGGCTGGCCGCCGAGTCCTGCCTCGCCCGGGCCGGCATCACCGCCGCCGACCTGGACGTGGTGGCGATCGGCTGGGACACCGAACAGCTCTTCCCCGGACGGTTCCGGGACGACCGGGAGTTCCTGGAGCACACCGTCGGACTCGCCTTCGGCGACCGGCTCCCGGAGGTCGTCCGGGTGCCGCACCACCTCGCGCACGCGACCTCGGCGTTCCACGCGTCGCCCTACGAGAAGGCCGCGGTCCTGGTCGTCGACGGCAACGGGGAGAACGAGTCGTCGAGCGTGTGGACCTTCGCGCGCGACGCCCCGCCGCGCCTGGAGCGGGCCTGGCCGCGCAGCGCGTCCCTCGGCTACCTGTACGACGCTGCGAGCACCTGGCTGGGGTTCTCGTTCCTGAACGCGGGCAAGACCATGGGGCTGGCCGCGTACGGGCGGGCGGCGGGGCTGTCCACGGCCTCGCTGGCCGAGGTCGACGGCGACGGGTTCCGCCTGGCGCTCCCCGGCTCGCTCGGGAGCTCCGGCCCGCTCGGGAGCTCCGGCCCGCTCGGGAGCTCCGGCAAGGCCACCGCCGCCGGCCGGGCCACCGCCGCGCAGATCCGTGCCGAGTACGAGACGACCGTCGCCGCGTGGCGCGGGCTGTACTCCCGGATCGCGGGCGCCACCGGGCCGGACCGCCCCGAGGAGCGGCTGGCCGAGGACCCCCGCGCGGTGCTGGTCGCCTACACCGCCCAGCGCGCCGTCGAGGAGTGCGTGGTGGCGCTGGCGGCGCTGGCCCGCAAGGCGGCGGGCGTGGAGGAGCTGTGCCTGGCCGGGGGCGTGGCGCTCAACTGCTCCACCAACGGCCTGCTGCCCGGGCCGGTGTTCGTGCCGCCCGTGCCGCACGACGCCGGTGTCGCGCTCGGCGCCGCCTGGAGCGTGCGGCCGCCCGCTGCCGCCCCCGCCCCGCTCGACCCGTACCTCGGCAGCCCGGTGTGCGACCCGCGCGGCCCCGCGCCGGCCGCGTACGGCCTGGTCCGTTCGGAGCTGTCCGTCGAGCAGGTCGCGGGCCTGCTGCTGGACGGGCAGGTGGGCGCGATCGCCGAGGGCCGGGCGGAGGTCGGCCCGCGTGCGCTGTGCCACCGCTCCATCCTCGCCGTGCCCCGGGACGCGGGTGTCGCGGACCGGGTGAACCGGATCAAGGACCGGGAGCGGTGGCGGCCGTTCGCCGGAGTCACCCGGGCCGCCCACGGCCCGCGCTTCTGGGGGGACGTCGGACACCTCTCCCGGTACATGCTCGGCGCGGCCCCCGTGACGCCCGAGTGCCGCGCGACGGCGGCCGGGGTGGTCCACGTGGACGGCACCACCAGGCCGCAACTGCTCACCGGCGGCGAGGCGCCGGTGGTCGGGGCGCTGCTGGACGAGCTGGACCGGCAGGGTGCGCCGCCGGTGCTGCTCAACACGTCGTTCAACGGCAAGGGCGAGCCCATCGTCGACACCGGGGACGACGCGCTCCGGGCGTTCCGGGCCATGGATCTCGACTTCCTGATCCTGGAGGACTCCGTCTACCGCAAGCCCTACCGCCGTTGACCGCCGTCGACCGCCGTCGGTACCCACGCTGACCGCTGCTGACCGACCTGCCCGCTCTGACCGCTCTGACCGCTCTGACCGCCGTTGAACAGGAAGACCACGTGAACAGAACGCTCCTCAGCGCCGAATTCGCCGCCGAACGGGCCGTCCGGGCGCCGGCGACCTGGGGGCAGCTGGAGTTCTGGCTCTGCATCCAGAAGACCGCCCCCCACGACGCGGCGTTCAACAACCACTCCGTCCTGGCGCTCGACGGGGTCGACGCCCGGACCTGCGTCGAGGCGCTGGCCTTCTTCACCGCCCGCCACGAGTCCCTGCGGACGACCTTCGAGACCGACCCCGACGGCACCCTCCTGCAGCGCGCCCCGCAGACCGGCGTGGTGACCGCCGTACGGGTGGACGTCCCGGGGGAGGAGGTCCCGGCCGCCACGGACCGCCTGGTCGACGAGTTCATGCGGGAGAGCTTCGACTACCACGACGAACTCCCCGTCCGCTGCGGCCTGGTGGTGGCGGACGGGGGCGTCCGGTCGATGGTGCTGGTGATCTCGCACATGTCCATCGACGGCGCCGGTTGGGTCCCGCTCATGGACGAGTTCACGGCCTACCTGACCGAAGGCCCGGAGGCGGTGCCGCCCCTGCCCGAAGACGCCTGGCAGCCGGCCGAGTTGGCGGCCTGGGAGGCCACCGGGGAAGCCGCCGAGGTCACCGCGAGGACCGTCGCCTACGCGTCGGGCCTGCTGCGGTCGGCCGACCTGCAGAAGCTCCCCGACAATCCCGACGGACCCGAGTCGCCGAGGTTCCTCGGCGCCAGGCTCCGCTCCCGGGCCGCGTACCACGCCGTGGGCCTGATCTCCCGTCGGACCGGCCTGAGCACGACCACGGTGATCCTGGGCACGGTCTGCAGGCTCATCGGCCCGCTCGCCGGATCCGAGGTCGTCTCGCTCTCCCTGATCTCCAGGCGACGCCTCAACCGCCGGACCCGCCGGATGGTGGGCAACCAGTTCCAGGAGGCCTTCTTCGCCCTCGACCTCGCCGACGCGAGCCCCCTGGAGGTGCTCGACCGCACCTGGAAGGCGACGGTCCGCGCCTACTCCCACTGCGGCGGCCATCCGATCGCCCTGGACCGGATGTTCCTGGACCACGGCAGGAAGCGGGAGGAAACCTTCCGCTACTGCTTCAACGACCGCCGGTACGACCACCGACCGGCCCCCGACAGCGTCCCTGCCGAAGGTCTGCAAGCCCTGCCCGACAGCAGCGAGCTGTCCTGGCCCGAGCAGCCGGACGGCCAGTTCGACGCGTTCTTCCTGTGCCTGGAGGACGCCGACGGCGCCATCGACTTCCGCCTCACCGCGGACACCCTCCACTTCAGCCGCACGGCGATCGCGGCGTTCCTCCACGACCTGGAGGCCCTCCTGGTCGCCACCGCGGCCGATCGGCCCTGACCTCGTCGGCGGTGGGTGCCCGCCCGACCGGCCGGACAGCCCGACCGGACAGCCTGAGCCGTCCGGTCAGGCCGTCCGGTCGGGCCAGGCGCGGGTCAGACCGCCACGGGCACGACCGGCTGGGACTGGGTCGCGCAGTGGATGCCGCCTCCGCCGGCGGCGATGGCGTTGATGGTCACCGGGACGACCACGCGGCCCGGGTACTCGGCCGCCAGGATGGCGCGCGCCGCCTCGTCGGCGGCCGCGTCCCCGAACTGCGGCATGAGGACGGCGCCGTTGGCGGTGTAGTGGTTGGTGTAGCTCGCCAGGAACGCGGAGCCGGTTCCCGAGATCTTGTTGTGGTCGGGGCCGGGCAGCTCGATGATCGTCAGCGGGCGGCCCTTGGCGTCGGTGGCGGTCTGCAGCACCTGCTTGGCCTGGTTGTACACGGTGACCCACATCCCCGTGGAGCCCGGTCCGGGCTTGTCCAGGATGACCCGCCCGGGCGCGCTGAACCGGGCCACGCAGTCGATGTGGCTGTCCGTGATGTCCTGGCCCGCCAGGCCGGCCAGCCAGATCACCTTCTCCACGCCGAGCGAGGACTTGAGCCGCTGCTCGACGTCGCTCTGGCTCAGCCCGGGGTTGCGGTTGGGGTTGACCAGCGAACTGACGGTGGCGAGCAGCGTGCCCTGCCCGTCGGTCTCCAGCGAGCCGCCCTCTCCGGTGAACGGCGCCTGGACGCGGTCGATCCGGTACTGGGCGAGCAGCGCGGCGGCCGCCTTGGCGTCGTTGGCGAAGGCCTGCTCGTAGGGGGTGCCGGTCTTGCCCCAGCCGTTGAAGTTGGTGTCCAGGCCGGCGATGGCTCCCGGGCCGACCAGGAAGGTCGGGCCGAAGTCCCGGATCCACAGGTCGTCGTTGGAGATCGGGAGGAACGTGATGCCCCGGGAGGAGGGGATCGCGCTGGTGTCGCAGAGCGGGGTGGCGGCTGCCACCGACTCCGGGTTGATCACCATCACGACCGGCTCCCAGCGGGAGATCTCCTTCGCGAGGTTCGCGATGTCCCGCTGCACGGCGGGGAGTTGGGCTCCCCAGGCGGAGGTCGGCTCGGGCCAGGCCATGAAGGTACGGGTGTGCGGGTCGGTCTCGGCCGGCATGCGCAGCGCCGGCGCGGGGCTCGCGGCCCGGGCGACGCCGGAGAGCAGCGGGCCGGACGCCACCAGGGGTACGGCCGCGGCGCCGTAGCGCAGGAGTCGGCGTCGGGTGATTGCGGGCTTGTCCATCTGTGCCTCGTGCGGGGTCGGGTCGCCCCGGACGGTCGGATGCGGCCGATCGGGACGTACCGTCGGCGCGCGCGCCGGGGCAGGGCGGGCGGGACGCCCACATCCTGCCCCGGACTGAAAATTCAGTCAATACGGGCTGTCTCCTGGTCGAGGTGTCCGCAATCGTCGCGGTTTCCCACCGCGACCAGGGGAGAACCGGGCCTGCCCCGCCTTCGCAGCGGGGCCGCGCCGACCCGCTCCAGGCCCAAGGCGGCGGTCGTAGCGGGTGCCGACGACCGCCGCGATCGGCCGGGCCCGTCGCAGGTTTGGGTCCGGAGCCCTTGCGGTTGCTGTTCGCGCGGGTGTGCCGGTGTTCAGCGTCGGCCCAGCACCTCGGCGAGGCGGCTCACCCCGTCCTCGCCGTGGCCGAGAGCGATGGTCCGGCGGACCAGACCCTCGGCCGCGCGCATTACCCCGGACTCGATGCCGTGCGACTCGGCGGTGTGCACGACGTGGGCCATGGTGGAGACCCCCGAGGTGAGCGGGTTGATCGCGCCCGAATAGCTGCCGCCGTCGAAGTCCTCGGCGAACGCCGCGAACAGCGGGGGCAGGATCGCACCGATCCCCCGGGCGAACGGCGCCAGCTCCCGCCCGCTGATCCCCTCTGCCTTGGCCAGCGCCAGCGCGTGCACGTACCCGGCCATCGCCGTCCAGAAGATGTCCAGCAGCGCGATGTCGAAGCCTGCCGCCCGGCCGATCTCCTCGCCGAGGTGGGTGTGGGTACCGCCGAGCACCGCCAGCACCGGCGCGTGCCGCTCGTAGAGGTCGACCGGCCCGCTGTGGATGAAGACCGCCTCCGGCGTGCCGATGCTCGGGGCCGGCGTCATGATGGCGCCGTCGAGGTACTCGACGCCGTGCTCCGCCGCCCAAGCGGCCGTGGACCGGGCCCGGTCCGGCGAGTCGGCGGTCAGGTTGACCACCGCCCGGCCCTTGAGCGCGGCCCCGACTTCCTCACGGTGCAGCACGGCGTCCGAGGCGTCGTAGTTCACCACGCAGATGACGGTCAGCTCGCTCGCCGCCACGGCCTCCTCTGCCGTGGTCGCGCTCACCGCGCCCTGGGCGACCAGCGCGGCGTCCCGGCCTGGGGTGCGGTTCCAGACCGTGGTACGGACGCCGGCGTGCACGAAGGCACCGGCCAGGGCGCGTCCCATCGGCCCGAGGCCGAGCACGGTGACGGTGGGCTGGGTGTGGTTGGTGGGCATACTTCATCTCCTGTAGACATGGTGGTGGACAACGGCGACCCCGGGGAGAAGAGATGACGCGCAGTCAGGCCGTGAACCCGAACGTGTGCGGGGTGACCGCCGCGATTGCCGTGATCGACGGCAAGTGGAAGACATCCCTGCTCTGGCTACTCGAGGCCGGCCCGCATCGCCCCGCCGAACTCCGCCGACGGCTGCCCGGCCTCAGTGAGAAGGTCCTCACCCAGGCCCTGCGCGAGATGGAGTCCGACGGCCTGGTGCACCGCGAGGTGCACGACGTCCTTCCGCTGAAGACGGTCTACTCCCTGACCGACTTCGGCCGCCGCCTCTCTGACGCCCTCGGACCGGTTTCCGACCTGGGCCACGAGCGCCTCGACCGCATGACGGCCGAGCAGGCCGGACAGGTCGAGCCGTCGGCCTCCTGACCTGCTGTCATCTCCCTTCGCCCTTCTGGGTACCAGTCTCGTCGCGCCGCACGTCGCTGCCCAGTACGCACAAAAAGGTGGCTACTGGGCAGGGACGCGATGGTCACCAGGTGACGGGCCGAGCCGCCGACATGATGGCCGGCCGGCCGGACAGGCAAGGGGCCGATCCCCCCTGGGCCGGCAGCCCTCCGACGGTTGACTGCGATCTGGCACAACACCGACCGACAAGGAGCAGTCTGTGGGAGACCCGGAGTTCGCGGTCCTGCCTTGAGTCACCGGTATTGGGCTTAGGCCAGTGCGGTCAGGTGGTCGGGTCGGTGGGCGGCGACGTCGTGGGCGGCCTGGACGAAGGCGGCGACGGCCGCGGATCGCGAGGTCTCCGGCCAGGCGACCACGACCGCGCTGGGGCTGAGGCCGGTGACCGGCCGGTAGGCGATGTCCGGGCGCTGGTGCCGCTCGGTGGTGGAGAGTGACAGGAACGCCACCGCCTGGCCCAGCGCGACCACCTCCAGGAGTTGCTCGACGCTGGCCACGAGCGGCCCCTCAGGAGCGTCGGCCGGCGCCGAGCCCGTGCGGCCATCGCCTGCTTCCGCTCCGTCGCATCCTGTGTAGTAGGCGGTGGCGGAGGGGGCGGCCCCTTTCCAGCGCGGGATCGGTTCGCCCTCGAGGTCGGTCAGCCGCAGTCGCCGGCGTCCGGCCAGGCGGTGCGCGGCGGGGAGAACGGCCAGTCGCGGCTCGACCACGAGCGTCTGGGAGTCCAGCCCTTGACCGTCGAACGGGCTGCGCAGCAGCGCCACGTCGGCACGGCCGTCCCGCAGCATGGCGATCGGCTCTCCGCTGCCGCCGACGACGACTTCGGGCGGCGGCAGGTGCGAACCCGTTCCCCGGTAGGCGGCGAGGATCTCCGGCAGCAGCCCGGCATCGCCTCCCGGTTTGACCGCCACGACGAGCTGGGGTGTCGGCTGACCGGCCCGACGTGCACGCCGGGCCGCCGCGTGCACCGCGTCGACCGCGATCCGGGCCTGGTCGAGCAGCACCCGACCGGCGTCGGTCAGCCTCACCTGCCGGGTGGTGCGCTCCAGCAGGCGCACCCCGAGCCGGGACTCCATCCGAGCGATCGCCTTCGACAGCGGGGGCTGCGCCATCCCCAGGCGCTGCGCGGCCCGACTGAAGTTCAGTTCCTCGGCGACCGCGATGAAGTACCTCAGCTCCCGCACCTCCAGCTCACTCATATCCGTGGACTATAGATCCAGAGTCATCCGGTCTTTCCCTGCCGCCCGTGGGTGAGGGGAGGCTGGGTGCCATGACGACTTCGCAGCAGACTGCTCTGATCACCGGCGCGAACAAGGGCATCGGTAAGGAAACGGCACGCAGGCTCGCAGCCCTCGGCATCACCGTGCTGATCGGCGCCCGCGACGCCGAGCGTGGCGAGGCGGCGGCCGAGGAGCTTCGCGCCGACGGCGCCGACGTCCGGTTCGTACCGCTGGACGTCACCGACGAGACCTCGGTCCAGGCCGCCGCCAAGCACATCGACGCCACGTTCGGCCGCCTCGACATCCTCGTCAACAACGCCGCGATCGCCGCCGCACCGCAGAAGCCGAGTGAAACCCCCGCCGCCACCGTCCGACAGGTCTACGAGACCAACGTGTTCGGCGTCATCGCGGTGACCCACGCCATGCTCCCCCTGCTCCGCCGCTCCGCCGCCGGACGCATCGTCAACATGTCCAGCGAACTCGGCTCCCTCACCCACCAGGCCGACCCGGGCAGCCCGTGGTCCGCCTACTCCTCGGTCCTCCTCCCTTACTGCACCTCGAAGAGCGCCCTGAACGCGATCACCGTGCTCTACGCCAATGAACTGCGCGCCGAAGGGATCCTGGTCAACGCCGTGAGTCCCGGCTACTGCGCGACCGACCTCAACCGCCACACCGGGATACGCACGCCGGAGGAGGGCGCGGCCGTCGCGGTCGACCTGGCGACCGTGGGCGAGGACGGCCCGACGGGCGCCCTTCTGGCCGAGGACGGGCCGATTCCCTGGTGAGGGGCGCCGGCCCTGGTGTTGCGTGACGCGCCCCGCTCTCGGGGGCCGCGGAGCGGGCTTCAGGCGAGCCCGATCAGCTCGGCGACTGGAACAGCGTGCGCAGCGCCAGGTCGGCCACCCGGTGCAGCTGGTCGCGGGTGTAACCGCTCGCCGCCTGCACGGCGATGCCGTCGGTGACGGTGTACACCAGCTGGGCGAGGACGCGCGGATCGGCGTCGGCCGGCAGGTCGGCCGCCCGCTCGAAGCGCCGGCGGAGCGCGGCTTCGCCGGCCATCCGGCGGGCGATCACCTCCCGGCGGACCGGTTCGGAGTCCGGACCGCAGGCGTGCACGCTGTTGACGCTCAGGCATCCGTGGGGCGTGTGCGGCCCGGTGGTCAGGTCGACGGCCCCGCGGATCAGGTGCTCGACGACGCCCCGCGTGGTGGGCGCCTCCAGGGCCTCGGTGGCGAAGGCTCCGGGGCTGGTGAAGTAGCGGTCGAGCACCTTGTGGAACAGCTGCTCCTTGTTGCCGAAGGCCGCGTACAGACTGGGCCGGTTGATGTCCATGGCCGCGGTCAGGTCGGCGAGGGACGTCCCCTCGTAGCCCTGCCGCCAGAAGACCTCGAGCGCCCGGTCGAGCGCGACCTCGGCATCGAAGGCGCGCGGGCGACCGCCTGGCATGCCGTACCTCCTCAAGTTTTTTACCTGTCGGTACATTACCCCTTGAACTCCCGCTCCCGCCCCCTCTAGTTTTGTATCGATCGGTACGAAACCAGGGAGGTCGCATGATCAAGGTCGGGGTCGTCGGAGCCAGTGGCTGGGCCGGCGCGTCACACCTGCCCGCACTCGCCGGACTCGCCGGGTTCGAGGTGACCGCGGTCGCGACGACCAAGCAGGCCACCGCCGACAAGGCGGCGGCCGCCCACGGCGTCCCACTCGCCTTCGCCGACGCCGGGGCCCTCGCCGCCCACCCCGACGTGGACCTCGTCGTGGTGTCGGTCAAGGCCTCCAAGCACGCCGAGGTGATCAGGGCCGCGCTGAAGGCGGGCAAGCACGTGCTCTCCGAATGGCCGCTGGGCGTGGACGCCGCCGAAGCGGACGACCTCGCCCGGGAGGCAGCCGACGCCGGCGTCGTCCACGCCGTGAACCTTCAGGGGTACCAGTCCCCCGACGCCCGGTACGTGGCCGACCTGATCGCCGCAGGCAGGATCGGCCGGCTCGAATCGGCCGTACTGGTCGCCTCGGGCGCCCCGTTGGGCGGCGCCCGCATCGCGCCGGACCTGGCGTGGACCACCGACCCGGCCGCGGGCACCTCGCTCCTGACCATCATGGCCGGCCACTTCCTGGCCGCACTGGACCGGATGGCGGGCAGGCTGGTCGAGGTCTCCGCGCGGCTGCCCCGCCCGTACGACCGCGTCGAAGTCGGGGGAACCGGCCGGACGGTGCCCAACGGGGTGCCCGCACAGGTGCTGCTCCACGGCGTCCTGGAGAACGGCGCCACCGCGTCCGTCGCCGTGCACGGAGGCAGCGGGAGCCCGGACGGGTTCCTGGTCAAACTCGTCGGCTCCGAGGGCACGTTGACGGTGGCTCCCACCCGGCCGGGCACGTACATGCACTGGACCGACTGGGACATCCGGGTCGACGGCGAGCGGGTGGAGGTGCCCGGCGACTACCGGACCGTCCCCTTCGACCCCGCCGCCGGACCGGTCGCCAACGTGGCGGCCGTCTACGAGGAGATCGCCCGATCGATCGCCGAAGGGCGCCCGCCCCGCCCCGACTTCCACACCGCCGCCGCCCTACACCGGGTGCTCGCAGCCGTCGAACGCGCCGCGGAGAGCGGCGCCACGGAGCAGGTCCACTGACGGTTCCGGCTACTGTCGGCGCCCGTCCGGACGGCGTGCCGTCGTCCGGGCGGCGGCCGTTCGCGGGGGCCTCGCGGGTCCGACGGTGTGTCAGTGCCGACTGCGAGGATGCGGGTCATGAGTGACCACACCAGTCGCCACCGGCGCGCTGCCATCGCCGAATACTGGGACGCCGCCGCAGCGGGCTTCGACGAGGAGCCCGACCACGGGCTGCGGGCCGGGCACACGCGGTCCGCGTGGGCCCGGCTGCTGCGGACGTGGGTGGCGTCGGGCCCGCCCGACGTACCCGACGTACCCGACGTCCTCGACGTCCTCGACGTCGGATGTGGGACCGGTTCGCTGTCCCTGCTGCTGGCGGAGGCCGGGCATCGGGTGACCGGGGTGGACCTGGCGCCGCGGATGGTCGAGCAGGCCCGGAGGAAGCTGTCCGACGCCGGCCTGTCCGGCCGCTTCCTGGTGGGTGACGCGGCCGCGCCGCCGACCGGCGGCGAGGCCTTCGACGTCGTGCTGTCGCGCCATCTGGTGTGGACGCTTCCCGACCCCGGGGCCGCGCTGCGGGAGTGGGTGCACCGGCTGCGGCCCGGCGGTCGGCTGGTGCTGGTCGAGGGCCGGTGGCGCGAGTCCGGGCAGAGCGGCGTGCCGTACGTGGCCGGGGCGGAACTCCTGCCGTGGAACGGCGGGGTGGCCGCGGACGAGCTGGCCTCCGCGGTGCGCCCGCTCGTCGCCGATCTGCGGATCGAGCCGCTCAGCGCGTACGCCGACCTGTGGGGCGGCCCGGTGGACGACGAACGCTACGCCCTGATCGCCCGGCTCTGACCGAGCCGGATCCCGGGGCTTCCCGAGCCGGTCGTACGCGATGACACAGCCCGGCCCGGCCGCCGGACACCGCACCGGTGTCGGATACGGTGCCACGGCCGGGCGGATCCCGTAGGGTCGGCGGATGGCGAAGTACTTCGACGTGCACCCGCAGACCCCGCAGGCCCGCACCATCAGCACCGTGGCGGACAGCCTCCGTACCGGGGCCCTCATCGCGTACCCGACCGACTCCTGTTTCGCCCTGGGCTGCCAGATGGGCAACCACGACGGCATCGAGCGGATCCGGACGATCCGGCGGCTCGACGACCGCCACCACTTCACCCTGATGTGCGAGAACTTCGCCCAGCTGGGGCAGTTCGTCCAGATCGACAACGCCGTCTTCCGCGCCGTCAAGGCGGCGACTCCGGGCAACTACACCTTCATCCTCCCCGCCACCAAGGAGGTGCCGCGCCGGCTGCTGCACCCCAAGAAGAAGACGGTGGGCGTCCGGATCCCCGACCACGTCGTCACCCGGGCCCTGCTCGCCGAACTCGGCGAGCCGCTCGTCTCCAGCACCCTGATCCTCCCCGGCGAGGACGAGCCGATGACCCAGGGGTGGGAGATCAAGGAACGGCTGGACCACGTGCTGGACGCCGTGGTCGACTCCGGCGACTGCGGGACGGAGCCGACGACGGTCGTCGACTTCTCCGGCGGTACGGCGGAGATCGTCCGGATCGGCGCCGGTGATCCGACGCGCTTCGAGTGACCGACGCGGTCGCCCTGCGCTCCGTCGTCCCCACCGGCCGCTGGGGACGACGGGCCGGCGGCATCCCGGACGGGGCCGAGGTGTGATCGCCGCGCGCATCAGGACCAGGCGACCAGTTCGCCGTTCATGGTGAACCCCAGGAAGAGGGAGAGGGTGATCCGGCGACCGCCTTCGAAGTCCTGCACCTGGTGGAAGTTGCGGCAGTCGAAAAGGACGCCGTCGCCGGGCTCGGCCGGCTCGACGACCCGCCCATCGTCCAGCTCGGGACCGGGGCCGGGAAGCGGCACGAAAGCTAGAGGACCCGGGAGCGTAGCCTGCTCCCGGGCCCCTGTTTGCCGCCCAATTGCTCACACCGACACGTTTAAGGGTCGCGGATCAGGTTGAAATCGACGCGTTCTACCTTTGAACTACCGTGCCACGGAGCGGCACAGACAGGACTTGAACCCGCATTCGTCGATATTCGTCCGCACCCGGTCGATCCGGTGTTCGGCGGCGAATGCTGAGACTGGAGCGAGAGTCTGAGATTCACGGGGCCTGCCTCTGCCGCTTGGGCTACCCCGGCCTGTGGCGCCGGGGGAGGGATTCGAACCCCCACTGTGACCCCTGGTCAGCTTCAACATCAGTGTCAGCTTTTCGCACCGTGCAGCGCACCCGCCCGGTTCCCCGGACGAGGTCCTCAGCGCGCTCGGCGCACCCGCCCGGCTCCCCGGGCGGGCGATCATGGGGCTACCGGAACAGGTAGCCGAAGACGGCGTCACCCACCCGCTGGTCGGTGACCTCGACGGCGTTGGCCTCCTCGCGGGCGAACTTGACCGCCTGCTGGAGCTTCTCGACCCGCTCGGCGAGCTCGTTCACCCGGCGGGCCGGCAGCGCGCCGGAGAACTTGACCGTGGTCCAGTAGCCGACCGCGATGTCCTCGTAGTAGACCTCGACCTGGGCCGGGTGCTTCTCGGTGGCCTCGGCCTTGACGTGGTTGCGCGGCACCTTCTTGGTCCGGATGGTGCGCACCGGCTCCGTCTTCCAGGAGTCGGTGGACGGGTCCAGGTTCCAGGACTCGGAGGCGTCCAGCACCGGGAGCTTCTTCACGAAGGTGAACAGGTCGGTGAGCTGCTTCTCCAGGAAGAGCAGGTACGGCACCGGCACCCGGGCGAGGAGCACCTGGCCGTCCACCACCACGTCCGCGCAGGCCCCGATGTTGGCCCAGTCCTTGGTGGCCGTCACGTCGAACAGCCGGGTGAGGGTCTGCGCGGTGGACCGCAGGATGTCCTCGGCCTTCAGCTGGACCCGGGTCGATTCCGGGGGCAGCTGCTCGCCCTCCTCGTCCTTGGGCTGGTACGTCCGGGAGATGCCGGCCAGCAGCGCGGGCTTCTGCAGGTCCTGGTGGGCCTGCGTCAGCTCCTGGAAGGACTTGGACTTGACGCCCTTTTCAACGGCGATGATCTGGTTCAGCTTTGCCACGTCGGGGACGCTACCAGTCTCGAACTGACCGGTGATACTCAATTTCTCGATCGAATATCCGACCCCTTCGGATGGGATGCCAACCACCCGGGCCTGGCCTGCCCCGGGCGTGGACGGCGGCGCTCCCCCGACCCCCTCGGAATCGAAAACGGGCCGTTCGACCCGGGCTCGCCCGGAACCTCCGAGGTTGGACGAGCCGATCGAACAGAGGCAGGATCCGACGTCGTGACGGATACCTGGATGATCATCAACTCCCTTGCCGAAAGCATCGGTTCACTCTCGGACTACCCGCCCGAACAGGTGATGCTCGGACAGGCGCTGAAGCTCGCGGAGGAGAGCGGCGAGGTCGCCGAGGCCGTCATCGGCGTGCTCGGCATGAACCCGCGCAAGGGCCACTCCCACACCTTGGAGCAGGTCCACGCCGAGGCCTGCGACGCGGCCGTGACCGCCCTGATCCTCATCGCCCGCACCGGCGCCGACCCCGAGGCCGTCTTCACCCGGCACCTCCGGTACCTCTCCGGGCGGCACCTCACCGGCGGTTGAGGGGAGGTGCCGGCCCCGGCAAGGGGCACGGCGTCCTGACGGGTCTCGGGTCCGTCCTCGTCGACCTGCGGGGGCCTTCCGACACACCGCGGCCGGGGTGGATCCGTCGATCGGGTCAGTACCGCTGGGCCTGGGCGACCCTGGCGACCAGCGCCTTGTCCCGGTCGATCGGGCTGAACGCGGTCGGGGTGGCCTTCGCGCCCGCGGCGAGGTCCGTGACGCCCAGGTAGGAGGTGTCCACCACCTTGCCGGTCTCGTCGAGGAACTCCACCTTGATCGCGTACGACGCCGTCGAGCTCGTACCGTTCACCACCGTCACCAGCGCGGCGTTGAACCCCGCCGCCTGCGCCTTGGGCAGACCGGTGAGCGTCACGTCCGACAGGGCGTTGCCCGTGCCCTCGGTCTTCGCCAGCACCGCCTGCGCCTGCGCCCGGCCCGCGGCCACCTGGGCCGAGACCGACGCCTCGAACGAGGACGCCGCCGCCGACAGCGAGGCCATGGCCGCGGAGGCGGCGGCCGACGCGGCGGAGGCAGCCGCCGAGGCCGACCCCAGCAACGAGGACTTGGCCGAGGCGACCGAGGAGGGGAGCTCGCCCGAGAACGAGCTCGCGTTCGGCGAGAACGAGCGCGACGGCGAGCTGGAGGACGTCGAACTCGACGAGCTGCAGCCGGCGGCCACCAGCACCGTGCAGCCCAGCACCACGGCGGCGTAACCGACCTGCCGGTTCGTACGGCCCGCACGGTCCGCACGGCTCGCACGGCTCGTACGGCTCGTACGGCCCGCACGGCCCGACGTGCTCCTCGGCCTTCCGAGGAAACGTGACATCTTCGTCCGCCTTCACCTCACGGCCGAACACCCAGCGGCCCGGTCCTTCTCCGCACCAGCCTCTGCCCCGGCGCACCGATCCGACCACCGGGCCTACTGCGAACAGGTTGCGCTCCGACACTCCGGGTGACGGCCCCGGCGGAGGCGGCTGGGCGCCGGATGCCGACCCCGGCAGGCTCCGCACTATGATCGCCGGACGTCGGCACGGCAAAGGGGGGCGGGGATGCCGGACGGTTCGTTCCTGGTGGTCTGGTCGGTGCCGGTGATCGCGGTGGCGCTGGTCTGCTCCGCCGCTCTGCGGGAGCACGGTACGCCGGTCTCCAGGCGCGCCGCTCGGGTGCTCGTCGGCATCGCGACGCTGCCGGCGCTGTTCCTGGCGTGGGTCGTGATCGAGGTCGTCGCGGCGCTCGCAGCAGGCTGACGGGCACCGGCGGAATCACGGACCCCCGGTCACCCGCCCGTCCCCTTCCCGCCCCGTCTCGCGGTGACTCCTCGTCGCCCTTGGCGACTCCTCCGACCGCCCCCATCCTGCGGCCCCGGTCGGCCGGACGATCGGACGATTACCCGTGCCCCGCGCCCGCCCCTACCGTCGGGGAGTCACCCGCAGGTCGCTGTCGCCTGGTCGGGCCGGTCACGGGAGGCGGGCGCCCGGACCGGCTCCGCAGAGGGGCGTGCACCGTGTCCGTGACCGGGAACTTCCGCATGGCGAAGCAGCTGACGGGCGGCCGGGTGCTGCTCTGGTCGCTGCTCGGGCGGCTGCCGAGCGCGATGAGCCCGATCGGCACCCTGCTGCTGGTCAGCCGGAACACCGGCAGCGTGTGGTCCGGTTCTCTGGTCGCCGGGGCGCTGGCAGGTGGTCAGGCGATCGGCGGCCCGATCGTCGGCCGGCTCGCGGACCGCCGTGGGCAGCGGACGGTGGGGCTGGCCGCCGCCCTGGCCAACGCGGCGGCCCTGGTCATGCTGGTCGCCGCCTCCGAGCGCGAGCTCGCACTCGGCTGGCAGATCGCGCCCGCCGCGCTGACCGGCCTGTCGGTCCCGCTGGTCGGCCCGCTGTCGCGCAGCCGCTGGGTCCGACTGGCCACCGGCGACGCGGAGTTGACCTCCGCCATGCTGTCACTGGACGGAATCGTCGACGAGGTCGCCTTCACCGCCGGACCGGCCCTCGTCGGCGTGCTCGCCGGCGCCGCCTCCCCCGCCGTCGGCCTGCTCACCGCGGCCGTGCTCTCCGGCATCTGCGCCGGCCTGTTCGCGCTGCACCCCACCGCCGCACCGGGCGTCCCGGCGTCGTCCCACCCCCATGACCCCTCCGCCAGGCGGCTGTTGAGCACGCCGTACGTCCTCCTCCTGGCCGGGACGGCGCTGCTGGGCGCCTGCTTCGGCTCGGTCCAGGTCGGCGTCACCGCGACCACCGAGGCGCTCGGCCGACCGGGCGCCGCCGGGTTGGTGTACGGCTTCCTGGGCTGCACCAGCTCCCTCGCGGGCGTCGTCATCGCCTCGATGCCCGCTCGCCAGGGCCTGCCGGCCCGACTCCGGGCGGGCGCGGCACTGCTCTTCGCCGCCTCCTGCGTCCTGCTCCTCACGAACGGCGGCCTCACGAACGGCGGCCTCGCAAGCGGCGGCCTCGCGAACGGCGGGCTCGCGAACGGCAGCCTCGCGACGCTCACCGCGGCCATCGGCCTCCTCGGCGTCGCCGTCGCGCCGCAGATCATCACCATCTTCGGCCTGGTCGAGCGCACGGTGCCCGCCACCCGGCTCGGCGAGGCCATGGCGGCCCTGGTCAGCGCCCTGATCCTGGCGCAATCGGCGGGCACCTTCCTCGCCGGGTGGGCGGCCGACCACTTCACCCCCGGCGCCCCCTTCGCCGTCACCTCCGCGGCCGCGGCAGCCGCCCTCGTCCTCGCCGCCTGCACCGCGACCGACCGCCGCTACCGCCGCCGCAACGACCCGGCCCGGACACCCACGCCCGGCGAAGCCCGCACCGCCGACCGCGCCGGCTCGTGACCGACCCGCCGGGTTCCCGGCTCGCCTCAGGATCCGCCACGGACAGGCCGTCTCGACGGCGGTGTGCGGAAGGTGCGCCGTGGGGAGGTTTCCCGGTATGACGGGTTCTGCGCACTCGCTCAACGCGTTGACTCACTCGTACCGCTCGCCGATGGAACGCTCAGTGAGTCGACCATGCTGACGGTAGGTTGACCGACTGGCTCATAGCGGGACAGCGCGCCGAATATGTACGAGATTGGGGCTCCTACCATGTTGTGGTGCTGGATGTCCTGAGATTCCCTCTTCCAGGAGTCTGCCCCGGCAGTGCACGTACTGTTCCGGTGTGGTCATGCTGGCGCCGATGCACGCGGAGATCGTGCGCGTCCCGGTGAGCGATGAGCTCGCCTACTGGACGGTCCTGGCTGGGCCAACCCTGGCCGTGGTCGGCGATATCGACGACCATCTTCGTCACCTGCGATTCGGCCGGGCACGCGAGGAGTCGACGACCAAGACCTACGCCGGCCACCTGAAGCGGCTTCACGTCTGGTGTGACGAGCGCGGACTCTCCAGGAGCGAAGCGGCTTTGCGGCTGTCGACGTACGTGATGCACCTGCGGACCACACCCCGGGCGACCAGTGGCCGCGGGTACGGAAGGCGACCGGAGGAGTCGACACTTGCGCCGGCTCTGGCCGCGATCCACGGGTTCTACCTGCACCTGGCCGACCTCGGACGCGTCGATGCCGCGGCCGTCGACGCGCTGTTCACAACCGTCCCTGCTCAGGGCGGCGGCGGGACCGTCGTAGTCAGGCCGCGCATCCGCGTCGACCCGCGGCCCAGTCACGCCACGGCGCGGCGGCCGGCAGCGACGCACGAGGAGTTCACCAGTGTCCTGCAGGCGGCAGAGACAGCGCGGGACCGGTGCATGGTGGCGATCACGGCCTGCTGCGCACTGCGGGTGGGGCAGCTGGTGTCGCTCAGGCGCGAAGACATCCACTTCGTCCCGGCGGGCCGAACGGTGCCGGGGTGCCCCTACGCCCAGGGTCCGCACCTGCACCTGCGCAAGCGGGGCGGGCATCCGAAGGGCGCGGCCAACAAGAACCGCGGCACCGTCATCCTGCCGGTGCCCAACCCGGTGGAGATGCTCTACGCCGACTGGCTGCGGGAGCGGATCGGCATCCGGCGAGCGGCCGACAGCCCGTGGGCCTTCGTCACCTTCCCCGGCCCTACCGGCGATCCAGGCGGCGAAGCACTCAGCGCCCGGCGGGTCCAGGACCTGCTGGCCGACCTCTCCGTCCAGGCCGGCCTGCGGCACCTCCACCCGCACATGCTCCGGCATACCTTCGGCGAGACGGCCGCTGACCTCGACATCGCGCGAGACGTCCTCCAGCGCCTGCTCGGCCACAGCGACGTCGCCAGCCAGGACGTCTACCGCACCGTCGGCGACGCGAAGACCGTAATCGCCGCCAACGCCGTCTCCGACCAGTTCTTCGGACCGTCATGACCTCACCGGCCTCCAACCCGCTCCCCAGTGCTCCGGTGCCCGAGCCGGACTGGCCGTACCTGGTCGACCACGGACTGGATCGCGCGACCCTTGAACTGCACTTCCCGCTCGGCGCCGACTGGCACACCCTGCGCGCATGCGCCCACCCCGCCTGCGACCGCCCCGCGGACAAGCACCCCTGGCTGTGCTGGCAGTGCTGCACGGCGTGGCGGAAGGCCGGCGCGCCCGGCGACGTCGCGTCCTGGTGCGCCGCCGCTCCCGCGCCTCCCGCCCGCCGGGTGTACGGCGAGAAGCGGTGCGCGGTCGGCTGCACGCGGCCGGCGGAAGCGAGCGGGCTGTGCAAGAGCTGCGCCAGTGCCCGCAAGGCGACGGGACTATCGGTGGAGGAGTACCTGGCCACCGGCCCGGCTCCGCGTCCGGGCCTGGGCGAGTGCGTGGTACGGGTGTGCTCGCGCTGGGCAGTGCAGAAGGGCAGGCGTTTGTGCTTGCCGCACCAGCGGCAGTGGGCCGATGCGGGCAGGCCCGACCTGACCCGGTGGGCGCTGACGGCTCCGGCGGTCGGCTGCCCGGTGTACTACCGGTGCTTCTCCTGCAAGTTCTTCACCACCGACTTCACCCAGCTCCCCGAACTTCGCCAGCTGCGCGACACCAAAGCCGAGCAGCTCGTCCGCTTGGAGGCCGCCTACGGAAGTCTGCTCGTGCCGGGGCCGCTGAGCCGGGCGAACATGGAGCTTCTACGCCAGGAGCTCGTCCAGATCGACGAGCTCATCAGCAAGTGCGAGACCGACCTCGGCTCGCTGACCGAGGAGGACAAGGCCACGGTCGAGGCGTGGCTCCACAGCCGGGACCGGTTCCTTACCGTGATCCCCGTCGCCGCCGTCCTGGCAGGCCGCCAGCAGCTGGCCCAGCCTACCGTCGACCCGATCCTGCTGACCGGGGAGGGGGGGGTGACCGGCGGCCGCAGCCCGCAGTGGCAGGTATCGAAGGGCCTGGCCCCCGAGCGTGTGGCCGCCTTGGACGCGGGCCGGCAGGCCGCCGCGGCTCGGCGCCGTGCGGACAGCGAAGCGTGCCGACAGCGCGTGCTGGACGTCATCGCCGGTATGCGCAAGACCCGCAAGCCTGTCTCCGACGCAGAAATCACCCGGCGTGCCGAGGTCAATCCCCAGTATTTGCAACGGCACCGGGACCTCAAGGCCGAGGCGGAAGCCGTCCGCGCGCACCTCGCCGGCGACCGGCCTCGTGCCGCGGCCGCCGCAGCGGCTCGCCAGGACGCGGGGCTGGCGGTGGAGAACCGCATGCTGCTCGAACAGAACACGGCATTGCGCCGGGACCTTGAAGCAGCGAGAGCCGAGCTCCGCGCCATCCGCGTACGCGACCTCGCTGCCGATGTACTGGGCGACCTCACGTCGACACCGAGCCGGGACGCCGAGGTCGAGGCTCTGCGCGGAGAACGGGACCAGGCCCTGGCCGCAGTGCGACGCGCGGACATGGAACTGATGGCACTGCGCAACGTTGTTCAACGCCTCATGGTGGAGAACACCCGGCTGCTCGGCCACGGGCATCAGCCGTCCGGTGACAACTGAGCCGGGCCTGATCCAGGGTTCAGGGCGAGCCCCCCTCTGCCCGCACTGTTCAGCGTGCCTGCCGATCGAGCCGACGGCTCACGACCATACTCATCGACCACCAGATCACCAGGTTCGAGTTGTCGGTGCGGTAGTCGCGGGCGAGCGCTCCATCAGCCACCTTTTGGGAAGCGCGGCGAACCTGACCACGCCAACGCAGCGTTTGACCACGCCCAGGGCGATCTGCAGAACGTCGCGGGCGAAGCCCTCCATGCGCCCGGTATCGCCGCCATCGGGTCGTACCAGTGTGATGCGACAGTGCCGCTCGCGCAGCCCCGGCCGCCTCGGATGCCGGCTGAGCACCGTAGCTCTGACCGTGGGCCCACGATGCTGTGGCAAGGCGGCTGGTGAAGATGCCTGGTATAGATGTGAGCATGGCAGAGACAGCAGTGGGATTAGCGGACGCGGTCGCGGCTCTGCGGGAAGAGTTGTTGTACGCGATGCAGGAGGGCAACAGCACCAGGATGCGATTCCGGCTGGCGCCAATTGAACTGTCGATGCGGGTGACAATCTCTAAAGAGGCCAGTGGAAAGATCGGATGGTACGTGCTTGGCTTGGGCGGCAAATATAACTCCGCGACGACGCAGACGCTGACGCTCCGGCTGGAGCCGGTATGGCAGACAAGTAGCGGCTCTTACACGAGTGACTTCGCGATTGCCGACCAAGTGCCAGAGCCGCCTCGGGTGGGGCCAAGCACCGAATAGTTGCATCATGCTCCTAGGGACTCGCGTAGGCCCTGAGTGTGGGTGATATAGATGACGGCCGATACTTGGAATGGAATCCCGTCTGATCGGGTAGTCGCAGTCGTCTGCGAACTCGATACCGGGCTGGTTCAGGTCGGATCCGGCTATATGGTCACAGAGCACCTAGTTCTCACAGCTTTGCATTGCACATTGGACAAGAAGACCGGCCGGCCCCCCAATTCACTAAGCGTGATCCGGCGCTCTGACGGTGCGCGAGCAACTGCCAGAAGAATCTCCGCAGAATTGGATGTGGCGGTCCTCACTGTTACTCAAGGAGCCGAGTGGACGAAGGCGCTGGAACCCCCCACATTTGGGCGCGTAGGCCGTGATCACGCCGCAGAGCTACACGACTGCGAAGCTGTGGGGTTTCCATTGTGGCAAATGGATCCGCACGATGAGCAGCGAAATGCCGCTGAGCTACACGGCACGATCCGAGTAACGGAGGATATGGAGTCGGGTCTCCTAGTGATGAGAGATTCACTGCTTGCCGACGTCAGTATTCCCGATGGTGATTCTGACGACCGAGCAATGAACTCGCCATGGGGAGGACTATCGGGTGCGCTGGTTTTTCATAATGGCATTGCTCTCGGGGTCGTCATCGAGCACCATCCGCGGCAGGGTGGGGCAGCAGTTCGGATCATGCCGATTGAGCGTCTCGCAGCGGTGTCTGCCAGAGCCGACGGCCCCGAAATGTCTGTGGCTTCTGCTCTGGGACTTGCTACCGCAGAGGAGCTACCGCGAGTTGAAGTGGCTCTCCACTTGGGCCGCCACAAGCCGCGCAAGATATGGAGGGTACCGTTTCCAGTAGATCCAGACTTCATTGGCCGTGATGAAGAATTGTCATTGCTATCGGCGTCCCTCATTCCTGGGGTTCGAGCGGTAGTCACCCAAGCCATATCTGGACTCGGAGGCATCGGCAAAACCCAACTGGCCGCCCACGTGGCCCATGCAGTTGCGAGCCGATTTCATATTATCTGGTGGGTTGAGGCAGATCAGCGCCTGACGATCGAAGCGTCTCTTCGTGCGCTGGGGAAAACGATGGGGCTAGGGGCAGACTCGACGAGCATGGACGTGTTGTCAGAGCTCTCAGCCCTCGACTCGTCAGTCAATTGGATGCTGATATACGATAACGTCGAGTCGCCTGAATCCCTTCATGGGGTGTTGCCCACACGCGGTTTCGGAGTGGTCCTCATTACGACCCAATGCCAGGACTGGCCAACCTGGGCATCAGTCACCGATCTCCAGCCGCTTGGCGAGGATGCGGCTACGACGCTCTTGTCTAAATCATCGGGGCGCGATAGGGAAATCGCGCGAAGAGTTGCTAACTCGTTTGGCCGTCTCCCTTTGTTCGTGGCGCAAGCGGCAGCGCAGATTCGTTCAGGGATATCGCTCTCGCAATATGAAGAACTGCTTAAGGCACGATTCATTGACGCCATTGGGGCCAAAGTGTCCCTCCCCGGATATGAGCGACCCGCACTTGATGTCGTTCTTCTGGCGCGCGACGCCGCTGTCGCCGCCGCCAGCGCCGCACAGCGACTTCTAACGCTCCTGGCATTGATGGATCCCGATGGCGTGGAAGACACGCTGCTGCAGAGAATTCCCGAAGGGGATCCTCTCGCCGATCCACTTGATCGCAGTGCTGCACTCGCAGCACTGAAGCGCTTCTCCCTAGTTCGGGAGATTGAGGGTGATTCAAGGGCTTACGCCATGCACAGGGTTGTGCAGGAAATCATACGACAAACCTGCGCTGAAGATCTGGAAGATATTTCCAGACTTGCCCTACATACAGTAAAGAACTATATTCAAGGCGGCGATTGGATATCGCGGCATAATTTCCAATGGCGGGCCGCAAATCAACTAAAGCAGTTCCTGGAAACTGCCGAGACGTTCCATCCACGCGAAACTGTTGCGATCCTCAACCGACTTTCTTATGGATCACAGATCGACGCTGGCCTGGATGGCACTTCGGTGTGGGCGGCGCGGGCGGCGCTCGAGATTGTAGAACGCAACTCGGAATTCTCCGAAGATGACCTCGTTGCCGCACTTCTCCGTGTCCATAACGCTGAAAAGCATGGTCGCATGGATCACAGTCAGCGGGATACTGCTGCGATCCGCCGGGCCTTGGCCATACAGCGGAAGAGTGGATCGCAGGATCCACTGACTGTTGCGGCCCTGGAGTTGGAGCTGGCCCGCACATTGGCTGGGCAATTCCATTGGTGGGTTGAATTCGACTTCCCGGAGGCGGACCTGCTCGAGGCCGAAGTTCTCGCTGATTCAGCGATATCGGCGCTGCAACGAGACGAGAGTGCTCGCCTTAACCTCGCATCCGCTCGAGCACTCCGCGCCGGGATTGTTGGGCATCTGCGTCGGGCAGATGAGGCGGTTGCCGAGTATTGCGGCGCGATCGCTCTGGCAGAGGCGGACGGCTCTGCTTGGTGGGGGAGGGTGAGCGCGGGATATGCGCTTTCGAAATTTGGGCGAATCGCCGCCGCTCGACAGACAGTGACTCCTCTCCTTTGTCGCCTCAATGATGATTCAGAGGACCCGGTCAAGCGAGCAACCTTCGAGGAAACACTGCACCGCATTTACTCCTCTTGCCTCTGGGAGCAGCGAGACTGGCGCGGATATCTGCAGTACGCCGAAGCGAAACGCGAGCGGGCCCGCCGCAGAAGCCGAAGAGGATCGATCGAGAGTGATTTGATAGGCACTTACTACGAACTGCTTCCTTTGCGTACCGCATATGAAGCCCTGGGTCGTTCGGTCGAGGCCGACGAGTGCGATCACCAAATTGAGTCAATCGCTATTACACATATAGTAAGCGAGTTGAATCGGCGCGAAATGGGGCCTCTGAGGCAAAAGCCGAACCCAGACGAAATGGTCGCGATGCTGGAGAGCGCGTCCAAGGGCAAGGATTTGCCGGTAGGGGTCGATTGGCTATACGACTTGCGGTCATTTAAAAGCCGGCCAGATCTCAGAATTAGAGTTGCTCAAGCCGAACGGGCTACTAGGGAGCTTCAGGCTGCTCAGAAGTCATCCTCGAATCCAAGCAGGGTGCATTCAGATCTTATATTTTATAGTATCGCGAGAGAGGCGAGCCAGCTCGCTGAAACGAACTGGGATGTGGCCGTTTCAACTCTAGGGCAAGCGCGATCGATGGTGGATCGTGGAGAAGCAAGCATCCCCAAAGATGAACTTGCGCGTGCGTATGTGGAGGTAGCTTCGGCGGCGGCGCAGCCGGAGTCACTTATCCTCGCTGAAACGGCAGTTGCATTGCTGACATCAGATGCGGGATACGATAGCGACCACTCCATCCTCTCGTCCTGCACCGTCCCGACCCTCCTCAGTCGTGCTGGCGAAATAATGGCTGAACTTGATCGAGACTTCAAGAGGGCCAGGAACCTCGAGCTTACGGCAGTCGCACTTGAAGAGAGGGTGCATGGCCGAATCTCTCCCGGCGTGTCGATGTACCTTTTCAATGCTGGCCAGTACGCGGCGAGCGCCAACGAGTTCGTTGGCCCAATCGGGGCGATTTCCCTGTTGGAGGAATCTCTCGATATAGCTTCTACCTGCTTTGGTCGGGAGTGCCCCCGCTGGGCGACACGTGCCGCTGAATTGGCAGCAGTGGTGCGCGATATTAATCGGGGGCGGGCGAGGTCGCTGCTGCTGCATGCTGCCGCAATATTCACGGAATACTATGGGCCAGATCATCAATTGGTCACGGAATGCGAAACCGCGATAAATGGCCTCAATGGATAGGCGGCGGCATGCTGGGCTTGTTGGTGTTTCTGATATCGATACCGACGACTTCCGGCCGGTCACCGACCATACGGCCGTGAACGAACCACGCCGATCCCCGTCGGACATCGGCAGTCAAGCACGAGAGGACGCTCGCTGACGGGCGCGTCGTTCCTGTTTCGGGGGCGTCACTGCGGCCTGTAGTGCGATCCCGCCCATTCCTTTGAAGTTTCGGCGGAGGCCGTGTACTCGGTTCGGACCATTCGGTGCTGGATGAATCGGGTTGCCAAGCCGCCCAGGGGCGTTTCAAAGTCCCGGCGAGCTCGTGAGTTCGCAGGTCACGGCGATGCAGGTGTCCGGATCGGACCGTCACGAACACATCGAAGCTCCAGTTGAACGGGGTGACCTTCCC
>NZ_JBEORY010000026.1:69695-99986 GCF_040302665.1 Kitasatospora sp. NPDC097691 | reverse complement strand
ACTGGAGGGCTTCACCGGGCCCGGCACGACAGCCGTCCCGAACGGATCCGGCTCCTCCGGAACCGGCGCGGACGGATTCCGCATGCTCTGATGGATGTCCTTCTCCACCTGACGGTAGTAGCCGGCCGTCGCGGCGAGCTTCGTGCCGACATCCCCCATGTCACCACCGAGCTTGTCCAGCAACGTCTTCCAGTTCGCCCCACAGTCACGCACTGCCGCAGCCGTCAACCAACCCTGCAACGTACCGGCAGCCTGATTACACGGCTCCGCCAACTTCGACGTCTCACCCGGAATCAAACCCCCGATATGCTGCGCACTTTGTCCGCAGCCGTCCAGTTCGGCCGGATTGACCTTGAACTGCAAACCGGCATCAGGATCAGCCATGTCTTTCTTCCCCCCCGTTACTTCGGACCTGGATCCTCGCCAGGCCCACGTTCATCTGACGAACGTTCGTCGGATGGTAGCTGAATGCCTGAATGCCTGAATGCCTATCGCAGTGATCGGCGGCTGAAGCAGACACGAAGCGGCCGCGCCCGGGGGATCCACCTGCATTGTCGGTACCGCGACTGACAGTTCGGCTACCGGCCGCCCCGGGCGAGCGGCCCCCGGAGTCGGCTGTCAGAGCCAGGTGAGAGGGTGCGGCCATGAACATCGACGACTTCTGGACCGTCATCGAAGCGGCACGAACAGACGCCGCTTCGGCCTCCGGAGACCCGGGCCAGGCGTTCGCATCGGCCCTGGTCGACCGGCTTGCGGCGACCTCGAAGCAGATGATTCTCGAATACCAGCAGTGCTTCGATCAGCTCCACGGGGCGATCTACCGCTGGGACGTGTGGGCTGCCGGCTATCTGATCGGCGGAGGCTGTTCCGACGACGCCTTCATGGACTTCCGCGCCGGACTCATCGCCCAGGGCCGAGAGTGGTACGAGCGGGCCGTCACCGCACCCGATGTTCTCGCCCAGCATCCGGACGTCATCGCTGCGGCGGCCGGAGGCAGTGACGAGGTTCTGTTCAACGAATCCGTCAACTACGCGGCCTCCTACGCCTACGAGCGCATCAACGGCGGCGAAGACGGCTGCACGTTCCACGACGACTACGACCACTTCTGCGGACCCCGCACCGATCGCGAGCCGGCCGATATGGGCGAGAACTTCGCCTTCGACGACGCGTCGGAAATGCAGGCCCGTCTCCCCGGGCTGGCCTGCCTCTTCCTGGAGCACGATGACGCCTGAGCACAGCTGTGCCTGAACTCACCGGGCCCCCTCGCCGTCAAGCTCGGAGATCGGGTCGCGGTCACGGTGCAGCAGGGCTACTACTCGGTGCCGGTGGGCAGGTGGGCCGGTGGGCCGGTTGGCCGGTGGGCTGTGCCGCTCATTTCGTCCTGAACCCGGGGCACGGGCACGAGCGCTCGTTCCAGGTGCCGATCCAGTTGCCGCCGCCGTCGTAGCGGTCCGGGCCGTCGTACTCGGTCTCGCTGCAACTGCCTCGGGAGCCGTGGCTGCGCGCGCTGTGCCCGCACTCGACACAGCCCGGCGGGCCCGGCCGCTCCGGCGGGAACGGTGTCCCGGTCCGCCAGATGGCCACGATTGCGGCCACGCAGAGGACCAGGACCACGATCCCGACCGTGCCGATGATGCCGGACGTGCTCATCCGAGGCCCCCCTTGTCCCGCTGTGTGGTCACGTGCGGGCGGGGGTTCGTGGTTCCGTCCTGACGAACCGCGTTGCCTACGGAGCGGGCCGGGCCGTCCAGGAGTGGCCGCCTGCGGGGGCGGCTACCGTGCGGCGGTCGGGCCGGCGCTCAGGGCCGCGTCGACAGCGGTGACCTCGGCCCGGGCGAGGGCGACGAGGCGGGCGGTGTTGGCCCGTGTGGCGTCGAAGCCGGCGAGGGTCACGCCGACGATGTGGCTGCCGTCCAGGACGCCGATGCCGATGTGCGTCTCGCCGCCCATGGTGACGGTGCCGCCGGTGGTCGCCGTGCCGAGGCGTGGTGTGGCCAGCGGTGTGAAGCCCGGGACGGCGCTGCTCGCCCGGGCGGCCTGCTGGAAGGCGGCCGTCGCGGCGGCGGTGCTGCCGTAGAGGTCGACGGAGAGCGTGACCTTCATGGTTCCGGTCGGGTCGGCGAACACCGCGGCGACGGTGGCCGTGGGCCGGCCGACGGCGGTGCTGTCGGGACCGACACTGACGACCTGGGTGACCTCGGGGAAGAACCGCTGGACGGCCTTCAGCGCCGCGTTCACCGGCAGCGATGCGCCGGTGCTCTGCGCGACGACGACCGGCGACGGTGTCTGTGCTTGCGCCGGTACCGCGCTCACCCCGGCTGCCAGTACAGCGGCCGTCGCGAGCGACAGCGCGGCGAATCGTCCCTTTCGCATGATCATCTCCCGTCTTTCCGGCTGATTCCCCCGGCACCGCCCCCTCCGGCCAGTCTCCTCGCCCGTCACGCCTGCGGCGACCTCGCGCTGCACGGCCTTCCGCGGCATGCCGATCACTTCCACGGATGTCACGGTGGGTTACACCCGTACGGGCCGGGCACCGCTCGCCGAGACGGTCGCGTTCGTCGAGGGTTGGCACTACGGAAGGCGCATGTCGGACGCCAGTCATCGAAAGAAGGCCAATGCCATGAAGTTCGCAGTCATCGGCGGAACCGGGCTGATCGGGTCACGGGTCGTGGAGAACCTGAACGCCGCCGGGCACCAGGCCGTCCCGCACTCCCTGTCCACGGGTGTGGACGTCATCACGGGTCAGGGGCTGGAGGCGGCCGTGGCGGGTGCCGACGTCGTCGTCAACCTGACGAACTCTCCGACCTTCGACGAAGCCTCGCCCGCCTTCTTCCGGACCTCGATGGAGAACCTCCTCGCCGCGAGCCACGAGGGCGGGGTCGGGCACGTCGTCATCCTCTCGATCGTCGGCGTGGACCGGGTACCCGATCTGGACTACTACCGGGCGAAGGTGCTTCAGGAGGAGGTCCTCAAGGCCGGACCGATCCCGTATTCCATCGTCCGTGCCACGCAGTTCATGGAGTTCATGGACGCGACCCTGTCCATGACCGCCGACGGCGACACCATCCGCCTGCCGCGCACGCCGATCCAGCCGATCGCCGCCGCGGACGTGGCCGGCGTGGTCGCCGAAGTCGCAGCGGGCAGCCCTGTGAACGGCGTCGTCGACATCGCGGGGCCCGACGTCTACCCCCTCGACGAACTCGGCAGGCTCACCCTGACCGCCAAGGGCGACGGCCGCCGTGTCGTCACCGATGACACCGCCGGCCTGTTCGCCGCCGTCCACGGCGACGTCCTCACCGCCCCGAACGGCGCCCGCATCGCCCCCACCCACTACACCGACTGGCTCTCCTGAACCAGCCCCCTCCGGCGCAGCCGCCAAGCCGGGGCGGACAGGTCGGATCGACCCCAGGACGCACACCGCCGGGACGCCTTCGGGTGTCCCGGCTGCTCGGCTCGCAGAGGCCGTAGGCCCACCGGCGTCGCCCGGCGCGGCTGTTCCGGTCGGACGGCCGTCACGGACCTCGTACCGGGCCCGGCCGCCGCGGATCACACCTTCTGCACCTCGCTCGACACCGTGAACCCCTGGCGGCGGCAGGTGTCGATGACCGTTGCCGTGGCGCCCGTCCAGAAGTAGTAGCGGTGGCCCTGGACGGTACGGAAACCGACACCGGCCGTCCCCAGGCGGCCGCGGCAGGGGAAGACCTCGGCGATCTCCTCCGGTGTGCCGTCCAGCGGCTGTGCGCCGGACAGCCGCCACACGGCGCCGAGCAGCCGGGCCCTCAGGTGCACCCGCCCGGATCCGACGGTGAGCACGCCGAACGGCCAGGTCGCGTTGAGTCGTCCGCCCTCGAAACGCCCGTTCACCGCCGGGAAGTTGGCCCCACCCGTCTTCTGCATCCGCTCAGTATGCCGGAGGCGGATTGACGACAGGCGGCCAGGACGTCGAGACAGCTCTTCCCCCCTGTCTCCCATGCTGCGCATGCATCACGGAAACCGCCATGAGCGAGAAATGTCCGCGCGGCGGACGTTCCGGACGGAACGTCAGGTGTCTGAGTTTCCGTCAGCAACCATCGCCGGCAGAGGTTTGCCACGGCAGGTGACGGAGGAGACTCTGTGAAGCAACTGCACAACGCGCCGGCTCCTGCCTGATCGTCCTGGCGGCCGGCGTGATCATCGCGAGCTACCTGCAGTGGCGCACCCGTGAGGGCGTGCTCACGGGCTTCGTCAGCGCCGTCATCGGCGGTGGCGTCCTGAGCGCTCCGACGGCCGCTGCATGGACGGTGCCCAGTGAGCGGCGGCCGGTGGCCGGTCAGGCGATGTAGTGGTCGTGCCGACGGTAGAACTCGGCCCACTCCTCCGCGCTCAGCCGGCCTCCATCGGACACGATCTCGGACAGTTCCTCGAAGAACGGTGCACGCGGCACTCCCGGTGCGAAGAGCATCAGCATCGAGGCCGGCTCGCCGGAATCGTTGCTGAAGGCGTGCACCGCGCCCTCCGGGACGTGCAGGAAGTCACCAGCCCCGGAGTCGGCCCACCGTTCACCGTCATACAGGCGGACGGTCCCGGACAGGACGAAGAACGACTCGGACATGGTCCGGTGGAAGTGCGGTGCGGGGCCACCGGGTCGTGGTCCCAGATCCAGCCTGTACAGGCCGAACCGGTTCTTCGCGCAGAGCGGGTCGACCAGGTAGTGGACGGTCGTCCCGCCTTCGCCGACCAGCACGTCCGGCGTGGCGGTGGCGAAGCGGAACTCGGCCTTGTTCTCTCCGGATTCACCGAGGTGGTGAGTCATCGGGTACGACATGGTGCACGTCCATTCGAGGTGCCCGCCCGATCGGCGGGAAGTCCGTTCCCGGCAGTCAGGAGAACGCACCGGGCCGGCGAACGGACACCGGTTCCGCTTCCGGAGCCAGGGCGGCTTTCACGAGGCGGCGTCGGGGCGTCATACCGGTAGCTGTAGCACCTGCGGGGTCCTGGGGTCCGAGTGCCGTACGGGGCGCTCACCCGGGCGGCGGCGGACCTCCGTCGGCTCGAACAGTCCCGGGGCCGCGCAGTGCGTCCCGCATCGCCGCCGTGGACATCCGTTCGCGCTCCACCTGCCGCTCATCCTTCGTGGCGCGCCCCGATCTCGGCTGTCCCGTCCACCGACTCATGACAGAAGGCTGCGGACACCGGTGAGTGATCGGCACGGCCGCGACGGAACACACCGGGCCGACTCAATGTCCGACTCGTCCTGGTTCGCTTCCTATCATGCGGTGGCGACAGACGTTCACGCCGTTTCAGGCGAGGAGAGCATCATGCCCAGTGTCCAGGGAACAGACGACGGCAGCGGCTTCGGGATCAGGGGCGAGAGTTCCTCCGGGACAGGCGTGATCGCCACCAGCTCGACGGGCACAGGTGTCTCGGCCTTCTCCGATTCCGGGCCCGCTTTCGACGGCCTGAGCAATTCCGCTCCCGGTGTCCGGGGCCGGAGCGTCCACGCGCGTGGGGTCTCCGGTCAGTCGGACGACGCGGCCGGAGTGGCAGGGATCTCCGGCACCGGGGTCGGCGTCAGCGGTGAGAGCAAGGGCGACAACGGCGTCCTCGGGACCACGGAGGACGGAACGAAGGCCGGAGTCTTCGGACGCTGCACCGCGGGGGAAGACGGAAACGGCGTGGCCGGCCTGGCGGACGGCTACGGCGGCGTGGGCGTGTTCGGCACGGCCCAGAAGCGGGACGGTACGGGGGTGGTCGGGGTCGGTGCGACCGGAATGCTGGCCGGGGGTGACGCAGGGCCCGGCCTGGTCGCGTCCAGCAAGCAGAACCACGGCGTGGTCGGCAGCACCGAGCAGGAAGGCCGGGTGGGGGTGCTCGGCCAGGGGAACGAGGTGGGCACCGGGGTCCTGGGCAGCACCAGCGCGTCGGCCGAGCCTGCCGTGCAGGGCCGGCACGAGGGCGGGGGTACCGGCGTCCTGGGCACGACGGACGGAACCGCCGAAAACCTGACCGATCCGGTCGCGGCCGTGAAGGGCACCTCGACCGCTGACGCACCCGCGGTCCTCGGGATCAGCACGCTCGGCGCTGGGGTCGTGGGACGTCGGGGCAAGGCGTCCACCTTCGGCACGACTGCCGGAGTGGTGGGCGCCGCTGTCGGGGACACCGGTGTCTACGGGATCGGGGCACCGGGTGTCCAAGGTCTTGCCGCCGGTGTCGGCGCGACTGCTGTCGTGGCGTTCGGCGGCCTCCAGTCCGTGGGCAATCCCCAAGCCGGCAGTTTCTCCGGGCCGGTCGACGTACTCGGCAGCCTGCACGTGGTCGGCGGACCGAAGCTGTTCGTCATCGACCACCCGTCGGACCCCGAACGCCGGTACCTCCAGCACGCCGCGGTCGAGGCGCCGGCCCTGAAGACCCTCAACGACGGCACGGTGACACTCGACGGGGAGGGCAGGGCCCGCGTCGAACTGCCGTCCTGGTTCGGGCTCCTGAACACCGATCTGTGCTACTCGCTCACCCCGATCGGGGAGCCCGCACCCGATCTCCACGTGTCCGAGGAGTACGACGGCACCGCGTTCACCGTCGCCGGTGGCCGCGCGGGTGGGCGGGTCTGCTGGCAGGTGACCGGCGTTCGCCGAGATCCCTCCGCGCTGGCCCACCCGCTCGTCGTCGAGCGGGACAAGGAGCCCGAGAACATCGGCAGGTACGCCGACCCGGAGGCGTACGGCCGTCCCCGCTCCGACCTCCTCGCATGGGCCGCGAAGCTGAGTGCGGACGCCGAGGCACTGGCCGGGCGCCTGCGCACCGCCCCGGCTGAACAGCATCCACGGCCGTCGTGACGGTGCTCCGCCTGGGGGTGCAGCCGGCCGGCGTGGGTTGCACCGTCGGCACGGTCGGTCCCGTCGCCGCGCTGCGCCCGCATTTCCTGCTGAGTGATCAACGACCGGAACGGCCTGCGGCACCCGCGGAGCAGGGCCGGGGCCGGGGGCGGGGGAGTGTTGGTGGGGCCCGATAGCCTCCCGGGGTGAGCGACATCGCAGAGTCTGTGGACATTCCGGAGTACGCGGACGCAGAACTGGTCGCGGGCGAAGGCCTCGCCAGCGAACCGGCCTTCTGGCTTGTCCACTTGCTGGTGACGATGGGTGACCTCTCCGCCGACCCGGACGAGTACGGCGTCACGGCAGCGGCCTTCGAAGCGATGCTGGACCGCCTCTCCGACGCCGAGCAGCCGTGGCCCGTGCTCCGTGTGCCCTTCGCCGGTGGGCATACGGCCTTTGCCGTCTACGCCAATGACGAGGACGAGAACACCATCGAGTTCGCCGTACGCCACCCGGCCTGGGGCCGCCTCGGGCACCTGGGGCAGTGTGGCCCCGAGTCGGCCGGCCCCGGCCTGTCCTGGGCGGAGTTGACCGCCGTCGCCGCGAGCGTGCCGGAGAGTGGGTCGGACATCGAGGGCCTCGCCGATCCGGCACAGCGCCTCCTGCTCCTGCTGCCCATGCTCGGGGACGAGGCCACGCCGCAGGAGGCGTGGCTTGTCGTCGCGCAAGCCCTCGTCCGCTGCGGGATACCCGATGATGCGGCCTCCCGGTTCGCGCGGGAGCTGGTCTGGAGCGATGCGGATGACCAGCAGGCGGGACCGTCCTGGACGGTGGCCGGGGACAATCCGGTGGCTGTCTGCTCCGCTCGCTACAGCCCGCGCCAGGTCCCGATCGCGCTCGGGATCACCCGTGAGCAGGCCCAGGCGCTGGCCGACGCCCTCCGGGGCGACGGTCGTGCGGATCCGACCGTGGAGGTGGCCGACCCTGCCTGACGTCGCGGCCCGGGAGGCGGCGGGTCAGGGAGTCATGCGGCGTGTTCGGCGCACAGGCAGCCGACGCCCCTCTCGATCCACTCCTGTCCGATCCATTCCGGGTGCCGCTCGATCAGCAGCGCCCGGACCTCGGCCGCGATCTCGTTCTCGCCCATGGCGGAGTCGCGTCGCCGCCAGGTCTCGTCGCGCAGCTCGCGCAGGTAGTCCCGGACGTCGGCGAGCACCTGTGGGCCGCCGACGTCGCCGTGACCGGGGACCACCGTCCGGTGCCCGTCGGCGGCCAGCCGTTCCAGCACCGCCAGCCAGCCGACGCCGGAGACGTCGGTGTCGTGCGGCGGGAACCAGGGGAAGATCGCGAACTGTCCGGTCTCGGTCAGGTCGCCGGTGAACAGCACCCCGGCGTCGGGCACCTCGACCACCTGGTCGCCCTTGGTGTGGCCCCGGCCGGTGGGCCGGAGCCGAACAGTGCGGCCTCCGAGGTCCAGGTCGTACCCGCCGTCGTAGACCAGATCGGGGGCGGGTACCCGGACGTCGCCGTCGAGGCGGTCGGCGACCGTCGCGCCGAGGCCGCGGAACATCTCCAGGTAGCCCGGCCCCTTCGTCCTCAGGTCGTCCGCCTGGGCGCGGTTGGCGAGGTAGGTGGCCTGGGCGCCGAACACGTGCGCGCCGAAGGCGTGCTCGGGGTGGAAGTGCGTCGTGGTCAGGTACAGCCGACGCCCCTTGGCCACCTCGGACGCCAGGGCGAGGACCTGCTCGGCGTTGGCGGTGCCCATGCCCGTGTCGACGACGAGGACGGCCCGGGTGCCGCCGATGATGCCGATGTTGGGAACCAGCGGGATCCCACGGTTCGGGATCACCAGCAGGTCGGGGGCGATCTCCTGGGCGCCGGCGACATGCACGGCGGGGTCGGGAAGCAGAACGTCATCCATGCCTCGATTCCACCGCCCGGACACCTCGGCCGTCCAAGACCGGTTCGGCGGATCCCGATACCGTACGGGTATCGTTCCAGCATGGAGCTGCGAACCCTGCGCTACTTCGTCGCGGTCGCCGAGGAACTCCACTTCGGCCGGGCCGCCGCCCGGCTGCACATGAGCCAGCCCCCGCTGAGCCGGGCGATCAAGCAACTGGAGACCGGCCTCGGCGCCACCCTGCTGCACCGCTCCGCCACCGGCGTCACCCTCACCCCCGCCGGAGCGCTGCTGCTGGACGAGGCCCGCGACCTGCTCGACCGGGCCGACCGGCTGCGTGCGCGCGTGGCCGCGCAGGCCGGCCCGGCGGCCATCACCATCGGCCTCCTCGGCGACGGCAGCGACCTGGGCGCCGTCCGACTGGCCGACGCCTTCCGCGAGCGGTACCCCGGCATCGAGGTCCGCATCCGCGACGCCGACCTGACCGACCCGACCTGCGGGCTGCGCGCCGGACTGGTCGACATCGCACTCACCCGCGCACCGTTCGACGAGACCGGCCTGACCGTGCACGAGCTGCGCGCCGACCCGGTCGGCGCGGTGCTGCGCGCCGACGACCCCCTCGCCCGCCACGAGCACCTGGAACTGGCCGACCTGGCCGGCCGGCGCTGGTTCCGGTTCCCGGACGGCACCGACCCGCTGTGGTGGTCGTACTGGAACGGCGGTGAGCTGCGCGAGGGGCCGGTGGTACGGGCCGTCCAGGAATGCCGGCAGGCCGTGCTCTGGAACGGCACGGTCGGCATGACCCCCCTCGGACACGACATGCCCGAGGGGCTGGCCGCGGTGCCACTGGCCGACATGGCGCCGAGCCGCGTGGTGGCGGCGTGGAACGAGAACGACCCGAACCCGCTGATCCCCTCGTTCGTCCGCATCGCGGCGGCCACCTACCGTTCCGCACACCGTGATGGCCCGTCACCATCGGATGTGTGACGGAGCCGTTCGCCTGACGGACCCGAGGGGCGGCGGCGCGGCCGTACCGCCGTCACGGTCGCCCGCCCCCGTACCGGGCCCACGGGTGGTACGCGACCGGTGCAGGCGGGACACAGCGCTGCCGGGTCACACTCCGAGCTTCCGGCCGGCCTTCGCGGCGACGGCCACGTGGTGGTCCGCGTCGCGCCGTTGACGGGCGTGGAGGACGCCGAGCCGGAAGGCGACGTCGTGCGGGGCCCCGGCTGCCAGCTCCCGGACGGCCCTCTCGCCGACCACACCGTCCTGGTGGGCGCCGAGTGCCTTCTGGACGCGCTTCGTCCGCTGGGCCAGCCGCCGGGCGGGCTTCCCCAGCAGCGGCTCGGTGCACTCGGCGGCGTAGCGGGCGCGCTTGGCCGCCTTCCGTGCGCGGTGGAGGGCCTCGTCACGGTTGTGCCCGGGAGCCAGGTCGAGCGCGGCACGCAGACGCCGCGCGGTCCGCTTGCGTTGCCGGGCCAGGACCTTCCCGGCCTCCCGGCGGCCGCGGCGGGCCCGGCCGCGCAGCGGAGGATCCGCGGCCAGATCCTCCAGCGTGCCCAGCAGCGCGAAGTAGCGGGGGCGGCGCATCTCCTGGACGGCCGAGCGCCAGGCGGTCTCGTACCGGTCCCGGAAGACGGTCTCCAGCAGCTCGCAGGTCGTCCGCGGCCCCAGGTCAGGGGGCAGGTCGGCAGCACCTGTGGTCAGCCGTCGGCCCAGTACCTCGGCGTCCCGGGCACGACCGAGGATCCGGCCCAGCCGGCGCAGTTCGTCGTCGATGTCGTCCACCGACCCCTTGCGGAGGAGGCGCTGGTGGGCGGCGAGCGCGCTGCGCAGGCGGCGGACGTGGACCCGCATCCGGTGCACCGCGTCGGGCTCGTCCAGCCGGACGGCCGCGTCCAGCGACTCCAGGGCGGCGACGTGGGTCCGCAGGCAGGCGGTGAGACAGTCGCCGGCGGACTCCGGCGCATCCGGACCGGCCGGGCGGGCGGCCGGTGCCCCCGCCGGAAGCTCCGCGAGCCGGTCGTGCAGCGCTCTGCCGAGCTTCGTCCCGGAGGCGGACGGCTGCAGGCCGCCCGCCAGCAGCCGTTCCTCGACCGCGTCGAGGAGGCGGGGTCCGGCCGTCGCCGCCTCCACCTCGGTCTCCGTCCAGTCGGCCGCCCCGGACGTCGTGCCGCCGGGTCCGATCAGGCCGGCGGACACTGCGTCCCGGTCGATCTCGGCGAGGGTGCACCCGCCCTCGTCCAGCAGCAGTGTGGGATCCCGCCGTGTCCGCAGGTGCGCCACGGCGTCGAGCCGGCCTCCGCGCGCGTGGACCGCGGCCCGGGCGGTCAGCTCTGCGGGTGGCCGGTTCCTGCGGCCGTCGGGTGGAAGACGGGTCTCGGTGCGGCTGCCGTCCGGCTGGGGCGTCTTGAGGTGCCACCCCGCGTCCGGACCCCCGGTGCGGCGGCGAAGGGTCACGCCGCGACGCAGCAGCCGCAGGTCGGGGGTGTCGAAGTAGACGGCGTCCAGCCGTTGCGTGGTACCGGTGCGTACGGAGGCCACGCCGGGCAGGCCAGCCGCGCTGATCGGCCCGCGCAGCGCACCTTCGTACGACCGCTCGGTCTCCTTGTGTTGTCTCGACATACTGCTCGTCTGTCCGATGTGGCGGGTCCCAATCGCCCGGTGCCGCCGGCGCCCTGCCCGTCGTTCCGGCTCGGGGCGGGCCGGGCCCCCTGTGTGTCGCTGTCGCTGCCGCTGTCGCTGCCGTTGGCGTCGGTCGAGGTCAGCGAGGGGCCAGGAGGCAGAACTCGTTGCCCTCCGGGTCGGCCAGGACCGTCCAGGAGATCGCGGACCGGTCGATACCGGGGTCGGTGGCGCCCAAGGCGAGCAGCCGGGCCTCCTCCGCGGCCGGGTCGTCGCCAGGGTAGGGACGGACGTCGAGGTGGACGCGGTTCCACCCGCTCTTGGTGTCGGGGGTGCGGAGGAACTCCAGGTAGGGGCCGACTCCTTGGGCGGAGCGCATGGTCGCGTGGTCGTCGGCGACCTCGTGCAGCGTCCAGTCCATCGCCTCGTCCCAGAACCGGGCCATCGCCCGCGGGTCGGCGCAGTCGACCACCACCGCGGCGATCGGCCCGGTGTCCCGGTGGAGCGGGCGGGGCTCCAGGACGCAGAACTCGTTGCCCTCCGGGTCGGCCATGACCGTCCAGGGCACGTCGCCCTGACCCACGTCGGCGAGCGTCGCGCCGAGATCCTTCAGACGCGCGACCAGCTCCGCCTGGTGGGCGGTCGAGGTGGTGGCCAGGTCGAGGTGGACCCGGTTCTTCACCGTCTTGGCTTCCGGCCGGGCGACGAAGTCGATGCAGACGGCCGCGGGGTCCGGGTAGACGAAGCCCACGGGTTCGAGGTTGGTCACACCGGGGGCCTCGCTGTCGATACCCCAGCCGAGTGCCTCCGCCCAGAACCGGCCGAGCGCGGCGTCGTCATGGGCCTTCATGTTGATCTGCACGAGTCGTGTTGCCATACCGCAGATCCTAGAAGCCGCCGGCGGGCCGGGCGGTGGTGGCCTGTTCCCACCCGGGCCGTGCACGCGTCGTGGTCACCGGCCGTCGGTTCCCTCAAGACCCCCCTGGTGGCCGTCAGTCCACCTCACGCACGCGGCAGCTCCTGAGGTGGCGAGGTGTCAAAGTCCTGCCGGAGTAACGGGTGTGGCCGCGAGGGTGTTCTCCCCGGCCCCTGGGTCCGGCGGATCCACGCCTCCTCGTCACGCGAAATTCACAGACCGGGGTCTGCACGCGTAGACCGCGGTGGGTCATCCTGGTGCGGTACTGGTTCACGAAGCCCGCTCCTCGTTGCCCCGGATCCCCGGGCGGTAGCGCCGGACGGACAGTTCGTCACTCGCGCCGAGGCACTGCCGCGTCACAGCACGTCGTACGACTCCTTCGTCCGGGCCGGTTCCGTCCGCCCGGCGCTGGACTTCCCGTCCCCCTGCCGGGGCCGGCGGGATCCGGGGGCCGATCCGAGGCTCACCATCCTCACCGGGAGATGCAGTTGAAGCCACGCACCGCAGCCACCGTCGTCGTCCTGGCCGTGGCCGGCCTCGCCGTCTCGGCGCCCACGGCCGGCGCGAGCGGTTCCAAGCTGTCGCAGTCGACGGCCGCCGCTCAGTTCAGGAACGCCGGCATCACGTGGAGTTCCAGCGGCGGTTGTACCACCAGGTCCAACTCCACCTGCACGTCGTTCGAGCAGATCAACTCGGGCACGGTGAGTACCATCATCACCCTCAAGCAGGCCAGCGGCTGTGCCATCAACATCACGGGCGGGACCGAGGTGGGCCACGCCTCCGGCACCTACAGCCACTACAACGGCTACAAGGTCGACATCTCCCGCAGTTCCTGCATCGACAGCTACATCCAGAACAGCTTCACCTACATCGGCTACCGGGGCGACGGCTACCCGCAGTGGAAGGCCGGCTCGGGCAACCTGTACTGCAACGAGGGCAGCCACTGGGACATCCTCGTCTACTGACGCCGACTCCTGGCGACGGGTGCCGGCCCCCGAGGGGCGCCGGCACCCCCGCCGGGACGGCCCGCTCACGCGCCACCGGCCGGTCCACCGGCCGCACCCGGCAGCTTGCGGTTCGGCTCGGCGAGGCAGCCGCGTTCGGGTATGGCCCTGCCGCGGAACCTGGTCTGTGCCTTCCCCTCGATCGCCCTACCGTGCTCGCGGCCGCACCGGGTGCCGTCTCACAAAGCGGTGGGGGCGCCGAACCAGCGGGTGGCGGCGCGCCGGAACGCCTCGGGGTCGGGGTCGGGGCCCTCGGCCCAGGCCACGACGCCGTCGGGCCGGATCAGCAGGGCGGCGAGTCCGAGGTCGTCGGCGACCGGGCCGGGGGCGTAGCGGATGCGGTCCTTCCAGTGGGCCGCGGTCTCCCGCAGGCTCCGTGCGGCGGTGAGGTCGAGGGCGACGCCCCGTCCTTCGCACAGCAGGTCTCCGAGGCGGGTGCCGTCGCCGAAGCGGAAGTCCGGGGCGGTGAAGCCGACGGTCGGGTGGTCGTCGCCCAGGTCGTAGCGGTGGGCGAGCCCGGAGGTGGCGCGGAAGACGTGGGTGGTGCCGTCGACGGTGCGCAGCAGGTCGTGGACGAGCCGGCGCAGGGCCGGGGTGTTCAGGCCGGGGTTCATCGTGGCGACCTGGGCGCGCGACCAGTCGAGGACGGCGGCGCCGACGGGGTGGCGTTCGGCGGTGTAGGTGTCGAGCAGGTTCGCGGGGGCGGTGCCGTGGAGGGTGGCGGCGAGCTTCCAGCCGAGGTTCATGGCGTCACCGATGCCGAGGTTGAGCCCTTGGCCGCCGAGCGGGGAGTGGATGTGGGCGGCGTCGCCGGCGAGCAGGACGCGGCCGTTGCGGTAGGTGCCGGTCTGCATGGCGCGGTCGGTGAAGCTGGAGGCGAGGTGGACCCGGTTGATCGTCACGTCGGTGCCGGAGATGCGGCGCAGGACCGTCTGGAGGTGGTCGCGGGTCAGCGGCCGGGAGCGGTCGAAGGCGCCGCCGTCGAAGTCCATCATGCCCAGGTGCCCTTCGAAGGGCGTGCGCAGGTACATGCCGGTCGGCGTCGGGTTGAAGCCCGGGCGCAGCTTGTCCGGGTCCTCGAAGTCGACGCGGGCGACGTAGCCGGTGAACAGCGGCTCGGTGCCGACGAATTCGAAGCCCGCCAGGCGGCGCACCGTGCTGCGTCCGCCGTCGCATCCGACGAGCAGGCGCGCCCGGTACTCGCGTCCGCCGGCCCGGGCCAGGACGCCGTCACCGTCCTGGTCGACGGCTTCGAGCGGGGCGTCGCGCACGATCCGCGCGCCGAGCGCGACCGCCCGCTCCTCCAGGATGCCGGTGACCGCTTCGAGGCTGGTGATGATCCCTTCCATCGCCGGGCCGGGCAGCCGGGGCGGGAGGGCGCCGGTGTCGATGCGGGCGGCGTCCAGGCGCAGGCCCGCGAAGTGGCTCACGTCGCGCGGGGCGGGCGCCTCGTGCGCGTCGGGGTGCGCGCCGACCTGCTGCGCGTCGGCGCGTGAGGCGTCCAGGAGGGCGGTGAGCATCCCGCGGCGGTAGAAGGCCTCGACGGACCCGGCGTTCAGGCCCCGCATGCCCAGCGGGAGCGCCCGGTACGGCGAGGCCGCCTGCGGGTCCTTCTCCAGCACCAGGACCGAGCAGTCGGCCAGGGCGAGTTCGCCGGCGAGGAACAGGCCCACCGGCCCGGCTCCCACGATCACCACGTCGTGCATGTCGGTTCTCCTCCAGTCGCGGGTCCCCGGGCCGGCCGGGGTCCGTCGGGTCGGGACCGTGCTCGGTGAAGCCCGAAGCCACACCTATGGAGCGTTGCTCCAATTTTGGAACCGTACTCCATGGTGGAGCAGTGCACCAAGCCTGGCAGGATGAGGGCATGACCACACCGACACCCCAGTCACGAAGGCGCCGGCAGGTGCTCTCGCGCGAGCGCATCATCGAGGCGGCTGTCGGGCTGCTGGACACGGCGGGGACGCAAGCCCTGACGGTCCGTGCGCTGTCGGACCGCCTGTCCACCGGGTCCGGGGCCATCTACCACCACGTCGGAAACATGGGCGAGCTGCTGCAGGCCGCCACCGAGAGCGTCGTCGCCACAGCCCTGTCCGCCTTCCCCGCCCCGCAGGAGCCCGCACCGGCCCCCGGGGCCGAGGACACCGGCCGCGACCGGATCCGCGCCGCCGCCCTCGGCCTGTACGACGCGGTCGTGGAACATCCCTGGCTCGCCACCCAGCTCGCCGTGCAGGTCACCCGCAGCCCCTGGGGAGCGGTGACAGCACGGGTCTTCGAGAGCATCGGCGGGCGCGTGCGAACCCTGGGCATCCCACGCAGCGAGTGGTTCGAAACGACCTCGACACTGGTGCACTACATCCTCGGCGCCACCAGCCAGAACTCCCAGCCCTTCGACGTCGCGGACGACGCCGCCGCCCCGCGGACCGGTGCGCAGCGCGCCGAGTTCCTCGACTCCGTGTCCGCGGCGTGGAAGAGCCTCGACGCCGGCGACTACCCGTTCCTCCATGACATCGCCGACCAGATGCGCCGCCACGACGACCGGGAGCAGTTCCTCACGGGTATCGACCTCATCATCGCCGGCATCACCGCCACCAGCCGCCCTTCCGCCCGATGACCTCCGACGCCCGGAGGCGACGATGACCCGCACGACCCCGCCACGCCCCGTGGAGGTGGAGGAGGTGTTCCCCGAACCGGTGATCGAGGGAATGCGGCTGGTGCCGGCGGGCGTCCAGGTGGTCGAGTCGGCGGGCGATCAGCCGATCGGTGGTGCGAGGTACTCCAGCGCGTAGCCGTTGCCGGAGGGGGTCACACGGGCGATGCCGGGTGAGTCGAGGTGGGCGCCGGCTACGAAGTGGTGTGGCTGGGCCAGTCGTTCGAGGAGGGCCGCCCGCGCGTCGCGGGCCTGGGACTGGTTGCCGTCGAGCTCCCAGGACACGTTCGGCTGGCCGAACTGGAGCGTGGGAACGTGGACGGTGTCGCCCCAGACGAGAAGACGGCCGGCGCCGCTCCTGACGTCGTAGACGGTGTGACCGGGGGTGTGGCCCGGTGTCGGGATCGCGGTGGCCCAGTCGTTGATCGCGACCTTCTCCGACACGGGTACGACCCGGTCGCGGATCGGTTCGAGCCGTCCTGTGAACACCGAGGTGTCGCCCGCGCCGATCCACACGCGCTCAAGTCCGGCGAACGCCTCCGAACCGTCCGGCGCGATCAGGCCGCTCACGTGGTCCGCGTGCTTGTGGGTGATGGCCACATCGGTGATACGGGCGCGGTCGATTCCCGCTTCGTCGAGCGCGTCGTAGATCAAACCCATGGTGGGGTCGTGCCAGGCGTCGGACGCGCCGGTGTCGATCAGTACCGACCGCGTGCCGTCGGTGACGAAGAAGGCGTTGACCGACAGCCTCAAGTTGTCGCCGGCCAGGGGGACGGCGGCCGGCAGCACATCGAGCGGGCGCCCGTCCTCGTCGCGGAGCCGGGTCGGCGGCATGTCGATGTACCCGTCTCGTAACGAGATCACCTGCAGGTCGCCGAATTCGAACGTGGCATGGTGCCGGCCACTCGAGATCAAACGCATGGAACCCCTCCGTCGTGTCGGGCGTGCATCGCGTGTCTCTGATAGAAGATCAGATCTTCTTTAGGAGAACACTACACTGTGGGCAGCGCGGTACCCATCGATCGAGGAGCACGGTGGTCGAGCAAGACGGAAACGCGGCCGGACCGCAGCACGGTGACGACCTGGCCGGTGCGTTCGGCGGCAACGTGCGGCGACGCCGCGAGGAGGCGGGCCTGACACTGGAACAGCTGTCCGCACGGTCGTCGGTCAGCCGGGCGATGCTGTCCAAGGTCGAACGCGGTGAGAAGAGCCCGACGATCGGCGTCGCGTCCAGGATCGCCCACGCGCTCGACGCGTCGCTCTCGGACCTGATCGGCGCGCCCGGTGCCGCCGCGTCCGGTGCGGCCCTCGTCATGCGCAAGAACGATCGCCCCGTCTTCCGTGACCCGGAAACCGGCTTCGAGCGGCACATGGTGTCAGCGGCCCCAGGTGCGGGACGAGCCGAGATGGTCGTCCACCACCTCCCCCCGCAGGTCTCCACCGGGCTGTTGCCCGCGTACCCGCCGGGTACGGAGAAACAACTCGTGGTGCTCGACGGCACCCTCACCGTCGCCATCGGCGGAATCAGCGAGACCCTGAACACCGGCGACTCCCTGTACTTCCAGGCCGACGCGGACCACGGCTTCGCCAACCCGACGAACGCTCCCTGCGAATACATCATGGTCATCTCGCGCAGAACCTGATCGGCGGCAGCTCGCGGGCCCGGACACAGCGCCCGGCGGCGCGGACGCCGGCGGCGCGGACGCGCCCGGCGGCAAGGAGCGCCCGGCGACAAGGTGCGCCCGGCGACAAGGCGCGCCAGGCGGACGGGCTACGGCGGTTCCCAACCGAAGCATCCGGTCATCCTCACGCCCATTCCCTGTGCCGTCCCGAGTGCGGATGCGGGGAGTCCCGCGGTGCGGCCGGGGCGCGGCAGGTCGGACGCGCGATCAGAACTTGCGCGCCTGGGTGACCTGGTTCAGATGGATGAGGACGTCGTAGGCCTGGCCGATCGCGAGCCGCGGCATCGGGTCGTCGACGTAGACCGAGCCCGCGTCGTAGGTGGGGCGGGCGACGTCCAGCCAGTCGCGGGCCGCCCGCGGAGCGGTGCGCAGGTCGACGTAGTAGTCCCGGTAGCGGACCTGGTCGAGGGTGTACTCGTTCATGTCCGGCGTCGCCGGCGGGACGGTGACGGTCTTCCAGTCGCTGGTCAGGACGGCGCCGTTGGTGAGGAAGGAGCCGCTGTCGAAGGTGAAACCGACGGCCACGTAGTCGCGACCGTAGGCATCGCGCAGCCAGGAGCCCTGCGGCTTGGGGTACAGGAAGGTGTCGGTGGCCAGGTAGCCGGTGTGCCCGTTGTGCGCCGACAGCAGCACCTTGCCGCCGGTGCGGTGCTGCCACCACGCGGTGTTGTCCGCCATCGCCCGGTCGCGCAGTTGCTCCGCGGCGGACACGGTGGCCGGGTCGGTGATGTCCAGGGTGGCGAAGGCGAAGGTCTCGGCGATGTTCCGGGCGTGCTGCACGGCCCACGCGTGGGCGTCGTCGCCGGAGGCACCGGCACCGCTCGCGGTGACCAGGTCGAGCGCCTGCTGCGCCTTGGCGGCGTTGTCCCGGCGCTCGGCGGGCGGCTTCTGCAGGTAGGCGGCGGCGTCGTCGAACGGCCGCAGGCCCGCGTACAGGCCGTCGAGCTGCGGGAGGACGTCGGGGCGGGCCCCGCGCACGTAGGAGGTGACCCGTTCGAAGATCCGGTCGCCGAGCCTCGGGAGGCCGAGGTCGTCGCCCACGAAGTGGACCGGGTTCTGCGGGTGGCTCCGGTTGTGGGCCCGCATCCAGGCGATCAGGTCGGCGAACTCCTCGCGCTCCCACGGACTTCCGCCCAGGGCGTCCTTGACGAGCTGCCGCGCGTCTCCCGGACCGCCCTGGACGTACTCGTCGATCTGCAGGCCGCTGCTCCAGCTCGTCTCCAGGGCGAAGGTGGTGAAGCCCTTCTCCTCGACGAGGTAGCGGAACACCCGCTGCTTCATCGCGAAGAACTCGTGCGAGCCGTGGGTGGCCTCGCCGAGACCGACCACCGTGGCGTCGCCGATCATCGAGCCCAGGGCGTGCAGGTCGGCGGTACGGCCGCCGGGTTCCGTCGTCCGCAACGGCTGCGCGACGCTCTCCAGCGCGCGCACCACGGCGGAGCGCTGCGCCGTCGCCGCTTCCGCGGCCGCGCCGGTGGCCCCGGGCGCCACCGGCGCGGCGACCGCCGCCGACGGGACCAGCACGGCCGCGGCGGCCACCGCCGCCGTCAGCAGACCGCGCCGCCCGATCCGCTTGTTCGCTGCCATCGTTGCGATCACTCCTCGACTCGACGGAAACGCCGATGACTTCGGCGTTCGGTGAGTCGATCTTCGCGCGGGGCAGGGGCACGGCGCGCTGAGGAGGACCGCCGTCTTCCCCCAGGGATAACCCCCGGTCGGATTCGGCGGCCGGCCCCCCGGCCGTCGGCGGCCCGCCGGCCGTTACAGCCGGCCGTTACCGCCGACCGGCGGACCGCTTCCGTGCCCGCCTCCGGCTCCGTGGGCCGGCGCTCGGCCACACCTGCAGCAGTCCGCATCCCAGCCGCACGTCAACCCTCGTTGCAGCAGCGGTACTTCGCCACACCAGGCGAACCGCTCACACCCTCACGCGCACACGACGCATCAGGCCCTCCAGCCGCGCCGCCTGCTGCACTCCCACCACGATCACTCCGACCCGTCCCGTCCCGTCCCGACCCGCCCGCACCGTTGCCGGTGCCTCCGGCGGCGTCCCTGCCCGGACGGGTCTGCTTCAGCCGGCCTTCCAGGCGAGGGGCTTGTTGTCCTTGTCGAGCCACACCAGGTACTGGAGGGGCTTGTCGGCCGGGGCGAGGTAGATGGCGCACTCGTGGTGGATCTGGCCCTTGACGAAGTCCTTGCCGCCTTGGGGGACGTCGCTCTCGCACTTCGGGAAGGCGCTGAGCAGGTCGACCTTGCGGGCTTGGGCGGTGTCGCTGACCATGGCGCGCAGCCGCAGGTTGAAGTAGGGCTCGTAGATCCCGTTGCCGCCGGTGTGGGTGTAGGTGACGCGCACGTAGTACGGCGTCTTGCCGGCCATGTCCTCCGGCTTGAGGAAGTTGGCGAGGTCGGCGATGTCGCCCTTGACGACGCTGGTGGGGCCGATGGCGAGGGAGATGTCGCCCTTCGCGCTGTCGGTGAAGGTGCCGTTCGCGGTCCCGGCCGGCGGGAGGGCGTCGGCGAAGCGGCTCGGGGCCGTGGGGGTGGCGGTGGGTGCTGCGGCGGTGATGGTGGGCAGTGCGGTGGTTGCCGTCGACGGTGAGGCGGTGCCCGGGCTCAGGGTGGTGGTGGGTGCCGCGCCGGCGGGGTTGTCGCTGTTGTCCGGGCCACAGGCCGTCAGAAGGAGGGCCAGTGCGGCGGCGGCCGGGACGGCGGCGGTACGGAGTACGGATGCGGAGCGCAAGGGAGTTCCCCGGGAGGATCACGGTCGCCCCGGCCGAGGTGGATGTCCCTCGTCGCTACGGGCGAGCCTGGCGTCGGCCGCGTAGTACGGCCCTCGGCGATCCTCCATCGGTCCGCGCGGGCGCCACATGAGTACGCGTACTCACATTCGGCCCGCAGGCCCGCAGGCCCGCACCGGCCCGTACACAGCCTCCGCTCTCCGGAGTCCGTCGGGCGGCTGGGCCCGACCTGTCCGCCAGGGCCGCCCGCCGGCCCCCGTCCCGGACCTCGTCGCCCCGCTCGGGGTACGAGGAACCTGATCGCCGTGGCACTGCCACGTGCCCAGGGCGGCCTCACCCAGGTCCGCACGTTGACGTCCCGTGCCTTGCGCAAGCCCCGCACCAGACGTCGGTGTCGGGGCGCTGCGCGCTCGACCTGCCTCCCCTGCGTCCGGCTCAGCACTGCCACAGGTGCCTCGCGCGGCCACACGGCCACAGGCGAACGCGAACGCCGTTCGCCCGCCGGGAGGCGGACAGGGCGAGCCCCATGAAGATGATCTCCAGCGCTGGACGGCTCAGGCACCACGCGGCGACAGGCAGCCCCTGCGGCCGGGGGCCGGTAGGTGGCGTGGTCACCAAGGCCGTACAGCGGATGCCGAGTTGCTCCACCCGGAATCGAACTTTGCGGCAGACTGAGCCGGCCAGTGACTGATGATCACCGGAACCGAGGGGGATGCATGCGCACCAGAAAGCTGTTCATGACAACTGTCGGGGGAGTCGCAGCGGCGGCGCTGCTCGTCGCCGGGTGCGGCAGCTCGGGGGCAGCCAAGAGCAATGCCCCGGCGGGCGCCGGAGCCGCCGGGCCTGCCGCCGGATCCGCTGCGCCCGCCGGGGCGAGCCCGACCCGGCCGCCGCTGCCGGTCGCGAGCGGCCCGGTCCTGCACGGCATCATCCATGCCGGCGAGGACTACCGCTACCAGGCCCAGCTGATCAGCGCGGACACCAGTACGGCGCTGCCGGGCGTTCCGGTGCCCGCGGGCAAGACGGCGGTGCTGATCCGGGTCAAGGTCAGCTCCGATCCGGTGGACCGGACCGGCATCGCCCCGAACCACCAGTCGCTGGCGATCAAGTTCCCCGGCTGCTCCGACTGCTCGTGGATGGAGTACGCCTCGCCCACCGTGCCGGAGAGCGACCTCCTGGAGGGGACGACGATGGGCCGGACTCCCGAGGCACTCGGGAAGATGGAGGCCAACATGCAGTACTACAAGTACTTCTGGCAGTTCGTCCCAGAAGGAACCGACCTGTCGAGCGCGCAATGGTGCACGACCTCGACCCTGCCGGCCGAGGTGCAGTGCGCCCCGCTGGGCAAGGTGACCCCGCTCACCGCGCACCTGGCCGCCGACGACCTGCACTGACCCTCGCCGTCGGCGCCGCCCCCCGCGGGGTCGCGGCGCCGACAGCGAGCCGGGCGGCGCGCGCCCCCGCGCGGGGACGACCCCGGTGTCTCGCCCGGGTTTCCGCTCACGCGGTCCCGGCGGGCCGGTGCTCGCCGGTGGCGCCGTCGAAGCGCCGCATTCGGTCCTCGTCCGCGGCGAACAGGGCGACCCGATCGCCCAGCCGGACGGCGCACACCCCCGTGCAGGCGTCGTCCGCCCATCCGTCGACCGGCTCGCCGACGGGCTGCCCGGTGAGTGCGTCGTAGCGGTAGAGGCGGTCCGAGGCCACCGCCAGCACGGCCCGGCCGTCCGCCTGGTAGGCGCACAGGCCCAGCGTGTTCTCGGGTTGCACCATCATCGTGCCGAGCGGCGTTGCGGTCTCCGGGTCCCAGATCCGCACCGAGTGGTCCGTGCCGCCGGTGGCCAGCAGGGCCCGGCCGTCCACCTGGTACGGGACGAGGTGGGAGATCGGCATGTTGTGCGCCTTGACCGGACCGCTCACCGGCCGGCCGGTCTCCAGCTCCCAGACCCGCAGCAGCCCGTCGGCGTCCGCGCCGGCCAGCCGGGTCCTGCCGTCCGCCGTGGTGAACGCGGTCAGCGACCACACTTGCCTGCGGCCGGTACCACGCATCCGCGGCCCCGCCGATTCCCCGGTCACCGCGTCGACCCGCTCCACCCGGCCGTCGCTCCACCCGAGCAGCAGGGTCCGCCGCCCGCCAGGGCCGCGGTGGGAAACGGCCGCCGACATCCGCGGCCACGTCCGGCCCCACGGCTTGCGCCGCTTGCCCCAGGTGTCGGGACAGACCCGCTCGCCCGTCGCCAGGTCGACCTGGAAGAGCGTCCCGCGCAGTCCCCGGAACTGATCCAGGACCACCAGCACCGGGCGTTCGCCGTCGGCGTCGACGTGCACCCGGCAGAGCGGGCCGACGACGAAGTCCGCGCCGAGCACGAACTCCCGTACCAGGGAACCGTCTTCGGCGTCGAAAACCGAGAAGCCCCGTCCCCGGTTCGAGCCCGGCCAGATGACCACCGCCCGCCCGCCGAGCTCGGCACCGAGCAGTTGCCCCGGGCCGATCAACGGTCCGTCCCAGGCCGTGAAAGGGTCGCCCTGCGCATGTCTGCCGAACCTCACTGTCCACAAAGGGGGGAGAGGGGACCGGCACCGTCCGCGGGGCGGTCCCTGAACCGCGGACGCTACCAGCCAGGCTGCCCCACTCCATCAGGCATACCGCGCGAAGGTGGCCGGATCATGCCGCATGACAAGCGCCGGGCGGGGACAGGGATAGCGCCGACGATCCCGGCCGGTGACAGGAGTGGTGGCGTGAGGCGAGCTGTTGCGGATGTGCTGGTGATCGGTGACGGCGTGTTGGGCCGCTCCATCGCCGTCGCCCTGGCCACCGCTGATCCGGGCATCACGGTGGCACTCTCCGGCCGACGCCGGGCCGGGGCGTCGCGGGCCGCCGGCGCGATGCTCGGCGTCCTCGGCGAGGTCACCGCCACCACCACCCGCACCCCGCACGGACGGCTGCGACTGGCACTGGCCGTCGAGGCCGCAGCACGCTGGCCCACCTGGCGCCGGCACGTGCGGGAAGCCGCCGCCGGCCGGGCACCCGCCCGCGACGGCTACGGCACCGGCACGTTCGTCCTCCTCAACACCGTCTCCAGCCGGATCGACGAGCGCTCCCTCGCCGCCATCAAAGCGGCCGGCCGCGAACACGCCCTGCCGGTCGAAGAGACGGACCCCGCCGACGTCCCCGGCCTGCACCCGCTCGACAACGACCGCCCGCTACGCGCCCTCCACCTGCCCGCCGAGGCCTACCTCGACGCCCGCCGCTGGCTCGCCACTCTGGACGCCGCACTCACCGCCCTGCCCAACACCACCCGCACCCCCGCCGGCTGGCTGCACACCGACGGCCACCACTACACGCTGCACACCCCCACCGCCACCATCACCGCACCCGTCCTCGTCCTGGCCGCCGGAGCCTGGACCACCCCGCTCCTCACCGCTCTGGACCCGGACCTGCCCGTCCTGCCCGTGGTCACCGCCGAGGGCACCGCGCTCTCCCTCACCGCGCCCGCCCCGCTGACCGCCGTGCTGCGCACCCCCAACCGCGCGTACGCGTGCGGCCTGCACGCCGTCCCCCAGGCGGACGGCTCCTGGTACGTCGGCGCGTCCGCCGCCCCCGCCCTGACCCCCGGCGGCGAACCCGCCGCCGCAGGACTGCGCTTCCTCCTCGATGCCGCACTCGGCCAGCTGCACCACCGCCTCACCACCGCGCGGGTGCGCACACTGCACCACGGCAACCGCCCGGTGGGCCTCGACGGCCACCCGCTTCTCGGCCCGACCGCCCGCCCGGGCCTGTGGCTGGCCACCGGCACCCACCGCGACGGCCTGCACGCCTCCCCGCTCATCGCCCAGGAGCTCGCCGCCGCGATCCTCCACGGCCGGCCCAGCCCCTGGCTGGCCCCCTGGGACCCAGGCCGTGCGCCGATCAGCGACTGGACCAGAGAAGAAGCCATCGAGGAAGCGGCCGCCCAGCACGAGGCGCTGGCAGCCGAAGCCCGTATGCGCCCGCCCCTGACCGGCGACTGGCCCCGCCTCCTGGCCGACGCCTACCGCCGGCAGATGGCCGACGCCTACGCCCAGCTGCCCGAAGGCTTCGTCCTCCCACCCGACCTGGCACCCCTCGCCTACGAAAACGGCCCCGAACTCGCCAAACTGATCGCCCGCCACCTGGACCCCAGGACCCCGTGAGAACAACCGCGGGTCGGCTCGGTCGCCCATGACCCATGACCCATGACCCGGCCGTTTCGGCCGTCCGGGCCGGCCCTCGTGGGACGACCATCGCTCGGCCACGCGGGGCCGGCCACCGCCCGCCGCCCCGGTGGCCACCGGGGCCGGGTTCGGTGCCGGAGCTGCGCCAGGAGGCCGCCGGGACCGGGTGCGTTCAGGGCCGCACGGCACGGGAAGTGGGCCCGCTGGTGCTGCCCGCTGTGACCAGGTGGGAGTCGGTGGGCCGCGTTGGTCCGCGCTTCGGATGATCCGCGGTGGGAGGGGCGGGTGTTTCACGCGAGCTCCCCAGGGGGCGTTTGATCCTTGCCCGAGCCGGAGGACCGCCTCCTGTAGGCGAAGTCCAGGGGCGGTCTTCCGGGTTTCCTCAGGGTCTGGGGAGCGTAACCCGGGCCACTGACATTGATGCTGGTACTCAGGTTCTGGTGGTCGTGGCTCAGCCACTGACTGACGTCCTGCTGGACTGTCTTCGCGGTGTTCCGTCCGGCCACCGGAGCCTGATCTCAGGCTCCACCCGGCCGGCGCCAACCTCCGGCTAGTGGCTGACCCCGCAGGCCGCCGGCACCGCCGAGCCGTCTCGGCATCCGAAGGGGAAGCACTGCCGTGGAGACCACCACCGCACCGCGGAGCAGGACGTGCCGGCCGCGGTGCGCGAGGTGACCGAACAGGGAATCTGACGGCCGGTCACCGTTGGGCGCGCAAGCAGTCGTCAACCCGTTGTGGCAGGTCACGGCCGGTCGGCGAGTACGAAGTCGCGGTGTTCGTCCCGAGCCGCGCCCTGATCGACCGAGCGGTGACGGGCGGCTCCGGTCCGGTGCTCGCAAGGGGCGAGCGCATCAGGTGTTACAGCCTCGACCCGGCGGACCCCTGGAGCACGGGGATCTCCGGCGGGGCCGAGGAACTGTTCGACGGAGCGGCCACGGGTCAGGGCACCGGCGAAGGACTCGATGAGCCGGCCATCAGTGAGGCCCGGAAACCAGGAGTCGGAGGCGTGAACGGCCGCACTCGTCACCGGAGCATTCCATGCTTGTCTGGCGGGGGGTGGCGAGGGGACAATATGGAAAAGACGAACGCGTCTCCCGGCTACGACCAGTTAATTTCTGCTGATTCGATTACACCTGGCAACCTGAAAGCCGGGCTGTCAGGCGTCCGATGGTATTCATCGATTCCTCGCGCAAACCGGGACATGGACCGTCCGTGGAGCGCGCCCCCTTCTCGGTTGCCCCGGTGCCGTGCGGAGCTTTCCGGAGGGGGAGGTCACGATGGCGAGAGTCGTCCGGCACCCGCCGGGCAAGGAACGGCCGCCCAACGCGCCGATGTCGAGTCTGCCGATTCGGCGGGCCTGGGCCCGGGTCGTGGAGGCCTTTGCCTGCCGGTGGCACAAGTCGATGATCCGGTGGGAGGCCCGCCGGGGCACGCCGCGCCCGCGGAAGTGGCGCAGGTTGGGCTCGTACACCAATGTGATGCGGGTCTTCTGGGGGATCGCTGCGCTTCTGGTCCTCGCCTGGTGTGCGGAGGGCCTGTACATCGTGATCTCGGGGAACAGCACCGGGTTCGAGACGTGGCGGCGGGGGAATTCGGGGTTCGACGCCCTCATCCGCTTCGTCGGTCCGGTCCTCACCGCCGGGATCGCCACCGCGATCTTCCTGTTCTGGTGGTACCGCTGGACGAAGAAACGCTTCCTCGCGAAGGCGCGGAGGAAGCCGAACGAGCTGGTCCTCACCGCCGGGCCGCACATCTCGGAGGTCGTCGGGCGCCAGGAGCTCGCGCAGGTGATCGCCCAGCGGCTGCGCGAGCGGGAGACCCGCAGGCCGTACCTGCTGGTCGGCGGGGTGGGTGTCGGGAAGACGGCCGTGCTGGTGCAGCTCACGGAGATCCTGGCCAAGCAGCACGCGGTCCCCGTGCCCATCCGGCTGCGGGACGCGGCCCATGCCTCGGACCTGAACTTCGAGCAGATGGCCAAGCGCCGCTTCTCCGAGGAGGCGCCGCAGGGGATCCTCGCCCGCAGCAAGAACGACCGGGTCTGGCACCAACTGCTCGCGGACGACAAACCGGTCGTCATCGCCGACGGACTGGAGGAGGCCATCCTCGACGAGAGCCTCCGGGACGATCGCGACAACATCATCCGCAGGGCCATCGACCGGGCGTACCAGGAACGGCTCCCGCTGGTCGTCGCCTCCCGGCCGCACGCTCCCCTGGAGGGCACCAGCGCCGCGATCATCGAGCTGGAACCGCTCAGCGAGGAAGCGGCGCTCCGGTTCGTCGAAGCGCGCTCTCCCGAGTCGGACGAGCGCCGCCTCGACTGGATCGTGGAGACGGCCGAGGTCACCGAGTCGCCGATCTACCTCCAGATCGCCCGGGAGTTGCACAGCCACGACGCCCTGGAACGCGACCGGCCCCGGCACGACGACAAGCGCCTGAACACCCGCAGCTGGGACCGGTCCACCCTGCGGCTGTGGTTGCTGGAGACCTGGTACCACGCCCTGGTGGAGGGCCGACTGCACGACGATGTCACCGTGAGCCTGGAGGAGCGCCGCGACACCATGGAGGTCGTCTCCGCGCTGGCGTGCATCGGACTGCTCCAGGACACCCTGGAGGTCTCGTTCGCCGACCTGCTGGGCGAGGACACCCACCCCGGACGGACCCGGCGGATGGAGAGCAAAACCCGACAACTCTGGCTCGAACAACGCGGGTTCGACCAGTACGGCAAGCGCGGCACCACCTTCTCGGAGTGGCAGCGCGAGCTGGTCTGGGACGAGCTGTGCGCCCGGCTCAGCGACGGGGAGAGCCGGCTCCTCAGCGAGGGGAGCATCGGCCAGTGCCAGACGGAGCTGGCACGGTTCGTGGGCCACGCGAGCGAGCTCAAGCTGGTGGAGGGCTTCGACACCAAGGTCCGGTTCCCGCACAGCATCATCCAGGCGTACTACGGATTCCGCCTGCTCGACCACCTGAGCGAGCGCCAGGCCGGCCGGCTCATCGAGCAGGCCCTGCACCCGCCCGGGCCCAGCCGTGAGCTGCTGATCGCACTGGTCCTGCTCTCACGCCGACGGGCGGCCAAGCTCGCGACCGAGGCCGGCAACAGCGGAACCGGGGTGAAGGCGGAGGCTCAGGAGATCGTGAAGCGCGAGGCCAAGGACCTGTGGCGCAGGGCTCCACTGACCGGACGGACCCCCGCCGAGCGACTCTGCAGAGCGGCGAGCCGCCACATGGATCCGAAAGCCTTCGACCTCTATGCCGCTGCCCTGGAGATCGACAGCGTGGAGGACACCCCGAGGCTCCTCGGCAGGATCACCCTCGACCTGCAGCAGCACTGGGACGGCATCAAGGGGGACCGGCGGACCCTCGACGAAGCCAAGCTCGGCCTGGTCAAGCAGTACGGCGCCGCCCTGCGCACCGGCGCTCCGAAGATCGACACCACCAGCCTGTACGAGCGGCTCTTCGAGCTGGGCAGCGGTGAGCAGTCCTACGCCATCCGCCTTGCCGCCGCACAGGAGGTCGGGAGCGGCGGCGATCCGGCCTTCGAGGTGATCCGCAAGAAGTTCGGCCTCAACAGGGATCCGCTGGAGGAGTACCAGGCACGGACCGAGGAGTTGAGAGCCCGGAAGAGGGCGGAGTACGGCGGGTGGGTGGCCGAGATGCGGAAGGCTGCCGCCTCGCGGGGCCCGTCCAGGACCGCATCTGACGAGAACGATCCGCTGAACCGGAAACGGCAGGAGATCATCGACCGTTACCGGCGGGCCCGCCGTGAACTCGGGCGTCAGTTCGTCATGCGCGCCTGGATGATCCCGATGCTGCTCGGATCGGTGAGCGACGGTCACCGGGACGAGGCTCGGAATCGCCTGGAGAAGTGGTTGCGCCACCTGGACCCGGAACGCTCGGACCTCCTCCCGCTCTCCCTGGAGAACGCGCTCGCCCAGGGCTTCAAGTACGCGGCCAACCGCCGGAAACGTCATCCCGACACCTACCCCGGCGGGCGCGACGACCTGATCCGGCAGGCGGAGACCGTGCTCCAGCAGGCCCGGTGCTGGTACTCCCAGATCTGCCTGCTGCAGGCGCTGTGCCTGTGGGAACTTCCGGACAGCATCGCCCGGTCCGAGCCCGACGGCGGCGCGGCGGCAGCACATTCGGACGGCGGCAAGAGCAGCAACGGCAGCAACGGCAGCAACGGCCGCAACGGCAGCAACGGCGGTAACGGCCGCAACGGCGGTAAGGACGGCAACGGCGCAGCGGAGCGGCCCGAAAGCGGGAGCGGCATGACCGCGGTGCAGACCGTGGGACGCTGGCTGTCGATGGCCGGCTCCGCCTGGGACGGGGAAAGCGGCGGGGCACCCCCGCCGCGGCTGCACCCGTTCGTCGCCGAGGCCGGCGACCTGGTGGCCCTCGCCCTGCAGACCCGGGAGCCGGACCGCTTCGTGTGGATCGACGAGAAGGGCGTGGTCGACAACATCGGTTCCCGGAGCAACGGTTCGCAGCACTACCGCAAGCACAATCTCTGGATCCCGCCCTCGGTCGGGTGGACGAACCTCGACGGGCGCACCCAGCGGCTCATCGCCGACGTCCTGGTGATGCTCAACCTGATCGAGCGGGACGGGTTCCCGGACGAGGTGGAGGACCGGCTGAAGAGGTCCCACCAGCCGGGCATGACCCTGCCGCCCTGTGTGACCAGGGACCGCGCTCCACTGCATCCCGAGCTGACCGCCGGCACCTCGGACCCGCCGGCCCCTGGCACGACCTGCCTGCCCACCTGCAAGTTCCAGTTCTGCCCCTACCCGCCGCAGGGTACGCAGCTGCGGGCCGAGATCGGCGAGCCGTTCTGCCGCCAGCAGCAGGCCCTGCTGCCCGGACGCGTGCGCCGGCGGCTGCCTCGAGTCTTCCGGAGGAAGACACCGTCCTGGGTCGGCATGCCCGTCCTGGAACTGCACCGATTCTGGGACGACATGGCGGAGCGCACGCGTGGCTAGAGCTGTGACCGCATAGGTTCGCCGGGTAGACGGCGGAGACAGATGCGGTGGCCCTGAGTAGCCTCGCCTCGTGGTGGATCATGAGCAATACGTCCGGTATCGGGAAGACGCGAAGGTGCTGTCAGCGATCGGGGAGCACAGTCGACGCCCAGGTCGGTCGGGTCATGATGCGACTGCCCACGGCTGTAGCCGAGGCTGCAGTGGCGGCGTGGGAGCGTGACGAACTCGGTGGGCGAGCTCCCGAGACGCATGTCGGAGGCTCGGAACGCCGCCCACCTCGCCCGGACGGACAAGTTCTATGAGATTGTCCAGAGGTACACGAACATGCGTGGATGGAACGGGAGCGGGAAGAGGAAGTGATCTACCGCGCACTCGACTACCAGCTGACCTGCAGCAATTGCGGTCATGACGTGAGGGGCTCGCGCGGCCAGCAGATCGCGGCCGAGGAGTTCGGCTGGTTCGACGAATGGCAGTGCGAGAACTGCGGTCTGGTCAGTTGCGACTACGGCGACGGGCCCGGGCCGGAGGACGTCAGGCAAGGACTGCTGGCGAAGTTCGGAGGATTCCGGCCCCGGCTCGTGGAAGGCCGGGACGGGACCGTAGCGGCGGCCCGCCACCTGCGGGAGATCCTCGACTACAGCCCGGCCGAGGCGATCGGCACGCTGAAGGCGGCGAAGGCGGGGGAACCCCTCGGAACCGCCGTCGAAGTCGAAGCCCTCGTGCAGGCACTTCGCCGGGACGGATACGCCTACGAGACGGTCGCCGCCGGATCGGAGGACTGAGCAACCGGATCCGCCGCGCGGCGGGGAGCACACCGCTCCCCG